>NZ_JABWRZ020000001.1:25000-349198 GCF_014269185.2 Pseudomonas oryzicola
CCTCCCCGCTCTTGATCAGCACTACACGCCTTCACAGCACGCCGGTATCGCGAAGCCGTCGCACCTCACCTGCATCCAACCCCAGCACGCCTACCAGCACCGCATCGGTATGCTCACCCAACAGCGGCGGCGCCCGTCGGTATTCTACTGGCGTCTCCGACAAGCGAATAGGGCTCGCCACCTGCGGCACACTCCCCGCCAACGGGTGCGGAATGTGCACTGCCAGCCCACGCGCGAGTACCTGCGGGTCCTGGAACATCTGCGCCAGGTCATTGATAGGCCCACACGGCACCCCTGCAGCCTCCAGCTGGCTCACCCACTCGGCCGTGGTCTTGAACACCGTAGCCTGACGGATCAAAGGAATCAGTTCCGCCCGGTTGGCCACTCGCATTTTATTGGTAATGAAGCGCGGATCGTCCGCCCATTGTGGTTGCCCGGCCACCTCGGCGAACTTGCGGAACTGGCTGTCGTTGCCCACGGTAAGGATGAAATCGCCATCCGCTGTCGGGAAATCCTGGTACGGCACGATATTCGGATGCGCATTTCCCAGGCGACGAGGCGGCACACCCGTGGTCAGATAGTTCATCGCCTGGTTCGCCAGGCAGGCGACTTGCACGTCGAGCAATGCCATGTCGACGTGCTGGCCCACCCCGGTCTGTTCCCGGTGGGCGAGGGCAGCGAGAACCGCCACGGTGGAATACAGCCCGGTCAGGATGTCGGTCAGCGCCACCCCCACCTTGACCGGCCCTGCGCCTTGTTCACCCTCCGGGCGGCCAGTCAGGCTCATCAGTCCGCCCAGTCCCTGGATCATGAAGTCATAGCCGGCGCGCTTGGCGTAAGGCCCGGTCTGGCCGAAGCCGGTGATGGAACAGTAGATGAGCCGAGGATTGATTACCTTCAGGCTTTGGTAGTCCAGACCATAGGCAGCCAACCCACCCACCTTGAAGTTCTCGATGACGATATCGGACTTCGCCGCCAACTCACGCACCAGGCGCTGCCCCTCGGGCTGGGTGAAGTCGATGGTCACCGAGCGCTTGTTGCGGTTGGCCGAGAGGTAATAAGCAGCCTCGCTGGTATTCTGCCCCTCGGCATCCTTGAGGAAGGGCGGCCCCCACGAGCGTGTGTCGTCGCCACTACCAGGTCGCTCGACCTTGATCACATCAGCGCCCAGGTCAGCGAGAATCTGGCCAGACCACGGGCCGGCCAACACGCGCGAAAGGTCCAGCACCCGCAGATGTGATAACGCGCCCATAGGCTGGCTCCTTATCAATAGAAGGCCTGGATACCGGTTTGCGCACGCCCCAGGATCAGTGCATGCACGTCATGGGTACCCTCATAGGTGTTGACCACCTCAAGGTTGACCAGATGACGGGCCACACCGAACTCATCGGAGATGCCATTGCCACCCAGCATGTCACGCGCCAGGCGGGCGATATCCAGTGCCTTGCCACAGGAGTTGCGCTTCATGATCGAGGTGATTTCAACTGCAGCCGTGCCTTCATCCTTCATCCGTCCGAGGCGCAGGCAGCCCTGCAGCGCCAGGGTGATTTCGGTCTGCATATCGGCCAGCTTCTTCTGGATCAGCTGGTTGGCCGCCAGCGGGCGGCCGAACTGTTGCCGATCCAAGGTGTACTGACGCGCGGTGTGCCAGCAGGCTTCGGCGGCACCCAGTGCACCCCAGGAGATGCCATAGCGGGCCGAGTTCAGGCAGGTAAACGGACCCTTGAGGCCGCGCACATCGGGGAATATGTTCTCTTCCGGTACAAACACGTTGTCCATGACGATTTCGCCGGTGATCGAGGCGCGCAGGCCGACCTTGCCGTGGATAGCCGGTGCACTGAGACCTTCCCAGCCCTTTTCCAGGACAAAGCCACGAATATCCCCCTCGTCATCTTTGGCCCAGACTACGAACACATCGGCGATCGGGCTGTTGGTGATCCACATCTTGCTGCCGGTCAGACGGTAGCCGCCGTCGACCTTGCGTGCACGGGTAATCATCGAACCCGGGTCGGAGCCGTGGTTAGGCTCGGTCAGGCCGAAGCAGCCGATCCATTCGCCGCTGGCCAACCTGGGCAGGTACTTCTGCTTCTGTGCCTCGGTACCGAATTCGTTGATCGGCACCATCACCAGCGACGACTGCACGCTCATCATCGAGCGGTAACCCGAGTCGATACGCTCCACCTCGCGAGCGATGAGGCCGTAGCACACATAGTTCAGGCCGCTGCCGCCATACTGTTCGGGAATGGTGGCGCCCAGCAGCCCCACCTCTCCCATTTCACGGAAGATCGCAGGGTCGGTCTGCTCATGACGGAAGGCCTCAAGCACACGCGGCGCCAGCTTGTCCTGGGCGAACTGATAAGCGCTGTCCCGCACCATGCGCTCTTCTTCAGTGAGCTGCTGATCGAGCAGCAGCGGGTCGATCCAGTTGAAGCTTGCTTTACCGGCCATGAGCGAAATCCTCGAAATTGGGAGCAGTTTCCTGTGCCCTTGAGCCTAGGCCTGATCGGCTGCGGGGACAAACGAGGATTGCGCACCAATTAGTGATAATTTGTCACTCCGTAAATGGGCAAAACGCCCTATTGACAGTGTGACAAGTGAGGTTGACGTACGTGCGCCGCAAGATTCCCAGTACCGCCGCGCTGGTTTGCTTCGAAGCGGCGGCACGCAACGAAAGCTTTACCAAAGCCGCCCAGGAACTCGCCCTGACTCAGGGGGCCGTTTGTCGGCAGATAGGTGGCCTGGAGGCTTTTCTCAATGTGGAACTGTTCCGCCGCTCGCGACGTGGGGTGAAACTGACCGAAGCCGGCCTCTCCTACAGTCGCCAGGTGGCCGCCCAACTGGATGCCGTCGAGCGCGACACCTTGTCAGTGATGCGCCAGCAGGGCGCCAACGTGATCGAACTGGCCGTGGTACCCACCTTCGGCACCCAGTGGCTGCTGCCGCGGCTCAAGGATTTCCAGCAGCGTCACCCAGAGGTCACGGTCAACCTCACCAATCGCACCCGGCCTTTCCTGTTTGCCGACACGACCTTCGACGCAGCCATCTACTTTGGCGATGGCGACTGGTCCGGCACCCAGTCGCACCCGTTGATGGGAGAAAACCCGGTACCGGTATGCAGCCCGGCGCTGCTGCACGGCCAGGGTACGCTCGAGCCACAACGGATTGCCCAGCTGCCGTTGCTGCAGCAAAGCACGCGCCCCTATGCCTGGCGACAATGGTTCAGCAGCATCGGCATGAACGTGGAGCGCGACATGACAGGCCCGCGCTATGAACTATTCTCGATGCTCGCCCAGGCGGCCATGCATGAAATGGGCATTGCCCTGATTCCGCCATTCCTGATCCAGCGCGAGCTGGAGGAGGGTAGGTTGGTGGTCGCTAACAGGCATGCCCTCAGCAGTGACAAGGCCTACTATCTGATGATTCCGGAGCGCAAGGTGGAGTCGGCTTCGCTGCGCGCTTTCCGCGACTGGCTGGTTGGCCAGGCCCAGGCATACACAGCAAGAACTTAGTTGAAACGCTACAACCTGACTTCGTAGTCAATTATTTTAAACACCTACAGATGTATGTATTTGTCGCATAAACATAAACTGTTATGCGAATGCAAAAATCCTGTTTAACCCGGCTTACTGCGCGGCTTTGCGGGTTATTTTGCGACATTCACCAAGCTGTAAGCGAATTGGCCAGAAATTTTTTGATTTTTTCTCCTAGTCTGCCAATAGCCCTTGCTTGACGGGCTGCAGCCTGACCGTTGCGACATACGGTCACAGGGTGACTTGTAGTTTTGACTTCGTTTCGCTCCAGAACCGGTTGAAGGCCCCTGGCTTCGTCTGCAAAATGCTCCGCCCGCCCGGGATTCGGCGGGCCGGCGCTCCACAGCCGCCCCAGCGCACCATCCGAAGTGCGTTGGCTTTTACAAAGACAAAAGGTCACCGCAGGAGAAATAGTCGTGCACATTGGTGTTCCTCTCGAGACGCAGACCGGTGAGACAAGGGTCGCTGCGACCCCCGAAACCATCAAGAAACTGATTGGCCAGGGCCATCAGGTTACCGTCCAACGGGGGGCGGGGCTCAACGCCAGCATTCCGGACGGTGCCTATGAAGCCGTGGGCGCTTCCCTGGGGAGCGCAGCCGATGCCTACGGTGCCCAATTGGTGCTCAAGGTGGTCGCCCCCAACGACCAGGAACTGGCCCTCATCAACAGCGGCAGCATCCTGGTCGGCATGCTCAATCCCTTCAACAACGAACTGATCGGCAAGATGGCCGGGCGCGGCGTTACCGCCTTCGCCCTGGAAGCCGCGCCGCGCACCTCGCGGGCCCAAAGCCTGGATGTGCTGTCATCGCAGGCCAACATCGCCGGATACAAGGCAGTGTTGCTGGCAGCCCATCACTATCCACGCTTCATGCCCATGTTGATGACCGCCGCCGGTACCGTTAAGGCTGCGCGCGTGCTGATTCTGGGTGCGGGCGTTGCCGGTCTGCAGGCCATCGCCACGGCCAAGCGCCTGGGCGCAGTAATCGAGGCATCGGATGTACGCCCGGCAGTGAAGGAGCAGATCGAGTCACTGGGTGCGAAGTTCATCGACGTGCCCTACGAGACCGATGAGGAACGCGAGTGCGCCGAAGGCGTGGGCGGGTATGCCCGGCCGATGCCAGCCAGCTGGATGCAACGCCAGGCCCAGGCCGTGCACGAGCGCGCCAAGCAAGCGGATATCGTCATAACTACCGCACTTATCCCAGGGCGGAAGGCGCCAACCCTGCTCAGCGCCGAAACCGTCGCGCAGATGAAACCCGGCTCGGTGGTCATCGACCTCGCGGCAGCCCAGGGCGGCAATTGCCCGCTGACCATCGCCGACCAGGTGGTGCAGCACGACGGCGTGATCATCGTCGGCCCGACCAACCTGCCAGCCCAGGTGGCTGCCGATGCCTCGGCGCTGTATGCGCGTAACCTGCTGGACTTCATGAAGCTGCTGTTCGACAAGGACGGCGCGCTGGTCATCAACCTCGAAGACGACATCGTCGCGGCCTGCCTGATGTGCCGCGATGGTCAGGTCGTCCGCAAGAACGGCTAAGGAGCACGACAATGGAAGACATGCTGATTTCCCATGGCATCTACAACCTGATCATCTTCGTGCTGGCCATCTATGTGGGCTACCACGTGGTCTGGAACGTCACCCCGGCGCTGCACACCCCGCTGATGGCCGTAACCAACGCCATCTCCGCCATCGTCATCGTCGGCGCCATGCTGGCCGCCGCGCTGACCGTGACCCCGGCCGGCAAGCTGATGGGTACCCTCGCCGTGGCCCTGGCCGCGGTCAATGTGTTCGGTGGCTTCCTGGTCACCCGCCGCATGCTTGAGATGTTCAAGAAGAAAGCCAAGAACGAGGGGCAGAAGTAAGCATGAGCATGAATCTGGTAACACTTCTCTACCTTGTCGCCTCGGTATGCTTCATCCAGGCGCTCAAGGGCCTGTCGCATCCGACCACTTCGCGGCGCGGCAACCTGTTCGGCATGATCGGTATGGGGATCGCCATCCTCACCACGGTTGGCCTCATTTACAAGCTTGGCGCGGAGCTGGCTACCGCCGGCATCGGCTACGTCATGGTTGGCCTGCTGGTCGGCGGTACCGCTGGCTCGATCATGGCCAAGCGCGTCGAGATGACCAAGATGCCAGAGCTGGTCGCCTTCATGCATAGCATGATCGGCCTGGCCGCAGTGTTCATCGCCATCGCCGCCGTGCTGGAGCCGCAATCGATGGGCATCGTCGCCGCGATCAGCGACCCGATCCCCACCGGTAACCGCCTGGAGCTGTTCCTCGGCGCAGCCATCGGTGCCATTACCTTCTCCGGCTCGGTGATCGCCTTCGGCAAGCTCTCGGGCAAGTACAAGTTCCGCCTGTTCCAGGGCGCACCGGTACAGTTCGCCGGCCAGCACAAGCTGAACCTGATCCTCGGCCTGACCACCATCGCCCTCGGCCTGCTGTTCACCTTCACTGGGCACTACAGCGCCTTTACCCTGATGCTGGTCCTGGCTTTCATCATGGGCGTGCTGATCATTATCCCGATCGGTGGGGCCGACATGCCGGTGGTGGTGTCGATGCTCAACAGCTATTCGGGCTGGGCAGCGGCCGGCATCGGCTTCTCGCTGAACAACTCGATGCTGATCATTGCAGGCTCGCTGGTCGGTTCGTCCGGTGCCATCCTCTCGTACATCATGTGCAAGGCAATGAACCGTTCGTTCTTCAACGTTATCCTCGGCGGTTTCGGTGGCGATACCGATGCCGGCGCGGCGCAAGGCTCGAAAGAGCAGCGCCCGGTGAAATCCGGCTCGGCTGACGATGCCACCTTCCTGCTCAGCAACGCCGACAGCGTGATCATCGTCCCGGGCTACGGCCTGGCTGTGGCTCGCGCACAGCACGCGCTCAAGGAACTGACCGAGAAGCTGAGCCACAACGGCGTGACCGTGAAGTATGCGATCCACCCGGTGGCCGGCCGTATGCCCGGGCACATGAACGTGTTGCTGGCCGAGGCGGAAGTGCCTTACGACCAGGTGTTCGAGATGGAAGATATCAACGCCGAGTTCGGTCAGGCCGACGTGGTACTGGTTCTGGGCGCCAACGACGTGGTCAATCCGGCAGCGAAGAATGACCCCAAATCGCCGATTGCCGGTATGCCGATCCTCGAAGCCTTCAAGGCCAAGACCATCATCGTCAACAAGCGCTCCATGGCCAGCGGCTATGCCGGACTGGACAACGAACTGTTCTACCTCGACAAGACCATGATGGTGTTTGGCGATGCCAAGAAAGTCATCGAGGACATGGTCAAGGCAGTAGAGTGAAAGCCGCTACTGCAAACCAGCTGGCATAAAGAAAGCCCCGGTCAGAATCTGCCGGGGCTTTTTTGATTGATCCGGATCAACGGCTCTACTTCAAGGCTTCTCATACGACCATAGTCGTGGGACGGCAAAGGGCGAAGTCTCTAGACTGCGCTGCAGTAGTTTCAGTAGCCCGAGATAACAATCCATGTACCGTGATCGTATCCGCTTGTCCTCCCTGCACAGCAAGGTAATGAGTGCGGCTGATGCCGCTGGTCTGATCGAGGACGGCATGACCGTCGGCATGAGCGGCTTTACCCGCGCCGGCGAAGCCAAGGCCGTACCACATGCCCTGGCCGAGCGTGCCAAGCAGTCGCCACTGAAAATCAGCCTGATGACTGGCGCCAGCCTGGGCAACGACCTGGACAAGCAACTGACCGAGGCCGGCGTGCTGGCTCGTCGTATGCCGTTCCAGGTCGACAGCACACTGCGCAAGGCCATCAACGACGGCAAGGTGATGTTCATCGACCAGCACCTGTCGGAAACCGTCGAACAATTGCGCAACCAGCAGCTGAAGTTGCCGGACATCGCGGTCATCGAAGCTGTGGCCATCACTGAGCAAGGTCATATCGTGCCAACCACCTCGGTGGGCAACTCGGCCAGCTTCGCGATCTTCGCCAAGCAGGTGATTGTCGAGATCAACCTCTCGCACAACACCAACCTCGAAGGCCTGCACGACATTTATATCCCGACCTATCGCCCGACCCGCACGCCCATCCCGCTGGTCAAGGTAGACGATCGAATCGGCAGCACCGCGATCCCGATCGACCCGGCCAAGATCGTCGGTATCGTCATCAGCGACCAGCCGGACTCGCCATCCACCGTATTGCCGCCGGATGACGAAACCCAGGGCATCGCCGACCACCTGATCAACTTCTTCAAGAAGGAAGTCGAAGCTGGCCGCATGACCAACAAGCTCGGCCCGCTGCAGGCCGGTATCGGCAGCATCGCCAACGCGGTGATGTGCGGCCTGATCGAGTCGCCGTTTGAAGACCTGACCATGTACTCCGAAGTACTGCAGGACTCCACCTTCGACCTGATCGATGCCGGCAAGCTGAGCTTCGCCTCGGGCAGCTCGATCACCTTGTCCACCCGCCGCAACGCCGACGTGTTCGGCAACCTGGAGCGCTACAAGGACAAGCTGGTGCTGCGCCCACAGGAAATCTCCAACCACCCGGAAGTGGTCCGGCGCCTGGGCATCATTGGCATCAATACGGCGTTGGAGTTCGATATCTACGGCAACGTCAACTCGACCCACGTTTGCGGTACCAGGATGATGAACGGTATTGGCGGCTCGGGGGACTTTGCCCGTAACGCTCACCTGGCCGTGTTCGTCACCAAGTCGATTGCCAAAGGTGGCGCGATTTCCAGTGTGGTACCGATGGTCAGCCACGTCGACCACACCGAGCACGACGTGGACATCCTGGTAACCGAGCAAGGCCTGGCCGACCTGCGTGGCCTGGCGCCGCGTGAGCGGGCAAGGGCGATCATCGACAACTGTGTGCACCCCGACTACCGCGCCGCGCTGAACGATTACTTCGAACGCGCCTGCCAGCGGGGCGGCCATACTCCGCATATCCTGCGTGAGGCGCTGAGCTGGCACGAGAACCTGGAAGAAACCGGGCGCATGCTGGCTGGCTGACCACACCATTCCCGGAATGGCGGCCCTGCTTCCGCTGTTCCGGTCCTTGTATCTGTAGGCGCGGTCTTGGGTCGCGACGGGCTGCGTAGCAGCCCCTGCAATCTCAGCTGTAACATCGAACCTTGGGGCCGCTTTTGCGGCCCTATCGCGACACAAGGCCGCTCCTACACAACTGTGCTGTACAGTCCAATCATTTTTAAACAGCAAAAACTGTTCTACTGTACTGGTATTTTTGCCGCTGCAAACCGGACCGAACACTCTCCTTCTCTAAAAGCGCACCATATGTGTGCAGACCAGTACAGTTTCGCCTATTTCGGGTGCAACAGTAGGGTTACACAGTTAACTGAGCCATCGTCTTTCTACTGAACTGTATCTACTGTTATGGACGACAGAGGAGGATCATTGGCATCAGTTAAATCACTACCTAATCCCGCCATAAGCGGAAGGATGAAACATCATGGAACGTACCCTCAGTTCCGGTCTGGTTTTTGAAAGCAACGCCCAGCAATCCAACGCTTCGCTGCCGCTGCGCGCCCTGTCCACCCTGTTGCTGTGGCAGCGCCGTATGGCCAGCCGCCGTCAACTGGCTCGCCTGGACGCCCGCCTGCTGGCCGATGCCGGTATCAGCGAGTCGCAGCGTTACGAAGAGCTGAGCAAGCCTTTCTGGCGCTAAGCTCCGGCTTGCCGGCTTCGGCCGGCACCGCGAATTCTCAAAACCCGTTGCAGGAGACTGCAACGGGTTTTTTGTTTGTAAAGACCATGCTAGAGCCTTTGCAGGCGATACCAGTACAGTTCTTTTAACTTGAAAATCAACCGGTACAATTCCCCGCCCGCCTTTCAGTAGATTCTGGAAACACCGGCGCGTGATACGCTTGGCTTAACAGTCTGGTAGAACCCACTGTCAAAAGTACCGCGACGAGCTGTGCGAGCGTCCGATAAGCAGAACCACCCGACCCTAGTCCAGGAGTCCACCATCATGTCTCGTAAATACCTGATTGGCGCAGCCCTGATGCTGAGCCTGGCCGGCACCGCAAGCGCCACCAGCTTCGTTGTCACCACCGACGCCGTCGTTGGCGCGGTGGCTGCGTCCACCGATGCCACTTCCGACATCTCCTCCTCGTTCCGTGACGACAAGATTGTCCAGGCCGCGCGTGACGACGCCGCCAGCTTCGTTGGCAGCCAAGGCGATATCCGCGGTGCCAAGCTGGAGAGCGCGTTCTTGCACATCCGTTCGCAGATGCCAGCTCTGCAGGCCAGCGACGCGCAACTGGCCCAGGCCATCCTGGCGCTCTGACGCCGACTGATTCGTGCGGCTGTGCCGGTTAGCGCCGGCACGGGCCGTCCGCCGTTGCCCCCACGTTTCCAGCTGTCGTAAAGCCCATGCGTTATCTGTTGCCGCTGCTGTTCTCCGTTGTTGGCATGGCCAGTGCCCATGCCCTGGACACCACCACGCAAGGCCTGGTCATCACAGGCTATGTCACCAGCCAGGTCACCACGGCACCGTTCGACCGTAAACTGGTCCGCCAGGCCCGCGACGATGCGGCTGCCTTCGTTGCCAGCGACGGCCAGATCCGTGGCGCGCGGCTTGAGGCAGCACTGCAGGCGTTACGCCACAACTGCGCACGGCAGGCCGTCGGCGACCTGGAACTGGCGCAAGCAATTCTCGTCCAATAATTCATCTGGCTCCTTGTATTTTCGGAGATGTTCCATGCGTAAACCGCTGATTGCCGCTACCCTCGGCATGCTCCTGCTGGCTGACCTGGCCCAGGCACAGACCCTGGTGGCCACCAGCAATATCATCGTGCGTGCCTTTGGCCGCTCGATCGATTTCACTTCTGACACCACCACCTCGATCCGCGATTCCAAAGTGGTGCGCGAAGCCCACGACGACGCTGCCAGCTTCGTCGCAAGCAACGGTGATATCCGCGGTGCCCAGCTCGAGGCAGCCTTCAATACCTTGCGCGAGCGCGTGCCGGAAGCACGCGGCGCCAGCGACCAGGTACTGGCTGAAGCCATCCTCGCACTGTGAACCGCGTGCGCGCCTGGCTGCTCGGCTGCGCCCTGACGCTGCTCGGCACGCCCGCCCTGGCCGACCTGCAGCTTGAGCTGCAGGCGTCCGGCCTCGATTCGCAACAAACCCAAGCCACCCAGGCCCTGCTCGACGAGGCCCTGGGCAAGCTGCCACCCCGTTTCAAGCACCAACTGGACCGCCGCGTGCGGGTCAGCTGGAGCGACAACATGCCGGCCGACGCCTATGGCCAGGCATCGCTGGTCTCTACCCTGGAGCTCAATCATCGCCTGCTGCCCAGCCTCGCTGATGGCAGTGCTGCCAGGAAACGTACCACCCGCCCACATGGCACGGTGCGTGAAGAACTGCTGGCCACCGTGCTGCACGAGCTCACCCATATCTACGACCGCGCCCGGCTGTGGCCTAGCGCCGAAAGCTCGCTGATCGCCCGCTGCAAGCGCCAGCAAGGCACGCTCGGCAAGATCGGCCTGCCCGAGGCATGCCGTGGCCAGGCAGAGCGTCGCTTCACCTTCAGCGACGACCCGCGCCTGCTCGACCTGGCCGGCTGGCAGCAATACGTGGGCCGGCGCGGCGAGCGCGAACAGCACAATGGCCAGTTCGTGCGCAGCCCGGACAGTTATGAGCTGAGCAGCCCCAAGGAATACATCGCGGTCAACATGGAGTATTTCCTCCTCGACCCGAGCTACGGTTGCCGCCGTCCGGCGCTGAACCAGTACCTGCGCGAACACTTTGGCTGGGCACCGCAACAGGACACCTGCGCCAAAGGCCTGCCGTTCATCAATGCCGGCAGCGATTTCGCCCGCCAGCCGCTCGGCGAGATCGACCCTGAGCGGGTCTATGAAGTGGACTACCTGCTGGCGGAAGCCAACCAGAACCTGGTCAGTCGCTGGGGCCACAGCATGCTGCGCCTGGTGATCTGCAAGCCGGGCCGACCACGCGGGCCGGATTGCCGCCTCGACCTCGACCAGAGCCTGGTGCTGTCGTACCGCGCCTTCGTCAATGACGTACAGCTGTCGAGCTGGGACGGGCTTGTCGGCGCCTACCCCTCACGGCTGTTCGTACTGCCGCTGGGCCAGGTGATCGATGAATACACCAAGACCGAACTGCGCAGCCTGGCCTCGGTGCCCTTGCGGCTCAGCCGCGACGAGATAGAGAACCTGGTACGCCAGGCCGCCGAAATGCACTGGAGTTACGACGGCAACTACTGGTTCCTGTCCAACAACTGCGCGGTGGAGTCGTTGAAACTGCTGCGCAGCGGCACTGCCAACCCACGCCTGAATGACCTCGACAGCATCATGCCCAACGGCTTGCTGGCTGTGCTCAAGGGCAGGGGGCTGGCGGATACCAGCGTGCTCGACGACCCGCGCGAGGCGCTGCGCCTCGGTTACCGCTTCGACTCCTACCGCGACCGCTATCAGGCCATGTTCGAGGTATTGAAGAAGCAGCTGCCGATCAAGCAGGACAAGGTCGAAGACTGGCTGGGGCTGGACGCCGAGCAACGGCGTGCCTGGTTCGCCAAGGCCGACCTGCGCACCAGCGCAGCCTTGCTGCTGCTTGAACAGGCCAGCTTGCGTCGGCAATTGCTGCTGGCCCAGGACGAGGTCAAACAGCGCTACCTGAATGCCGCCGCGCAGAATGACGGCAGCGTCAGCAAGGCCGACGCCACCCTCAGGCAGATGCTCGCCAACAGCGGCTTCCTCAGCCGCCCGGCAGAGTTGCTCGACACCAAGGGCTACGGGCTGCCGCAACCGCAGGAGCGCAAGCACCTGGAGCGAGTCAGCAGTGAGCGGCAGGCGCAGCTGTTGCGCTTGAGCACCAATCTGGACAAAGAGGTGAGGGCGCTGCTACAGCCGTCGCGGGCCAGGGAAATTGCCGCCGTCGAGGCCAACGTAAAACAGATCGGCGAGCATTTGCGGGCCTTGCACAAGGCTGCCGGTGGCCTGCAGTTGTGATGTTTGCAGTACTGCCCTTTTCGCGGGTGGACCCGCTCCCATAGGGTCCATACAGCAGCTGAGACCTGCGCCGCACCTGTGTGAGCGGGTTCACCCGCGAAACGGTCACATCCTGCACTCACCTACCTCTCGTCGCCTTCGCTTCGGCGAAAGCTGGCTGAAAGCTTGCCCTCATAGGATAGCCACCACTACCGGCACCAGACCGGTCAGCCAAGGCGTCGGTAAACACCGCGCCCGGCCTAATCAACAACAACAATGGTGATTCCGATGTACGCTTGTGCCCGCCTTTCCGCAGTCCCTCTCCGCATGCTCCCTGTGCAGCGCCCGACGCGCTGATCCGCCCGAATCGTCTTTCCTTTCGCCGCGCCACACCTGGAGTACTGTCATGCTGACCTTCCTCGGCTTTGCCATGGTCATCACCTTCATGTACCTGATCATGACCAAGCGCCTGTCGGCCTTGATCGCGCTGATCCTGGTACCGATCCTGTTCGCCCTGTTCGGCGGGTTTTCCGCCAAGATCGGCCCCATGATGCTCGAAGGCATCAGCAAACTCGCGCCAACCGGCGTGATGCTGATGTTCGCCATTCTCTACTTCGCCCTGATGATCGACTCCGGCCTGTTCGACCCGGCCGTGCGCAAGATCCTCAAGCTGGTCAAGGGCGATCCTCTGAAAGTCTCTGTCGGCACCGCCGTGCTGGCCCTGGTCGTCTCGCTCGACGGTGACGGTGCCACCACCTACATGATCTGCTGTGCCGCCATGCTGCCGATGTACAGCCGCCTGGGCATGAGCCCGCGAATCATGGCCGGCCTGATCATTCTCGCTGGCGGGGTGATGAACATGACCCCTTGGGGCGGCCCGACTGCCCGTGCTGCCAGCGCCCTGCACGTGGACCCGTCGGAGATCTTCGTGCCGATGATCCCGGCCATGCTGTTCGGCGTACTGGCGATCCTGGCCATCGCCTACCTGTACGGCAAGCGCGAGCGTGCCCGCCTGGGCGAACTGCACCTGCCCACCGACGACATCGACCATAGCGAAATCACCGTTTCACAGTTCCCGGAGGCGCGTCGGCCGAACTTGCTGTACTTCAACGGTGCGCTGACCGCCGCGCTGATGGCGGCGCTGATCGCCGGTGTGCTGCCGCTGCCGGTGCTGTTCATGATCGCCTTCAGCATCGCCATGATCGTCAACTACCCCTGCCTGCAGCAGCAGAAGGACCGTATCGCTGCTCACGCAGGCAGCGTGCTGGCCGTCACCGGGCTGATCTTTGCCGCCGGCATCTTCACCGGCATCCTGTCGGGTACCGGCATGGTCGACGCCATGTCCAAGAGCCTGCTGGCAGTCATCCCGGAAGCTCTCGGCCCATACCTGGCGGTGATCACCGCGATCGTGAGCATGCCGTTCACGTTCTTCATGTCCAACGACGCGTTCTACTACGGTGTGCTGCCCGTGCTGGCCGAAGCCGCCAGCCATTACGGCATCAGTCCGGTGGAAATGGCCCGGGCCTCGATCGTCGGGCAGCCGGTACACCTGCTCAGCCCCTTGGTACCCTCCACTTACTTGCTGGTGGCCCTGGCCGGCATCGAGTTCGGCGATCATCAGCGCTTCACCTTGAAGTGGGCAGTACTGGTGTGCCTGTGCATAATGCTCGCCGCGCTGCTGATGGGGATTTTCCCGCTGTTCAGTAGTCTTTAATAAACGCGAATCACCCTAACGCGACGTGCCCTGGTGTGGGCACGTCGCCTTTACCGCTCGAAGGAAAACACATGGAATGGCTGACCAGCCCGGAAATCTGGGTTGCCTTTTTCACCCTTACCGCGCTTGAGATCGTCCTCGGTATCGACAACATCATCATGATCTCGATCCTGGTCAGCCGCATGCCCAAGCACATGCAGCCGCGCACCCGGATCTTCGGCCTTGCCCTGGCCATGGTCACCCGCATCATGTTGTTGCTGTCGATCACCTGGGTCATGCGCCTTACCGCCGACCTGTTCGTGGTGTTCGGCCAGGGCATCTCCGGGCGTGACCTGATTCTGTTCTTCGGCGGTCTGTTCCTGCTGTGGAAAAGCTCGCAAGAGATCTACCACGGCCTGGAAGGCGAGGACGAGAACGCTGAAGAGCCGAAAGGCGCGGGTGGCAAGTTCTTCTATACCATCATCCAGATCGCCATCATCGACATCGTGTTTTCGCTGGACTCGGTCATTACTGCGGTAGGCATGGTGTCCCACGTACCGGTAATGATCGCCGCCATCGTCGTCGCGGTGCTGGTGATGATGCTGTGCGCTGGCACCATCAGCGAATTCATTGACAAGCACCCGTCGTTGAAGATGCTCGCACTGTCGTTCCTGATCGTGGTCGGTACCGTGCTGATCGCCGAAGCTTTCGACGTGCACGTGCCGAAGGGTTACGTCTACTTCGCCATGGCATTTTCGCTGGCGGTGGAAGCCATCAACATTCGCATGCGCACCGCCCTGGCCCGCAAGGAAGGCAAAGAGCACGAGCCGGTGAAACTGCGCAAGGACATTCCGGGTCAATAAGATCAGGAAGCGCAGTACAAAAAGGCCTTTCGGGGCCTTTTTTTCATGCCGGCAATCATTCATTTCCAGCGTGTTTCAAATAAATGGCAGCCATGCGAAGCTGGCGACAGCTACGCAAAACGACTAAAGCTTTGAGTGAGCACTGAAAATTCTTCAAACGCTCGCGCTTCATCTCTTGGCCCGCTGGGCCAATGTATCAGGGGGCCGTCGCCATGCTGACCCTGCTCAACCTGCTCTCGGCCGTGACGCTTCTGGTCTGGGGCACCCACATCGTACGTACCGGCATCCTTCGGGTATTCGGCTCGAGCCTGCGGCGCATCATCGGCCAGAACATGAACAAACGCCCGCTGGCGTTCGTTGCCGGCATTCTGGTCACCGCCATGGTGCAAAGTAGCAACGCCACCGCCATGCTGGTCACCTCGTTCGTCGGCCAGGGCCTGATGGCCATGACACCGGCTTTGGCGATCATGCTCGGAGCCGACGTGGGGACCGCGCTGATGGCCCGGGTGCTGACGCTGGACCTGTCCTGGCTGTCGCCGCTGCTGATCTTCCTGGGGGTGATCTTCTTCCTCTCGCGCAAGCAGACTCGGGCCGGCCAGCTGGGTAGGGTAGGCATCGGGCTCGGCCTGATCATCCTTGCTCTTGAGCTGATCGTGCAGGCCGCTACGCCAATTACCCACGCCCAGGGTGTGAAAGTGCTGTTCGCCTCACTGACCGGCGACATCATGCTGGACGCCTTGGTCGGTGCGCTGTTCGCCATGATTTCCTATTCCAGCCTGGCCGCCGTGCTGCTCACCGCGACGCTGGCAGGCGCGGAAGTGATCAGCCTGCCGGTGGCCATCGGCCTGGTAGTCGGCGCCAACATCGGCAGCGGCATGCTGGCCTTCATCAGCACCAGCATGCAGAACGCCGCTGGCCGTCGGGTGGCCCTGGGCAGCCTGCTGTACAAGCTGATTGGTCTGTTGCTGATCATACCTGTGCTGCACCCGTTGGTGGCCTGGATGGATTCACTGAGCTTCAGCGCCCAAGAGCTGGTCATCGGCTTTCACCTGCTCTACAACACACTGCGCTGCCTGATCATGCTGCCCACGGTCAAACCGATGGGCCGGTTGTGCAACACCTTGCTGCCCGACCGGGAAAACGGCAATGGCCAGGTACGCCCGCGCCACCTCGATACCTCGGCTTTGGAAACCCCCAGCCTGGCCCTGGCCAACGCTGCCCGCGAAACCTTGCGCCTCGGTGACATCGTCGACAACCTGCTCGAAGCCATGCTCGGTGCCCTGCGTGGAACCCAGACAGCCTTGCCACAGCAGGTCCGCGCCCTGGGCGAGGACGCCGATGTCTTGTACAACGCGATCAAACTTTATCTGGCGCAAATGTCGCGTGAAGACCTCAGTGAGCAGGACAACCGTCGCTGGGCAGAAATCATCGAGCTGGCGATCAACCTCAAGCTGGCCTGCGACCTGATCGAACGCATGCTGCGCAAGGTCCAGCAACAGAAAACCAGCCAGCGCCGGGAATTCTCCCAGGTAGGCCTGGAAGAGCTGACCGGCCTGCAGGAACAACTACTGGCCAATCTGCGCCTGGGCCTGTCGGTGTTCCTCAGTGCCGACCCGGAAAGCGCCCGCTTGCTGTTGCGGGAAAAGCGCCGATTTCGCGCCCAGGAACGGCGCCTGGCCCACGCCCACGTCAGCCGCTTGCAGCGCAAGGTAGTGCAAAGTATCGAGACCAGTTCGCTACACTTGGAGCTGATCGCCGATATGAAACGGTTGAACTCTTTGTTCTGTAGCAGTGCCTATGTGGTACTGGGCGGCTCGGACACGGGCGGGCTGATGCTCGACAGCGTGCCGGACGAAGCCCGCCTGCCGTGATTTTCGCCTACCTGAGGACCCAAGCTCGCCCATGCGTTGCCTGATGTTCGTTTGCCTGCTGATCTGCAGCCTGCCCACATTCGCCCTCGACCGCTCGCGGGTTGAAGGCTACCTGTTGCCCAATGGCCTGCAGGTCATCCTGAAAAACGGCTACGAACGTGACCATGTGGCGATCCGCCTGGTGGTCGGCGTAGGCCTGGACGACTTCAATTGCGAACAGAAGGAGCTGCCGCACCTGCTTGAGCACTTGCTGTTCAGCGGCATCGATGAAACCGGCGAGGGCGGCCTGGAGGAGCGCCTGCAGGCGCTGGGCGGCGAATGGAACGCTTATACCAGCAGCGCCGACACCACGTTCGTCATCGAAGCGCCAGCACGAAACCAGCGCAAGGTCCTCGACCTGCTGCTGGCCGTGATCCGCGACACCCGGATCGATGCCGGGACCCTGGCCACCGCCAAGCGCATCATCGAGCGCGAGGATGGCGGCCACTATGGCCACTTGCAGCGCTGGCTCGACCGCCAGGACATCGGCCACCCCGCCAGCGACCAGCTGGCCACCGAACTTGGCCTGAAATGCCCGGAGCGCTCCAACCTCGACGACATGACCCTGGAACAGGTGCAAACCTTGCGTGACCACTGGTATGCGGCCAACAACATGACCCTGATCATGGTCGGCGGCCTTGACCGCCTGTTGCCGGCCTACCTGGAACGCTCCTTTGGCGAACTGCCCGCCACCGAGCCGGAAGAGCGCCGCACACTGGAAAGCATCAGCCAGCATGCCGAGCAGCGCCGCGACCTGACCCGTGGCTGGCTGGGTGACAACGTGAAGCTGCACTGGCTGTTCGTCGAGCCCGTGCTGGACAACGACCATCAGGCCACCCTTGACCTGCTGTCGCATTACCTGGAATGGGCGCTGTATGACCAGCTGCGCCTGCGCAACGGGCTGTCCTACGGCCCTTCGGCGCAACGTGAAAGCTTTGGCGACACCGGCCTGCTCAGCCTCAATGCCGACCTTGAACGCGAAGACATCGACCAAGCGGTCAAGGTGATGCAAGCATTGTTCGACCACCTGCGCAAAGAAGGCCTCGACCCGGACACCTTTGCCCGCATCAAAGACGCCAGTATTGCCAAGGAAAGCTGGAGCACCCAGGGCAACAGTGCCTTGGCCGACTATTACTGGGGTGCCCTGAACGACTACAACGACGGGCGTTTCACCGACCCTGCGCGCAAACTGCGCCAGGTGAGCCTGGAGCAAGCCAATGAAGCGCTCAAGGCATTGCTCAAGAAGGATGGTTATGTGCGGGTGGAGAAGCCCTTGCTTGGCTATGATGACCTCTATGGTCTGGGGGCCTTGCTGTTGGGGCTGATCCTTGCTGCAGGGCTGTTGCGCTGGCGTCGGCATGGCCCGGAAAAACCGGGCGGCGCTACACGCTAGCGATGAATCGGCGGTATCCTTTTGCCATTAGCGGCCCCTTCGCGGGCACAGCCAACCTCATCTTCTCTGTTGTAGAGCCAATGCCCCACATACCCCGCATCGTCCAGCGCATCATCGATCTTCTCAAACGCTACCCCGGCATCATTGCGCTTGGCGGTTTCCTTTCAGGCATCGGCAGTTTCATCCTGGTTGACCGTCAGGCCAGCCTGGCTAGCTGGGTGGCCGTGTTGATGCTGGTCAGCTGGGTCTGGCTAATGCTGGAAAATACCCTCACCGGCCTGTTCGCGCGGATCTTCAACCGCGAAATTCCGCAACCGCTGTTGCGCTATGCGACGCAGATGATTCACCAGGAATCGCTGTTCTTCGTGCTGCCGTTCTTCTTCGTCACCACCACCTGGAACAGCAGCCAACTGGTGTTCACCGGCCTGCTGGGTGCCGCCGGCCTGATCTCGATCATCGACCCGCTTTACTACAAGTGGCTGGCACCACGGCGCTGGCTGTTCCTGGCGCTGCATACCCTGACCCTGTTCGCCGCATTGCTCACTGCGCTGCCGATCATCCTGCACCTGACCACTGCACAAAGCTTCAAGTTGGCCCTGATCATCGCCATGGCACTGTCGTTCCCCAGCCTGGCCAGCAGCTTCCCGATCAATAACTGGCGGCGTGCCGTTGCCCTGGTGCTGGTTACCCTGTCGGTCGGCGGCGGCGGGTGGCTGCTGCGCTCATGGGTGCCACCAGCGACCCTGTGGATGACTGACGTCGCGGTTAGCACCGAAGTCCAGAATCGCCAACCAGGCGCTTCGCTGAAAGAAATCGCTGCCAGCCGCATCAGCAGCGACGGGCTGTATGCCTATACGGCGATCAATGCGCCACGCGGTCTGAACGAACGGATCTACCACGTTTGGCAAAAGGACGGTCAGGAGGTCGACCGCATTGCCCTGGACATCCATGGCGGCCGCAAGGAAGGCTACCGCGCCTGGACGCACAAACAGAACTTCCCGCCGAACCCGGTGGGCAAGTGGCAGGTGAGGGTGCTGACCGAGGATGGGCAGGTCATCGGGGTACTGCGCTTCAAAGTGGTCGACGATACGCCGGCACAATGATTGTGGGGGACGCTTTGCGCCCCCATGCCCCACACAGCACATAATCACCAAACAGCCCATGCCCGCTACGCTATGATCAGCGCCTGAGCCTCACTGCGAGTCACGAGCATGGAGCCGATGACCACACCCAGCGCCACCCTGGATACCAGCTGCCAACCGGCCTGCCTGCGCATCACCGGTGACTGGACCTTGGCACACTACGCCAATCTCAAGCGCGAGAGCGAGCGCCTGCGCACGCAGTACGCCGCCGATACCATTGCCGATCTCAGCCAACTCGGCCGCCTGGATACCGCCGGGGCCTCGCTGCTGGCCGAACTGCTCGGTGCCGAGCGCTTGTCGCACTGCACCGACGAACTGCCCGAAGCCAGCCGCGCACTGCTGCAGAACGTCTATTGCTCTGTGCAGGACTACTGCATTCCGGTCAAGGAACCCGAGCGCAACGTGCTGCTGTTGCTGCTGGAACGCATCGGTTGCGCCGTCGGCACCTTGTGGCAAGACAGCCTGCAGTTGCTCGGCTTCGTTGGCGTGATTCTCGAAACCCTGATGCGCCGCGCCCTGCAACCGCATCGCTGGCGCCTTACCCCGGTCGTGGCGCACATCGAACAGACCGGCCTGGATGCTGCGCCCATCGTCGCCTTGCTGACCTTCCTGGTGGGCGCGGTGGTGGCCTTCCTAGGCGCCACGGTGCTGGCCGATTTCGGCGCGACCATCTTCACCGTCGACCTGGTGGCCTTCTCGTTCCTGCGTGAGTTCGCCGTGCTGCTGACCGCCATTCTCATGGCCGGCCGCACCGCCAGTGCGTTCACCGCGCAGATCGGCTCGATGAAGGCCAACGAGGAAATCGACGCCATCCGCACCTTGGGCCTGAACCCCATGGAACTGCTGGTGGTGCCGCGGGTACTGGCCTTGCTGATTTCGCTGCCCTTGCTCACCTTTGTCGCGATGATCTGCGGCATCGTCGGCGGCGCGGTGGTATGTGCACTGACCCTGGATATTTCGCCAGCCATGTTCCTGTCGTTGCTGCAAAGCGACATCGGCGTGCAACATTTCCTGGTGGGCCTGGCCAAGGCACCGTTCTTCGCCTTCCTGATCGCCGCCATTGGCTGCCTGGAAGGTTTCAAGGTCAGCGGCAGCGCCGAATCGGTAGGGGCGCACACTACCTCGGCGGTGGTGCAGTCGATATTCGTGGTCATCGTGCTGGACGCGGTGGCCGCCCTGTTCTTCATGGAGATGGGCTGGTGAGTGGCCAGGAAAGCGTGATCGAGGCGCGTGGCATCTGCAATCGCTTTGGCCGCCAGAGCGTGCATGAAAACCTCGACCTCGACCTGTACCGCGGCGAGATCCTCGCCGTAGTCGGCGGGTCAGGCAGCGGCAAATCGGTGCTGTTGCGCAGTATCATCGGCCTGCGGCGGCCCAATGAGGGGCAGATCAAGGTGTTCGGCCAGGATCTGGCCGGCCTGCGCGAAGAGCAGCGATCCCTGGTCGAGCGACGCTTCGGCGTGCTATTTCAAAAGGGCGCACTGTTTTCCTCGCTGACTGTGACAGAGAACGTAGCCTTGCCGCTGATCGAACACGCCGGGCTGTCCCGCGCCGATGCCGAGCATCTGGCCGGGGTGAAGCTGGCCTTGGCCGGCCTGCCGATCTCGGCCGCCGACAAGTACCCGGCCTCGCTGTCCGGCGGCATGATCAAGCGCGCAGCGCTGGCCCGAGCGCTGGCGCTGGACCCTGACATCCTGTTCCTCGACGAACCCACCGCCGGCCTGGACCCGATTGGCGCCGCCGCCTTCGACCAGCTGATCCTGACCCTGCGTGACGCGCTGGGTCTGTCGGTGTTCCTCATCACCCACGACCTCGACACCCTGTATACCATCACCGACCGCATCGCCGTGCTGTCGCAGAAGAAGGTCCTGGTCGCCGGCCCACTGGCGGAAGTCGAACAGGCCAGCGACGCCTGGATTCAAGAATATTTTCATGGCCCACGCGGGCGCGCAGCCGAACAGGCCGCCGTCCGTGCCGGGCAGGAGCGCTGAGCAATGGAAACCCGAGCCCATCACGTCCTCATTGGCCTGGTCACCGTCCTGGTGGTGGCCGGCGCCATGCTGTTCGGCCTGTGGCTGACCAAATCCAGTGTCGACGACGCCTTCAAGGACTACGAGGTGGTGTTCAACGAAGCTGTCTCCGGCCTGTCGCGCGGCAGCCCAGTGCAGTACAACGGCATCAAGGTGGGTGACGTGTCCACCCTGCGCCTGGACCCGAAAGATCCCCGCCGGGTACTGGCACGGGTGCGCCTGAGCGCGGACACCCCGGTGAAGGAAGACACCCAGGCCAAGCTGACCCTGGCCGGCGTGACCGGCAACTCGTTCATCCAGCTCAGCGGCGGCACCCCGCAAAGCCCGGAACTTAAAGGCAAGGATGGCAAGTTACCCGTGATCATCGCCTCACCCTCGCCAATCTCGCGCCTGCTCAATGACAGCAGCGACCTGGTGACCAACATCAACCTGCTGCTGCACAACGCCAACCAGATGTTCTCCGAGGACAACATTGGCCACCTCAGCAACACCCTGGCCAACCTCGACAAGACTACCGGCGCCTTCGCCGGCCAGCACGGCAGCATCGCCCAGGCCATCGAGCAACTGGTGGAGGTGGGCAAGCAAGCCAGCGCCACCCTGGCTGAAACCCAGGCGCTGATGCGTAATGCCAATGGCCTGTTGGGCAGCGAGGGCAAACAGGCGATCGGCAGCGCCGAGCAGGCCATGCAGTCGTTGGCCGAAAGCACTGCAACCATCAATCGCCTGCTCGAAGACAACCGCGAGGCGATCGGCGACGGCGCCCAGGGTCTGAACCAACTCAGCCCGGCAATTCGCGAACTGCGCGAAACCCTCAACGCACTCAAGGGCATTTCCCGGCAACTGGAGGCCGACCCCAGCGGCTACCTGCTAGGCCGCGACAACAACAAGGAGTTCCAGCCATGAAACCGTCACTGCGCCTGCCGGCCCTGGCGGCTGCGCTAAGCCTGGCCAGTGCCTGCTCGATCCTGCCGCAGAGCGAACCCGTCGACCTCTATCGCCTGCCGGTCAACCAACCCAGCCGTACAGTGCCAGCGCTGGACTGGTCACTGCGCTTGAACAAGCCGCTGGCCAGCGAGGTGCTGGCCGGCCCGCGGATTGCCGTGGTCCCCCAGGGCAATGTGGTCAGCAGCTACAAAGGTGCGCGCTGGAGCGATGCGGTGCCGGTGCTGCTGCGCAACCGCCTGCTGGACGGCTTTCAGCGTGACGGCAGGGTGCAGCGGCTGAGCGCCGACGACAGCAATCTGCAGGCCGACTTCGAACTGGCTGGCGAGCTGCAGGCGTTCCAGAGTGAATACCGGGCGGACGGGGTGGTGGAAGTGGTGATTCGCTATGACGCACGGCTGGTACAGGGGCGCAGCCAACGCATCCTCGCCAGCAAACGCTTCGAAATCCGCCAACCGTTGGCCGACCGGCAGGTGTCAGCGGTGGTTGCGGGCTTTGGACAGGCCTGCGACCAGCTGACAAGCCAGGTGGTAGGCTGGACCATTGCCCAGGCGGGTAGCATTCCCGCTCCCTGAAAACCTGCCTGCTTTGTGCAGGAGCGGCCCTTAGCGCAGATTACTCAGGCGAAGAACCAGTAGCAGACGAAGATCGCCGCTATCACACCGCACAGTTCTGCCAGCAATGCGCAACCAACCGCATGGCGCACTCGCTGGATACCCACGGCACCGAAGTACACCGCCAGCACGTAGAAGGTGGTTTCGGTGCTGCCCTGAATGGTCGCTGCCACTAGGGCCGGGAAGCTATCGACGCCGTGGGTCTGCATGGTCTCGATCAGCATTGCCCGCGCAGCACTGCCAGAGAAGGGCTTGACCAGCGCCGTGGGCAGGCCCTCGACGAAGCGGGTGTCCAGGCCCATCCAAGTCACCAGATGGCGAATGCCGTCGAGGGCCATCTCCAAAGCGCCAGACGCGCGCAGCACGCCCACCGCCACTAGCATCGCGACCAGGTAGGGCAACAGGCCTTTGGCCACATCGAAGCCTTCCTTGGCGCCTTCGATAAAGGCTTCATACACTTGCACCCGCCTCAGGGCACCAATCACCAGGAACAGGATGATCACGCCAAACAGGGTGAGATTGCCCAGGATCGACGACAGGCTGGCCAGCGCAGCCGCCGACAGGGTGCCGAGGAACGCCATGAAGCCGCCCAGTAGCAAGGCGCCGGGGATCAGGTAGGCGAGCACCACCGGATCCCACAGGCGCAAGCGCTGCATCACCGCCACCGACAGCAGGCCCACCACGGTCGAGACACTGGTGGCTAGCAGGATGGGCAGGAACACCATGGTCGGGTCTGCGGCCCCCTGCTGGGCCCGGTACATGAAGATGGTCACCGGCAGCAGGGTCAGCGACGAGGCGTTGAGCACCAGGAACAGGATCTGCGCATTGCTCGCCGTGGTGCTGCTGGGGTTAAGCTCCTGCAGCGCGCGCATCGCCTTCAGGCCGATCGGCGTGGCGGCATTGTCCAGGCCCAGGCCGTTGGCGGCAAAGTTCATGGTTATCAGGCCCAGGGCAGGGTGGCCGGGCGGGACCTCGGGCATCAGGCGGGCGAAAAGTGGACCAAGCACCTTGGCCAGCCACTCGACGATACCAGCCTTCTCGGCAATCTTGAGAAAGCCCAGCCAAAGGGTCAGCGTGCCGAACAACAGCACCATGACTTCGACCGACAGCTTGGCCATGGCAAAGATGCTCTCGACCATGGCCGCGAAGATACCGGGGTTGCCGCCAACCAGCCATTGCGCGAGGGCGGAGACTGCCGCCACCAGAAAAAAACCAAGCCAAAGGCCGTTGAGCATCCGTATGTTCCCCCTGAAAATGCTCGAATGATAGCGTATCCCGGCCCCTGGCGACCGCTCTGCAGCGGGCCGCGAACACCCCGAAAAACAAAAAGCCCCGACAAGTCGGGGCTCTGGGTCAAGCGTAAGTGAGGCTCAGCGCTTGGCAGCTTCGCCAACCATGGCAGATTCCTGCTTGTCGGCCATCAGCGAGGCGTAGTACTTCTCGCCCTTGGCGGCGTCGTACATGCCTTCCCAACGGGCGATGACCAGGGCTGCCAGGGCGTTGCCCACCACGTTCAAGGCGGTACGGGCCATGTCCATGATGCGGTCGACACCGGCGATGAAGGCCAGGCCTTCCAGCGGAATGCCCACGCTGCCCAGGGTAGCCAGCAGCACCACGAAGGACACGCCCGGTACGCCAGCAATACCTTTGGAAGTGACCATCAGGGTCAGCACCAGCAGCAGCTGTTGGCTCCACGACAGGTCGATACCGTACAGCTGGGCGATGAAGATGGCCGCGATGCTCTGGTACAGGGTCGAACCGTCGAGGTTGAAGGAGTAGCCGGTCGGTACCACGAACGAGCAGATCGACTTCGGCGCACCGTACTTCTCCATCTTCTCGATCACGCGCGGCAACACGGTCTCCGAGCTGGAAGTGGAGTAGGCGAGGATCAGCTCATCTTTCATGATGCGCATGATCTTGATCACCGAGAAGCCGAACAGGCGAGCGACCAGGCCCAACACCATGAAGGCGAAGAAAGCGATGGCGAAGTACACCAGCAGCACCAGCTTGGCCAGCGGCAGCAGCGAGCTGAAGCCGAAGTTGGCGACGGTCACGGCGATCAGGGCGAACACGCCAATCGGGGCGTAGTTCATGATCATGTGGGTGACCTTGAACATGGTCTCGGAAACCGCCTGGAAGGTCCGCACCAGTGGGTCGCGCAGCTCTGCCTGCAGGCTCGACAGGCCGAGGCCGAACATCACCGAGAAGAAGATGATCGGCAGCATTTCGCCACGCATCAGCGCTGCGAAGATGTTCGACGGGATCAGGTTGAGCAGGGTCTCGATGAAGGCATGCTCATGTTGCACTTCGGCAGCAGTGGCCTGGTACTTGGAAATATCCACGGTACCCAGGGTGCTCATGTCGATACCGGCGCCAGGGTGGAACAGGTTTGCCAGCACCAGACCCACCACAATGGCGACGGTGGTCACCACTTCGAAGTAGATGATGGTCTTCAGGCCGATGCTGCCGAGTTTTTTCGCGTCGCCAACCCCGGCGATACCCACGATCAGCGACGAAATCACGATCGGGACGACGATCATCTTGATCAGGCGAATGAAGATGTCACCAGCGGGCTGGAGGACATTGCTGATCCACCATGCCTTTTCCGCACTGAAATGATTCAGTAGCGCGCCGATTGCAACACCCAGGATCAGACCGATGACGATCTGCCAGGCGAGGCTCAGTTTTGCCTTCTTCATGTCTTTACCCTTTGTTCTAGTGGTCATGGGCACCCGACGGAACGCTTGTAACAGAGCCGTCGCCCGGTGATGGGCAGCGGATGTTCCGTCCGGCGAGTTCATGTAAGGACACCGCAGGCGAACGACAGAACGCTCGGCCAGCGAAAAAGGCCGCAACTATTGCGATGGCAAAGGGGGAAATCTAATGCCGGAAGCGCATACCCCATGCCGTTCATGCATAGGATTTTTGACCTCCAGGATGGGTTCGCAAGTGCTTGATTTATAACGTTCGGAATCCCGAACAAGACCAAATCGCCAATTTTCGGCAGATTTGGCCGTGTAGAAAGGGCTCGGAAGATGGCTTGTTCGACTATCCGAATGGCATAAATGCCACTTGATTGGCGAGTCGGCTGTGCGAAAAAAAATGATGTACGGTCGAAACAAAATGTGTCTCGAGAGGGAATTCGCGCAGGGAAGAGGAGGTTGCCGATGGCTCCTCGGAAGCCAGGTCTGGCCAGGTACCCGCGTGGCACCGCCGACCTGATGCTTCCGATTCCGCCTTTCCTGACCCGGCCCAATGCTGGAGGCACTCCCTGTACCCCTAGGCCACTCCGATCCTGTAACAATCAGAACGGCCCGGCCCCTTGGTCATGTGCTGCCCCTCCTCGGGGCGGCGCATCATAGAAGGCCGAACTATAGAAAGGTTCGGCTTCTATTACGTGACAGTGCATGACTTTTCACACGTACCGCCGCAAACGCTCAGTACCAGTTCGGGTCACGCTTAAGCTGCTCTTGCAGCATCGCCTTCATGCCGTCATCCGGCTTGCCCAGCCAGCGATACTGCGCGTGGCGGGTAGGCGATTTGTCCTTGGGCAAGCCTTCGGGTACCTCCACGAGCATCCCGTAGGCGTCGTCCTTGTCCCAGCTGAACGCCACGATCAGGCGCTTGTAGGTGCAGTTGTCCGCTCGTTCGCACAACGGGCCAACCAGATATTGGTCTCCATCTTCGGTAACAGCCGACATCTGTTGCTGGGAACTGCCGGTCAGATTGACCACCCAATCGGGCAGGCGTTCCTCGCCTTTGATTGCGTCCTGCCAGGTTTCCCGATACTCAGGGTCCGAGCCGAGCAACTGGTCGACCCGGACCTGGCCGTCATTGGCCGCCATCGCCGCCGCACTGCCGCCCATCAACAGGGCGGCAGCCAGGGCTGTCCAACGCTTCCTGCCCATCTTCAACCTCGTCCACGTCCAAAGAAGAAGGAGGCTACGAACAGCACCAGGAAGACAATGAACAGAATCTTCGCGATGCCCGTGGCAGCGCCTGCGATACCACCGAAGCCCAATACTGCGGCGACAATGGCGATGATGAGGAAAGTGATAGCCCAGCTCAGCATGATGGTTCTCCTTTCTTTATCAAAATCGGTCAGGCCGACGGGTCAGAAGACCCAGCGATCCTGCGGCACGACAGTTTCCACAGTAGCCGGTGAAGCCTTGGCCTGGCCGCCTGGAATCGGGCCGGCGGCCATGACCAGGGTATTGGCACGAGTCGCCTGAATCTGGGTCAACAGGGCGGTCTGCGCCGCCACTTGCTCGGTCAGGCGCGCGGTCTGCCAGCTGTAGTAGACGAGGCCGGCGGCCAAGGTCAGCAGCAGCGCCATGGCGAGTGAAAACATCTGGCGCAGGGGCAATGCGGCGTCTTGCGAGCGGTTGACGGATTGACGGTTCATGCCGGCTCCTCCTGCTGTAATTTTTTGTTCAAACCTGAACAGGTAACTGCAGCCTGCATGCCAGCCTGGGACCGCTAATTAAATCCTTGCAATTCAATTAGTTATCAATCATTGCCAGCCCAGCGAAGCTCGTATCCTGCACGATGCCCGCTTGGCCGTCGTGCGAATTGCACGATCGGTCAGCCTTCGACCTTGGTTGCCACCTTGAGCAAGTCGGCATCTACGCCCCGCACACCCACGATCTGCCGGGCAATCTCGACAGCAATGGTTTTCTGTTCACTGCTGACCACCTCGCCCGACAATCGCACCAGGCCCCCTTCACAGGCCACTTTCAGATTCAGGCCGTCCAGGTTGCGGCTGAAGCGGTAGCTGTTGTGGATTTTGTCGATGATCCAGCTGTCACTCGGTTGCGGCCCGGTCGAGCCGCCTATCGGGGCTTCGCTGGTCTTGGCCATGGCTGCGGAATCAAGACTGACCAGGTTGTTGACCAACTGCACACCATCAGTGGTACGCGCCACCACGCCTGCGAGTTCCTTGGCCTCGGCACTGTCGACCTTGCCCCGCAGGGTCACGACACCCTCGCTGCTTTGTACATCTATAGGGGCGCGCTCGGTGGTGCGGCTCCACAGCAACCGGGCGCGGATGACCGCTGCCAGGGTGGCGTCTTCCAGACGCTGGGCATAGGCGCGCAGCTCCAACGGCCGCTCCACCAGCTGGGCGTTGACCCGCAGTTGGTTATCCACCTTCTCGATGCCGCGAGTGGCCAGAGCTACCTGCTCGGCCAGCTGTCGCTCGACGTCATTCTCCACTTCACCGGAAAGCCGCGCCTGCTTGCCGTTTACTTCGACGTCGATCCGGAACAGGTCGAGCATGCGGTTGAGCGACAGGGCTGTTTGCAGCGCGCCTTCAAGGCGCGCGTCCTGTACCGGGTCGGCGTATGCCGGGGTGAACGCCGGCAGCAAGACGGCTGCCAACACCGCGGTACGCAGGTAAAAAGTCATGACAATGCCTCCTTATGTAGGCAAATACTGAAAATCATCGCAACCAATGTGCCATTGGCCACCTCTAAGCAAATCACCGGGATAGCGCGGCCTCTAGGCGTTGATTGGCCATTGGCTAGCATGCAAAGGTCCGATTCCTTCAGAATTGACCATGCAACTTGCCCGATTTTTCCCACACTAATTTGAAGACCTATCCCTAAGGAGCGCAGGACATGGAATCAGCTCAGGACACTCAAGGCCGCATTCTGCTGGTGGATGACGAGTCCGCGATCCTGCGCACTTTCCGCTACTGCCTGGAGGACGAGGGCTATAGCGTGGCCACGGCCAACAGCGCGGCGCAGGCCGAAACCCTGCTGCAGCGCCAGGTATTCGACTTGTGCTTCCTGGATTTGCGCCTGGGCGAAGACAATGGGCTCGACGTGCTGGCGCAAATGCGTATCCAGGCTCCCTGGATGCGGGTGGTGATCGTGACCGCGCATTCGGCGATCGACACGGCGGTGGATGCGATCCAGGCCGGCGCTGCCGACTACCTGGTCAAGCCGTGCAGCCCCGACCAGCTGCGCCTGGCCACCGCCAAGCAGCTGGAAGTGCGCCAGCTGTCTGCACGCCTCGAGGCCTTGGAAGGCGAAGTGCGCAAACCCAAGGACGGCCTGGACTCGCACAGCCCGGCGATGATGGCGGTGCTGGAAACCGCCCGCCAGGTTGCCACCACCGACGCCAACATCCTCATCCTTGGTGAGTCCGGTACCGGTAAAGGCGAACTAGCCCGAGCCATCCATGGCTGGAGCAAGCGGGCGCGCAAGGCCTGCGTGACCATCAACTGCCCGTCGCTGAACGCCGAGCTGATGGAAAGCGAGCTGTTTGGCCACACCCGCGGCGCCTTTACCGGCGCCAGTGAAAGCACACTGGGGCGGGTCAACCAGGCCGACGGCGGCACACTGTTCCTCGACGAAATCGGTGATTTCCCACTGACTTTGCAACCAAAACTGCTGCGTTTCATTCAGGACAAGGAATACGAGCGCGTCGGCGACCCGGTCACTCGCCGTGCCGACGTGCGTATCCTGGCTGCCACGAACCTCAACCTCGAAGAGATGGTGCGCGAAAGTCGCTTTCGTGAAGACTTGCTGTACCGCCTGAATGTCATCACCCTGCACCTGCCGCCGCTGCGCGAGCGCAGTGAAGATATCCTGACCCTGGCCGACCGTTTCCTCGCCCGTTTCGTCAAGGAATATTCCCGACCTGCGCGTGGTTTCAGTGACGAAGCGCGAACAGCACTGCTCAACTATCGCTGGCCCGGCAACATTCGTGAACTGCGCAACGTGGTGGAGCGAGCCAGCATCATCTGCCCACAGGAACGCGTGGAAGTCAGCCATCTGGGCATGGCCGAGCAGCCCTCAGGCAACACGCCGCGCATTGGCGCGGCCCTGAGCCTGGATGAGCTGGAACGCGCCCATATCGGCGCGGTGCTGGCTGCCAGCGACACCCTGGACCAAGCCGCCAAGACCCTGGGGATCGACGCCTCCACCTTGTACCGCAAGCGTAAGCAGTACAACCTATGAAGTGGCCACCCATGAAGCTGCGCACGCGGCTTTTTCTCAGCATCTCGGCGCTGGTTACCGTGGCGCTGCTGGGCCTGTTGCTGGGTTTGGTCAGCGTTCTGCAAATGGCCGCGGTGCAACAGCAACTGGTGCGCGATACGACTCATGTCCTGGAGGTAGGGCTGAAGCTGCGCCAGAACCTGGGCGAACAGTTGACCCTGATCCTTGACGAAGGCACCACCCCGGAGAGCCTGCGGTTGCTGCAGGAAGATTTCCAGACTCTCCTCAATCAGGCACTGGAACAGGGCGGCGAGCGTACCAGCTTCAGCAAGGCCAGCAGCAATTACCGGGCCTTTCTCCAGGCCTACCGGGAGAGCCCCGCGCCCGCCCGCAGCATGGGAGCCGAGCAACCGCTGGGCGCCGCCTTCAACCAGGTTCGCAGCGACCTGATCGATTCCCATAAGCTGGCCCTGGAGCATATTACCCGCAGTGAGGAACGCACCCGAGACCACGCCTTGCTGATCAGCGGCATGCTTGGCCTGATGGGCCTGGTGGTGCTGGTCCTGGGCTTCGTCACTGCGCACAACATCGCGCGGCGCTTTGGCCAGCCGATCGAAGCGCTGGCCAAAGCGGCCGACCAACTCGGCGAAGGCAATTTCGATGTCACCCTGCCGGTGACCCAGGCCGCCGAGCTCAACCAGCTGACCCGCCGCTTCGGCCTGATGGCCGAGGCCTTGCGCAAACACCAGGCCACCAATGTCGATGAACTGCTGGCCGGCCAGCAACGCTTGCAAGCCGTACTGGACAGCATCGACGACGGCCTGCTGATCATCGACCGCCAGGGCCGCCTGGAACACCTCAACCCTGTGGCACAGCGCCAGCTGGGCTGGACCGACAGCCGCGTGGGAAGCAGCCTGGCCGAGGCCTTGCAGCGCCCGGAGCTGGAACAACAAATTCGCCAGGTGCTGCGCGGCGGCAACCTCGAACGCCCACCGGACGACCTGAACATCGAGGTCGATGAGGAAACCCGCCTGCTCACCTACAGCCTGACCCCGGTCAGCCACCCGCAAGGGCCGATTCTTGGTGCGGTGATGGTGTTGCACGATGTGACCGAACAGCGGGCTTTCGAGCGTGTGCGCAGCGAGTTCGTGCTGCGCGCATCCCACGAACTGCGTACCCCGGTAACCGGCATGCACATGGCCTTCGGGCTGTTGCGTGAGCGCCTCAAGTTCCCACCTGAAGCTCGCGAGCATGACTTGCTGGAAACCATTGGCGAAGAAATGCAGCGTCTTACCCAGTTGATCAATGACCTGCTCAACTTCAGTCGCTACCAGAGCGGGCTGCAAAAGCTCGAGCTGGCCCCCTGCGCCATCGACGAGCTGCTGGAACGCGCGCAGCTGCGCTTTGCCGAGCAGGCTGCGCACAAGCAGATCGAGTTGATCAGAGAGCTGGAGCCGCCATTGCCACGTATCCAGGCCGATGTCGTCCAACTGGACCGGGTTCTGGACAACCTGCTGCACAACGCCATCCGCCATACCGCCAGCGGGGGGCGCATCCGCCTGCATGCGCGACGCCATGCGGAACGGGTGATCATCAGTATCGAGGATAATGGCGAGGGCATCGCCTATGGACAGCAGGGGCGCATCTTCGAGCCTTTCGTGCAGGTAGGCCGCAAGAAAGGCGGGGCCGGGCTGGGGCTGGCGCTGTGCAAGGAAATCGTGCAGCTGCATGGCGGACGCATGGGGGTCTTTTCTCGGCCAGGGCAGGGTACCCAGTTCTACATGGCGCTGCCGGTCTGATGCCCGCGGGTCACCAGCTCGGCAAACTGCCGGGCATTCAACGGCCGGGCAAATAGCCAGCCCTGGCCATAATGGACCCCTTCGCTGCTTAGCAGTAGCGCCTGGTCCTCGCTCTCGATGCCTTCGGCAATCACCCGCAGATGCAGGTCATGGGCCATGCGGATGATATGTGGGGCAACACCGCTGCTGGCGGCATCATGACCCAAGGCATCGATGAATGCCTTGTCGATCTTCAGGCAATCCACTGGCAGGGTCTGCAGGTAGGCCAGACTGCAATAACCCGTGCCGAAATCATCGATCAGCACCTGATGCCCAACTGCCCGCAGGGCCTGCAGGTTATCCCGCGCCACCACCACATCGATCAGGCCACGCTCGGTGACCTCGAAGGCAATCTGCCTGGCCGCTACTTTGTGCAAGGCCAACAAGCGTGCCGCCACCCGGCCAATCCGCGGCACCATCACATCGCAAGCCGCCAGGTTCACCGAAATGTACAAGTCGGGGTGAGAGCGCAGCAGCTGCCCTAGCTGCTCCAGCACACGCTGCAGGACAAAGTCGGTGATCTGGCGAATCTGCCCGGTATTTTCCGCCAGCGGAATGAACAGGTCCGGACTGGTCAGTGTCCCGTCCGGGCGGCGCCAGCGCACCAGAGCCTCGGCCCCCACGCAGCGTCGGCTGTCGAGTTCGAAGATCGGCTGATAGAGCACCTGCAGCTCACCGCGGCGCAAGGCATTCTGCAACTCCGAGCTCATCGACCGCTTTTGCAGGATCAACTGCAACACCACCCAACCGATGCAGCAAGCTGCCAGTACGCTGCCGGGGAACAATAGCCAGAGCATGCCATTCATCTTCAACGGCAGTTTGGCCCTCGGGGCAATCAGCACCAGCTGGTAGTCCGGCGACTTGGTAGGCATGCGGTAGATCAAGCGGTCGCTGAGCTCGAGCAGCGACTTGTGGCTGGTCGACCAGGCCGAGGGTGGCGGCCAGACCTGCGGCGGGCCCAATACCGGGATGGCACGGGCGCCATTGTCCAGTACAACTACCAGGCTACCGCCTGGGGGCAGGTCGACCACATCGGTCAGGTGCCCACGGGAAGTGGACACCACGAACTTGCCTCGCCCCAACATCAGCGCGGCCAGGTTCTCGTTCGGCTCGGTCGTGGTGTTCAGCCAATAGCTGTAGGTTGGTCCCTGAATGTCGGGGGCGCGCAAGCGTTCGAAGGCCCGCTCGTCACCACGGCTGGAACAGGCGACCTGCCCATCCACATACGCCGCCTCATATATGAACCGCGAGCTCAGGCTCACCTGTTGCAATGTCGTGAGCATCGCCGGGCTGCAGCCGCGCAAGGGCTGCGCCTGCAACAGGTCAACCCCTTCACGCAGCTGGCCGAACACCTGCTCCAGGCGCTCCAGAAAGCGTTCGCCCCGGGCATTCATCTGTTCGCTCTCGCTTTGCTTCATCTGCTGCAAGGCAATGCCGAGGCTGGCGGACAGCAACAGTGCGGCACTGGCCAGTGCCGCCATGCTGGCCAGCATCCAGGGATGGAAAAAAATTTGGCGCAGCAACACGATGAGGGCTGACATCGACGGCATCCAGTTGATTACTAAGGTATAGCAACTGGATCAGGAATCACCTTCGCCGTCTGGCGCCTGGATTGAGCCTGTGCCGACCACTCCGACAGGCTTAACGCATGCGGTTGAGTACCTGCAGCATCGCCGCCGTCTGGGCATCCGGCATGCCATCGAAACGCTGCGGGCGGAAGCGCATCTGGAACGCGGAGATCACATGGCGGGTGGCAACATCCAGCACCCCGGTTTTCTCGATCGCATAGCCAAACCGCGCCAGTTCCTGCTGATACCAGCCGACGCTTGGCGGGTTGACGCTGTAATAGGCCTGCTGCCGCGCCACAGCATTGGCATCCGGCCATATACCCAGCCCGGCGTCGGCCAAGCGCTTCCAGGGGAACAGCGGCCCCGGATCCAGCTTGCGCAGCGGCGCGATGTCGCTGTGTCCAATGATGTGGCGGGGCTCGATGTGGTTACGTTTCACGATGTCCTTGAGCAGCGCGATCAGCGACTGGATCTGCGCTTCGCTATAAGGATGCCAGACCCGACCGTTTGGCGTGTCGGTGAAGCCTGGGTTGACGATTTCAATACCAATGGAAGAAGAATTCAGCCAGGTCCGCCCCTGCCACTGACTGTCACCGGCATGCCAGGCGCGACGGCTTTCATCCACCAGCTGGTACACCTTGCCGGGACCATCACCCACCAGGTAGTGGCTGCTGACTTCGCCATGGGTCAGCAACGCCAGGGACCGCTCCAGCGAAGCATTGGTGTAATGGAGAACAACGAACTGGATACGGTTGTCCTGGTTGGCCGAAGGATGACTACGATCGATGCGCAGGCCTGTCGAGCAGCCGGCGATGGACAACAGCAGGAAGGAAAACAGCGTTCTTTTAAGCGTGGAAAGCACGTCAGTGGCCTCAGCGAATGAGCGCTACAGTATAACGTGCTCCCCGAGCACCGTGCTTGCCGCGAGTCAGCGGCTGCACATCAGCATGAACTCCAGCGCGTTGTCGCCGCTTGCGCCATTAACATCCACCAACTGGGTCATGACGGTCACATGGCTGGAAAGCGGAGTACCAATGACTTTGGCTTGGCCATGAAGTTGTCGCTCATAGCTGCTGGCGTCGATAGGCGAGGCCACACAGAAGCGAGGGTTGCCTGACATGGCAGAAGGCTTGAGCAATAACTTGTACTGGTTGAAATAGTTAGGCTGTGCCTGCAGTTCGATAATGTTGATCCATTGCGGGGACTGCTGCAGTAACGTGCCATCTGCGGCGACATGCGCTGTCAGGATGGTCTGCTTGGCGTGGGCGCTGGCCTGGAAAGCCAGGCCGATCATGAGCGGCAGGTACCATGTTCGAATTTTCATGTTCAGGTTCCTTGTGTGGATCGACGGCCAGCCACCTGCTGGCAAGGCCTGTCAGTGTCTATCCACACACCACTGCGAGTGCGGTAATTATCTACTCTTGCTCGACGCGATTGCGCCCCAGTTCCTTGGCTCGATATAGCGCTGCATCGGCGCGCTTGAGCACTTGGTCGCCGCGCTCCCCGGAACGGAAAGCGCCCAGGCCGATGGACGTGGTGATCACTACCCGTTCGCCCTTGAAGTGGAACGGACAGGCCTCGACCGTGGCGCGCAGCCCCTCGGCCACCTTCGCGGCCGCTGCCGGCGAGGTCTGCGGTAACAACAGGACGAACTCCTCGCCACCGAAACGGGCGATGAACTCGTTGCCGCTCAAGCGCTTGCGCAACTGGTCGGCAACAATTTTCAATACCTTGTCCCCTGCCAGGTGGCCGTAGCTGTCGTTGATGCGCTTGAAATGGTCCAGGTCGAGGATCGCCATCGCCAGGTGGCCGCCTTTTTCCTGCCACTCGATCATTTCGCGCTCGACCCGCTCGCTCCAGGCGGCACGGTTGGGCAGGCCGGTAAGCGGATCTAGCAAGGCTTTCTGCCGCTGTTCCTCCAGGTGCTCACGGTAGCCGAGGGCCTCCTGCTCCATGTTCGCTACCCGCTCCGACAGCCCTTGCAGGCGCCCGGCCAGCTCTTGCTCGCGGCGATCGCGCTCGTGCTTGTGCTGGTCCATGGTCACCAGCAGGCCTTCCAGGCGGTTGTCCAGAATGTGCTTGAGGCTGTCCACATCAGCAGCCCCCTGCACACTACTCTGCAGCCCATCTACGTGCTCGCGCAGCTGGGTATCCAGCTCTCGGGCAGCGGAACTGTTGTCGGCATGGCCGACACTGGCTTCGTGTAGGTGGCTCTGGAAGCCTTCCAAGCGTTCGTTGAGCTGCTGCAGGTAGGTTTCGAATTCATGCTGGCCGCTGTCGGTGATCGCCAGCATGAGCACGGCCAGGTCGTCCAGCACCGGGATAAGCTCATACCAGTTCAGGCCGCGGGCGACCCGTTCGCGCATCTCCAGTGCCTGGGTCTTGTGCCGTTCGGGCAAACTGAGGTCGTCGAGCAGGCCGATCAGGGTCTGCTCGATGTGCGCAGCCACTTGGCTATAAGGTGGCTCCACCGCGTAGGGCAGGGCATAAGGGCTGTCTTCGTCGAAAGGCTCTTCAAGTGCTTGTGGCGGTTCTGCGTCAGCCAGCGGCTCGCTGCCGGAAGCTTCTGGTACGGATACGTTTTCCGCTACTGTCTGCGGCAAGGGGGTTGGCGACAGTTCGGCCGTTTCGATCAACGCCGGGCCAGCTACCTCCAATTGGGGCTCGGGCGCTAACTGAACTTCGCCAATAGGGGCAGGAGGAGCTGGCAGCGGCAGCAACTCATCCACATCGTCGACCTGCGGGCCATCAACCGCCTGGGGTTGCGTGCTAACAGCAGGCAATGCCTCCGTTACAGGCGTCGGCGCGCCTGGCGTGTCATCGTCACGACTGCCGAACAAGCGCTGCAAGAAACCCGGCCGGGCCTCTTCCCCGCGCTTGCCCAAGGCTGACAGCACACGGCCCTGCAAGCCGCTCAGTTCGCCCAGCAGCGGTGGCAGATCGCGGGACTGGGCGACACCGCCTTCGAGCTTCTTCGCCAGTTTCTTCAACGGCCGCGATACGTCGTTTGGCAGCGGCAGGCCTTGCAGTTGGCCAACCAGCGCGGTCAGCGCGTCACTGACCTGGTTCATGCGCGTTTCCCGACGCTGCTCGGAATCCAATACCGCTTTCTCCAGGCGCGGAATCAGGCCGGCAAGGCCAGCGTCCATGTTGTCGCTGCGGATGACCTCGCGCATTTCCTTCATGCACTGGTCCACCACCTTGTCACTGCCTTCGGCAGCCAGGGTGCTGCGGACCAAGCCGCGGCGCAGCAAGTCGAGACGGGCCTCCCAACGGCGCTCGAGCTTTTCCTGCTGCTCGATGCTTTTCAGGTATTTTTCTTTCCAGCGCTCAGCGTCTTCAGTCATGCCCGGGTCCGCAAACGGTGATGGCAATTAGCTCGGGACCGGCAGCGTATCCACAGTCAATGCATCAGGCAATCGAATCTCGACGGCAACGGGAAGGTGGTCTGAAATTGGCTGTGCCAGCACCTCGACACGCTCCAGCGTGAGGCTTGGGCTGAGCAGGATGTGGTCCAGGCAGCGCTGTGGCCGCCAGCTCGGGAAAGTGGCCTCGACTTGCGGGGCAATCAGGCCCAGGTCGCGCAGCGGCGAGTGCTCCAGCAGGTCGGTGGCATGGGTGTTCATGTCGCCCATCAACACCTGGTGGCGGTAGCCGCCAATCAGCTCGCGAATGTAGCCCAGCTGCAGCGCGCGGGTCTTGGCGCCAAGGGCCAGATGCATCATGACCACGATCAGCGCATCTTCACCCTCGCCGAAACGCACCAGGATCGCCCCGCGCCCGGCCGGGCCGGGTAACGGATGATCTTCCAGCAAGTGTGGCTTGAGGCGGCTGAGCACACCATTGCTGTGCTGGGCAAAACGCCCAAGGTTGCGGTTGAGCTGCTGGTACCAGTAGGGGAAAGCACCCAGGTGGGCCAGGTGTTCGACCTGGTTGACGTAGCCCGAACGCAGGCTGCCACCATCGGCCTCCTGCAACGCCACCAGGTCGAAATCACCCAGCAGTTTGCCGATCTTCTGGAGGTTGCCGGCACGCCCGTTGTGCGGCAGCAGGTGCTGCCAGCTGCGGGTCAGGTAATGCCGGTAGCGCTCGGTACTGATACCCACCTGGATGTTGAAACTGAGCAGCCGCAGGCGACCATCCTCAGGCAGGCCAGGGGCCTGCAGGTGATGTTCGTTGACCTGCGGCTGATGCAGGCCAATGCCGCGCGTGGACCTGAAGCGGGGCATGGGCTGCGCCGCTTACTTAGCGGCGCGCTCCTTGTCGATCAGCTGGTCGGCAACATTCAGCACACCTTCCGGCCCGCCAGCGGTACCCAGGTCGAAGCGGTACTTGCCGTTGACCACCATGCTTGGTACGCCGGTGATTTCGTACTTCTTCGCCAGTTCCTTGGCCTGGTTGACCTGGCCCTTGATGGCGAACGAGTCGAAGGTGGCAAGGAACTTGTCCTTGTCCACGCCCTGGGTGGCGAGGAATTCGGCCATGTCGTTCTTGTCGGTCAGGCGCTTGTGCTGGTTCTGAATGGCATCGAACACCGCCGCGTGTACCTTGTGCTCGACGCCCATGGCCTCGAGGGTCAGGAACATCTGGCCGTGCGCATCCCACGGGCCACCGAACATGGCCGGTACGCGCTTGAAGTTGACGTCCTTGGGCAGTTTTTCGACCCAAGGGTTGATGGTCGGCTCGAAGTGGTAGCAGTGTGGGCAGCCATACCAGAACAGCTCGACGACTTCGATCTTGCCAGGCACGGAAACCGGAACCGGGTTGCTCAGCTCGATGTATTCCTTGCCAGCCACAGGCTCTGCGGCCTGCACGGCAGTCATACCAAATACGCTGGCGGCGACCAGCGCAGCGCTGAGAATCAGTTTACGCATGCTTTACTCCTGAGCAGTCTTGGGTCGCCCCGACGCGGCCTGCACTGTGACAGGCCGGGAAGGGCTCGAGTTCTGTAGTGTAACGGCTGCGGACTGAAAAAAGGGCGGTCCGGCCGCCCTTTCATCATTGGCTTACAACATTAACTGAAAGTTAATGGGCCGCCTGTATGGCCTCAGTGCAGCCCCTGGATGTAGCTGGCCAACGCCTCGATGTCGTGGTTGCTCAGCTTGCCGGCGATGGTGCGCATGGTCATGGCATCGCCATCGTTGGTGCGGTTGCCTTCGCGGAAATCGGTGAGCTGCTTGGTTACATACTGTGCATGCTGGCCGCCCAGGTGCGGGAAGCCGGCCAGGGCGATGCCTGCGCCATTGGGCGAGTGGCAACCGGTGCAGGCAGGCATGCCTTTCTCCAGGTCGCCGCCGTTGAACAGTGCACGACCACGCTCGACGAGCTTGGGATCGGCAGCGCCGACGCTGCCTTTCTGGCTGGAGAAGTAGGCGGCAATATCGGCCAGGTCCTGGTCATTGAAGTTGGCCAGCATGCCGGTCATTTCCAGCACGGTGCGCTTGCCCGACTTGATATCGTGCAGTTGTTTTTCGAGGTAGCGTTGGCCCTGGCCGGCCAGTTTCGGGAAGTTCGGCGCCAGGCTGTTGCCGTCGGGGTTGTGGCAGGCGCCACAGACCGCGGTCTTGGCCTGGCCGGCGGCGGCATCGCCTTTGATGGGTTGCGCAGCAGTGGCCGCACCTGCGACACCCAGGGTCAACAGCAGACTCACGACTAGTTTGTTCATCAGCTAATCCAACACGGCTAAGGGTGAAATGTTATGTATCGGGACTGCCACTCATCCAAAGGATGACCAAACGGTAGTCCTCGGCACTGCAGTCCATGCACAATCCACGCGGCGGCATAGCCTTGAAACCCTGGGTCACGTGCTTCACCAGTACCTCCATGCCTTGCGCCAGCCTTGGCTCCCATGCTGCCCGATCACCCTGCCTGGGTGCCTGTGGCAACTGCCCGGCGTGACAGGCCGCACACGTGCGGTTGTACAACACCTCGGGATCCTGTGTAGCCTGTGCGCTGAAAAACGGCAGGAACATACCGACAGCAAGCAGCCATTTCGCCATGCGGAACGACCTTCAGGGTTGGGGGCCGCGCTGCGTTCTGTTGCGCGAGCTATTGTTCGACACCCCATGCTCGTTCCCCTTTGCCGGGAGAATGAGCACACAAAAACTGGGGCATTATATACTTCCGCCATCCAAACGGAAACGACACCGCTTGCCAGGCTCGGGCCTACAGAGTCAGGCAACACCCACATCGGATATCCCATGCAAGTCAAGAACCCCATCCTCGGCCTCTGCCAGAAAGCCAAATTCGCCCTCAGCGCTGCCAAGGTCGAACAATGCCCGGACGACCAGGGTTACGAGGTGGCTTTCGCCGGCCGCTCCAACGCCGGCAAATCCAGCGCCCTCAACACCCTGACTCATGCCAGCCTGGCGCGTACCTCGAAAACCCCCGGGCGCACCCAGCTGTTGAATTTCTTCAGTCTGGACGATGAACGGCGTTTGGTCGACCTGCCGGGCTACGGTTATGCAAAAGTACCGATTCCGCTGAAGCAACACTGGCAGAAACACCTGGAAGCCTACCTGGGCAGCCGTGAATGCCTGCGTGGCGTCATCCTGATGATGGACGTGCGCCATCCGATGACCGACTTCGACAAGATGATGCTTGACTGGGCCAAGGCCAGCAGCATGCCGATGCATATCCTGCTGACCAAGGCCGACAAGCTGACCCACGGTGCAGGCAAGAACACCCTGCTCAAGGTGCAGTCGGAAATCCGCAAGGGCTGGGGCGATGGCGTGACCATCCAGCTGTTCTCGGCGCCCAAGCGCCTGGGCGTGGAGGAGGCCTACCGAGTGCTGGCGGACTGGATGGAGCTGGAAGACAAGCCAGTGGCCTGAGGCCTGCATCGCCCCCTCTGGGGACATTACTGTGGGAGCGGGCGTGCCTGCGAAGAATCCAGCGCGGAGCATGGCCTGGGCTTCGCCCAGGTTCGCGGGCACGCCCGCTCCCACAGTGTTCATCACCAGACTCAAGCCAAATTCCGGGCAAAAAAAACCCCGGACTTCGTATGGGGAGGGGGAAGTTCGGGGTCCAAGTCCGGACCGCTAGGGCGGGGTCCGGATATCTGCCAACACTTAACACAACATAGGAGCATCGAAGGGCTTCACCAGCCATTCAGTTACTCTGAGTTCCGGTTCACCAGTTTAGTTCCGAAGCCCTGGAAACTATTTGCGATAGTTTCATGAAGCCTCAGTACCAATGGCACTGAGCGGTACCAGGATCCGCGCCCCTAAGTCGCAGATCCTGCACAGCTTCACCCGCTCGATCAGTGCGCTTCGTCCCAGTTCGCACCAACGCCTGCCTCTACCAGCAACGGCACATCCAGCTGCGCCGCCTGGCTCATGTGCTGGCGGATTTCATCTTTCACCTGGTCTACCAGGTCTTCGCGTACCTCCAGCACCAGTTCGTCGTGAACCTGGAGGATTACCCGGGCGTCCAGCCCGCTTTCGCTCAGCCAGTTATCCACATTGACCATGGCGCGCTTGATGATATCGGCCGCGGTTCCTTGCATCGGCGCGTTGATCGCGGTGCGCTCGGCGCCTTTGCGCAAGGCCGGGTTCTTGGCATTGATGTCCGGCAGGTACAGGCGTCGGCCAAACAGGGTCTCGACGAAGCCTTGCGCGGCAGCCTGGGCACGGGTGCGCTCCATGTAGGCCAGTACGCCAGGGTAGCGAGTGAAATAGCGATCGATATAGTCCTGCGATTGCTTGCGATCGACACCGATCTGCTTGGCCAGGCCAAAGGCGCTCATGCCATAGATCAGGCCGAAGTTGATGGCCTTGGCGCTACGGCGCTGGTCGGTGGTGACATCTTCCAGGGCCACGCCGAACACTTCTGCCGCCGTGGCACGGTGCACGTCCAGGTTGTTGCGGAAGGCATGCAGCAAGCCTTCGTCCTTGGCCAGGTGGGCCATGATGCGCAGCTCGATCTGCGAGTAGTCCGCCGCCAGCAATTTGTAGCCTGGGCTGGCGACGAAGGCCTGGCGGATACGCCGCCCTTCGGCTGTACGAATCGGGATGTTCTGCAGGTTCGGGTCGCTCGAGGACAGCCGGCCGGTAGCCGCCACCGCCTGCTGGTACGAGGTGTGGATACGCCCGGTGCGCGGGTTGATCTGCCCTGGCAGCTTGTCCGTATAGGTGCTCTTGAGCTTGCTCAGGCTGCGGTATTGCATCAATACCTCAGGCAGCGGATAGCCTTGCTCGGCCAGTTCGTCGAGCACCGCTTCTGCGGTGGATGGCTGGCCCTTGGTGGTCTTGCTCAGCACCGGCATGCCCAGCTTGTCATAGAGGATCGCACCCAGCTGCTTGGGCGAACCGAGGTTGAATTCCTCACCCGCCAGCTCATAGGCGCGCTGCTCCAGTTCGGCCATCTTCACCCCCAGCTCGCCACTCTGCACCCGCAGCAGCGCAGCATCGACCAGCGCACCCTGGCGCTCGATCTTGGCCAGCACCGGCACCAATGGCATCTCGATGTCCATCAATACCGGCTGCACGCTCGGCGTCTGCGCCAGGCGCGCCTGCAACGCGTGGTGCAGGCGCAGGGTGATGTCGGCATCTTCGGCAGCGTAGGGGCCGGCCTTGTCCAGGTGGATCTGGTTGAAGGTCAGCTGCTTGGCGCCCTTGCCGGCGATGTCCTCGAAGGCAATGGTGGTGTGGTCGAGGTACTTCTGCGCCAGGCTATCCATGTCGTGACGCGTGGCCGTGGAGTTCAGCACATACGACTCGAGCATGGTGTCATAGGCCACGCCGCGCATTTCGATGGCCGGCGAGCCATTGGCGAGGATGTTGATATCGTATTTGGCGTTCTGCCCGACCTTGGCCTTGGCCGGGTCTTCGAGCAATGGCTTGAGTGCCAGCAGCACCGTCTCGCGGTCCAACTGGGCCGGCGCACCCTCGTAATCATGGGCCAGCGGCACGTAGGCCGCTTCATGCGGCTCGACGGCGAACGACAGGCCAACCAGCTGCGCCTGCTGGGCATCCAGGCTGGTGGTCTCGGTGTCGAAAGCGAACAGCGGTGCCTGGCGCAGCTTCTCCAGCCAGGCTTCGAAACGGGCCGGGTCCAGAATGGTTTCGTAGCTGGGCTCGACCTTGGCCACCGGTTCGGCGATCGGCGCGATGTCATCACCGGCCTTCGCCGCGTCACGCTGCACTTCGGCGACCCAGCTCTTGAACTCCATTTCGGTGTACAACGCCAGCAGCGCTTCGCGATCCGGCTCCCCGCATACCAGGGCGTCGACTTCGATATCCAGCGGCACATCGACCTTGATGGTGGCCAGTTCATACGACAGAAACGCCGCGTCGCGGTGCTCCTCGAGCTTGGCCGGCAGGGTCTTGGCGCCACGAATGGGCAACGTCGGGACCTTTTCCAGGTTGGCATACAGGTCGCTGAGGCCACCGCCGATACCGGTCAGCAGGCCCACTGCAGTTTTTTCGCCCACGCCCGGTACGCCGGGGATGTTGTCGACCTTGTCGCCCATCAGGGCCAGGAAATCGATTATGTGTTCCGGGCCGACACCAAATTTCTCGTGCACGCCAGCAACGTCCAGCGCGCTTCCGGTCATGGTGTTGACCAAGGTAATGTGCCCGTCCACCAACTGTGCCATGTCCTTGTCACCGGTCGAGATGATCACCGGCCGCCCAAGGGCGGCACTGCTGCGCGCCAGGGTGCCGATCACGTCGTCGGCCTCGACACCCTCGACGCACAGCAGCGGGTAGCCCAGCGCCTTGACGCTGGCGTGCAGCGGCTCGATCTGCAAGCGCAGGTCGTCCGGCATGCTCGGGCGGTTGGCCTTGTACTCGGCGAACATGGCATCGCGGAAGGTGCCGCCCTTGGCGTCGAACACCACCGCAAACAGGCTGTCGGGGTATTGCTTGCGCAGGCTCTTGAGCATGTTCAGCACCCCCTTCACCGCGCCGGTCGGCATGCCCTTGGAGGTGGTCAACGGCGGCAGCGCATGGAAGGCGCGGTAGAGGTAGGAGGAACCGTCCACCAGGACGAGGGGCGCTTGGCTCATGAGCAGAATCAACCTTTTCGACGGGTCCGGCGCTAGAATAGCCAGAATCATTGACGACAAAGGGACAAGGTTATCATGCGTACACTCAATCGCCTGTTACTGCTCGGTCTGTTGGCAACCATGCCTGTCGTCACCCTGGCGGCGGACGACGCCCCCTCGGCCGATCCCGAGGTGACCATTCGCACGGAAGGCGACAAAACCATCCAGGAGTACCGGCAGAACGGGTTCCTGTATGCGATCAAGATCACGCCGAAACACGGCAAGCCTTATTTCCTGGTACGCGCCGATGGCTCTGATGGCAATTTCATTCGATCCGACCAGCCGGACATGCTGATTCCGTCCTGGAAGATCTTCGAGTGGTAATCTGACGCGCACCGTTCACATCAACCTGGCACTTCCCGGCGGAAGTGCCCGTATGGGCAACTTTTCATCATGTCAGTCTTCACCCCCGTGACCCGGCCTGAGCTGGAAACCTTTCTGGCGCCGTACGAGTTGGGCCGTCTGCTCGACTTTCAGGGCATTGCCGCCGGCACCGAGAACAGCAATTTCTTTGTCAGCCTCGAACAGGGGGAGTTCGTCCTGACGCTGATCGAGCGCGGGCCCAGCGAGGACATGCCGTTCTTCATCGAGCTGCTCGATACCCTGCACGCCGCCAACATGCCAGTGCCCTACGCGATACGGGACCGCGACGGCAACGGCCTGCGTGAACTGTGTGGCAAGCCTGCGCTGTTGCAGCCACGGCTGTCGGGCAAGCACATCAAGGCCCCGAACGCCCAACACTGCGCCCAGGTAGGCGAATTGCTGGCGCACATTCACCTGGCCACTCGCGAGCACATCATCGAGCGCCGTACCGACCGTGGCCTGGACTGGATGCTGGCTTCCGGTGCCGAGTTGCTGCCACGCCTCACTGCCGAGCAAGCCGCGCTGCTGCAACCGGCGCTGGATGAAATTCGCGCGCACAAAGCGCAGATCCTCGCCCTGCCACGGGCCAATCTGCACGCTGACCTGTTCCGCGACAACGTGATGTTCGAGGACACCCACCTGACCGGTGTGATCGACTTCTACAATGCGTGCTCCGGGCCAATGCTGTATGACATCGCCATCACCGTGAACGACTGGTGCCTGGATGAGCACGGCGCTGTGGATGTACCGCGTGCCCAGGCGCTGCTGGCCGCTTACGCGGCATTGCGGCCGTTTACCGCAGCCGAGGCCGAGCTGTGGCCGGAAATGTTGCGGGTAGGGTGCGTACGCTTCTGGCTGTCACGCCTGATCGCCGCAGAGTCGTTTGCCGGGATGGACGTGATGATCCACGACCCGAGCGAGTTCGAAGTGCGCTTGGCGCAGCGCCAGCAGGTGGCCTTGCACCTGCCGTTCGCGCTCTAGACCGCGTCTGCCTCTTCGCGGGCACGCCCGCGAAGAGGCCGGCACAGGCTTACAATTGCTCTAGGCACCCGGCCAAGTCGCTACCCAGCTTTTCCAGCAGGCGCTCATAGCCCTTGCCATCCACCGGGTCACTACCGCCCAGGGCATCCAGCTCGGCCAGACGCACCGGCAGGCCGGCGGTCAAGGTTTCGGCCAGGCGCGGCCGCAATGGCGGCTCGCTGAATACGCAGGTCTTGCCCACTTCCTGCAGGCGTTTGCGCATCGCCGCCACATGCTGCGCGCCGGGCTGCACCTCGGCAGCCACCGTGAATACCCCGGCGTGCTTCAGGCCATACTCGACTTCGAAATAATCGAACGCTTCATGGAACACGAAGTACGGCTTGCCGGCAATACCGGCCACCCGGGTCTTGATCCGCCCGTCCAGTGCGTCCAGGCGCTCGTCGAACGCCTTCAGGTTGCTCTGGTAGCGCGCCGCATTGGCCGGGTCGACCTGCGCCAGGTCGGCGGCCATTTTCTCAGCAATCACCCGCGCGTTGAGCGAAGATAGCCACAAATGCGCGTCCAGGCTGCCTGGGCGATGGTCGTGATCATGGTCGTCATGGTCTTCCTCTTCATGAGACTGGCTGTCCTCACCAAAGTGGCGCAACTTCATGCCCGGCAGCGACTGCACGGCCACCGTGGGCTTGCTGCGATTGCCCAGTACACGCGGCAGGAAGTTCTCCATGTCCGGGCCGATCCAGTACAGCAGGTCGGCGTCCGCCACCCGCCGTACATCGGACGGGCGCAGCGCATAGTGGTGCGGCGACGCCCCCGGCGGCAGCAATACCTCGGGGCTGCCGACGCCGTCCTGCACCGCGGCGGCAATCTGCTGCAGGGGTTTGATAGTGGTCAGCACGCGTACGTCGGCCTGGGCGGAAAATGCGATAAAAGCGACAAACAGAGCTAGGAATCGGGACACGGTGAGTACTCGAGTCGTCAGAAACGGGTAACATAATAACGTCTCCATAACGAACCGTCGCTGCCCATGTCCATCACGCCGCTGGCCAACCGTCCTCACGACCATTCCCATTGCGTGCACAGCGCACTGGCTGAAGCCGACGCCTTGTGCACCCGCCAGGGCCTGCGTCTGACCGCGCTGCGCCGCCGGGTACTGGAACTGGTGTGGCAAAGCCACAAGCCGCTGGGTGCCTACGACATCCTCGCGGTGCTCAGCGAGCAGGATGGCCGCCGTGCCGCGCCACCCACCGTGTATCGCGCGCTGGATTTCCTGCTGGAGAACGGCCTGGTACACCGCATCGCATCGCTCAACGCCTTCATCGGCTGCAGCCACCCAGAGCATGTGCATCAGGGCCAGTTCCTGATCTGCCGGGCCTGCCATGTGGCCATCGAGCTGGAGCAGGAGAGCATCAGCCAAGCCATCGTCAACAGCGCCAAGGGCGTAGGCTTCACGGTCGAGAGCCAGACCGTGGAAGTGGTCGGCCTGTGCGGCAACTGCCGGAGCGCGGCATGAGCGATGCACTGATCCGCCTGGAGCAGGTCGGTGTCACCTTCGGCGGCGAGGCGGTGCTCGACAGCATCGACCTGTCGGTCGCACCCGGCCAGATCGTTACCCTGATTGGCCCGAACGGCGCGGGCAAGACCACCCTGGTGCGCGCCGTGCTCGGCCTGCTCAAGCCGCACCACGGCAAGGTATGGCGCAAGCCGAAGCTGCGCATTGGCTACATGCCGCAAAAGATCCAGGTTGATGCGACGCTGCCACTGTCGGTGCTGCGCTTCCTGCGCCTGGTGCCCGGGGTAGACCGCGCGGCAGCTTTGTCGGCCTTGCAGGAAGTGGGTGCCGAGCAAGTCATCGATAGCCCGATCCAGACCATTTCCGGTGGCGAGATGCAACGCGTGCTGTTGGCCCGCGCCCTGCTGCGCGAGCCCCAGCTACTGGTGCTCGACGAACCGGTGCAGGGCGTCGATGTGGTCGGCCAGGCCGAGCTGTACAACCTCATTACCCGCCTGCGCGACCGCCACGGCTGTGGCGTGCTGATGGTTTCCCACGACCTGCACCTGGTCATGAGCGCCACCGACCAGGTGGTGTGCCTGAACCGCCACGTCTGCTGTTCGGGCCACCCCGAGCAAGTCAGCGGCGACCCGGCCTTCGTCGAGCTGTTCGGCCAGGCGGCCGCACCCAGCCTGGCCATCTATCACCACCATCACGACCACAGCCACGACCTGCACGGCTCGGTGGTCGCCCCTGGCACCCATGTTCACGGAGCGCACTGCAAGCATGGCTGATTTTCTTCTCTACGCCCTGCTTGCCGGTTTGTCCCTGGCGCTGGTGGCCGGCCCGCTGGGCTCTTTCGTGGTGTGGCGGCGCATGGCCTATTTTGGCGACACCCTGTCCCATGCCGCCCTGCTCGGTGTAGCCCTGGGCTTTGCCCTGGACGTCAGCCCGGCGCTGGCGGTAACCGTGGGCTGCCTGCTGCTGGCGATCCTGCTGGTCACCTTGCAGCAACGCCAACCGCTGGCCTCCGACACCCTGCTCGGCATCCTCGCCCCCAGCACCTTGTCGCTCGGCCTGGTGGTACTGAGCTTCATGCATGACGTGCGCATCGACCTGATGGCCTACCTGTTCGGCGATCTGCTGGCCATCAGCACCACCGACCTGGCCTGGATCCTCGGTGGCAGCGTGCTGGTCCTGCTGCTGCTCGCCATGCTGTGGCGACCGCTGCTGGCGATCACCGTGCACGAAGAGCTGGCCACGGTCGAAGGCCTGCCCGTAGCCGGTCTGCGCATGGCACTGATGCTGCTGATCGCGGTGGTGATTGCCGTGGCCATGAAGATCGTCGGCGTGTTGCTGATCACCTCGCTGCTGATCATCCCCGCCGCTGCGGCACAGCGCCACGCCCGCTCTCCCGAGCAGATGGCCCTGGGCGCCAGCCTGCTGGGCGTGACTGCGGTATGCGGTGGCCTGGCCATGTCCTGGTTCAAGGACACCCCTGCCGGCCCGTCGATCGTGGTGTGCGCGGCGGTGCTATTCTTGCTGAGCCTGGCCCTGCCAAAACGCTGAAGAAACAGGGCGCGTGAAGGCGCGCCCTGCAACCTTTTCGCACGTAAAGGGTCTGTAAGACTTGTTTTCGAGCGTGCGCACCTGGGTGTAGACTTGCTCGCTTTTTGCGCAAATAGAGAGTCGCAGGAATGAAGCCGTTCGCCTCCCGTTATCTGCTTGTTGCCGCGTTTTCCCTGTTCCTGGCTGCCTGTTCCAGCGCGCCGGTCGAACAGGCCGCCGTACCTGCCCAAGCCGATGCCTGGCAGCAGTTGCAACAGAACATCGCCAGCAACGAGCTGGCAACCGCCGAAGACCAGCTGGCCGCCCTGCAGGCGCAGGCGCCGAATGACGCGCGCCTGGAGCAATACCAGCGGCAGTTGGCCGAAGCCTACCTGCAACGCAGCCAGGTCTTTCTGCAGAAAGGCGATGTGAACGCTGCGGCCACCGCCCTGGCCCGCGCCCGTGCGCTGATGCCACAGGCCCCGGCAGTGACCGGCGGCGATGCCGTGACCCAGGCCCGCAAAGCCGAGCTGGAGAAAGCGGAGGCAGCGTTGAAAGCCGCCGAAGCCAAACCCAGGGCACGCATCATCGACCTTACGGCGCCCAGCACCGTGGTGGCCTTGAAGACCACCGACAGTCGCGCCATGCGCCGCCAGCTGGATGACATTGCCGCCGACGTGGTCAGCTACCAGTGCGACGTGGTGTTCCAGGTGCCGCGCACCGAGGACGGGCCTTGGCTGAAAACCCTGCTGGAAAAGCGCGTTCGCAAGATCGACAGCGGGTTCGAGCTGAAGCAGAAGCATGAGATCCAGCGCGCGCTGCCGGCGCAGGTCGTGCTGATCCCGCATTTGCAATAAGCGTTCAGGGCCCTATCGCCGGCAAGCCAGCTCCCACAGGTACCGCTCAAGCTTCATGGGCAGCGCAAGAGCCTGTGGGAACCGGCTTGCCAGCGATGGGCTGCACAGCAGCCCCTTAAGCCGGTACAGCCTCCGCAGCCGCCTCCCGCTCCCACACACGATGCCCTTCAACTGCTTTGACAAAGGCATCCACCACGCTCTGGTCATCCCCCAGCAGCAACCCCTTGTCCTCCTTGAGACAGAGGCTGCCAGACAGCTCCTTGGTCAGCACCATGGCTTTCAAATGCTTGTAGCCCTCGAGCAGGAAATGCCTGGCCAGCCCGCTGGCCGCAAGCGCGTCGGTCGATACCTTGCCACCCGGCACGACGATCCCATCGAACATGATCGATGGCATGCCCTCCATCGAAGCTGCCACCGCTAACTGCGTGCCATCCGCCGCTTTCACCGGCGCTGAAGTCGGCCCCAGCAGCATCGGCCGGGCACGCTGCGCCTCCAGCGCCTTCACCAGCCTGTCGACGCTACCGGCGTCCACACCATCCGCCAGCAGCACCGCGATCTTGCGCCCCTTGATACCAACCACACCCGGATGATTCAGCTGGCTCAGGGCTGGCGACTGTGCCAGCTGGCTGCCTTTGACCTGCACGGTACCCGCCGTCGGCGCGGGCAGGCCAAGGTTTGCCGCCACCGCCGCCGCCAGCTTGAGGTCGATGTTTGCCAGGATTTCATTTACTTCCCGCGCCCGAATCGCCTCACGCTCAACCTTACCCAGCTCGAAGCTGTAGGCCTTGATGATGTGCTGCTGCTCAGTTGGGCTCATGCTGTGGAAGAACAGCCGAGCCTGGGAAAAATGGTCGCCGAACGATTCGCTGCGCTGGCGGATCTTGTGCGCATCGATGCGCTCCTGGTAACTCTCGAAACCGCCATCCCGCGCCGCCGGTGGGGTTTCTTTCGGCCAGCCGCCATCGATGGAGTTTGGCTCGTATGAAGCACGCCCTTTGTGCACCACATGCTGATGCAGGGCATCGCGCTGGTTGTTGTGGTTGGGGGCCACCGGGCGGTTGATCGGGATCTGGTGGAAGTTCGGCCCGCCCAGGCGGCTAAGCTGGGTGTCGGTGTAGGAGAACAGCCGGCCCTGCAGCAACGGGTCGTTGGTGAAGTCGATGCCCGGCACGATATGGCCAGGGCAGAACGCCACCTGCTCCACTTCGGCAAAGAAGTTGTCCGGATTGCGGTTCAGTACCATCTTGCCCAGCGGCGTAACCGGTACCAGTTCTTCCGGGATGATCTTGGTCGGGTCCAGCAAGTCGAAGTCGAATTTGTGCTCGTCGGCTTCCGGCACGATCTGCACACCCAGCTCCCACTCCGGGTAATCACCCGTCTCGATGGCTTCCCACAGGTCACGGCGCTGGAAGTCGGCGTCTTTCCCCGCCAGCTTCTGTGCCTCGTCCCACAGCAGCGAATGCACGCCCTGGCGCGGTTTCCAGTGGAACTTGACGAAGCTGGCCACACCCTGGTCGTTGACCAGGCGGAAGGTATGCACGCCGAACCCTTCCATCATCCGCAGGCTGCGTGGAATCGCGCGGTCCGACATTGCCCACATCACCATATGTGCCGACTCCGGCACCAGCGAGACAAAATCCCAGAAGGTGTCGTGCGCCGAGGCACCGGTAGGGATCTCGTTGTGCGGTTCCGGCTTCACAGCGTGTACGAAATCCGGGAACTTGATCGCATCCTGGATGAAGAACACCGGCATGTTGTTGCCCACCAGGTCGAAGTTGCCTTCGTCGGTGTAGAACTTCACCGCAAAGCCGCGCACGTCACGCACGGTGTCGGCCGACCCCCGCGGGCCTTGTACCGTGGAAAAGCGCACGAAAACGGGGGTGATTTTGGCTGGGTCCTGCAAAAAGCCCGCCTTGGTCAGCGCTGCATGGTTGCCATAGCTCTGGAAGAAGCCATGCGCGCCAGTGCCCCGGGCATGCACGATGCGCTCCGGAATACGCTCGTGGTCGAAGTGGGTAATTTTCTCGCGCATGATGAAATCTTCAAGCAGCGAGGGGCCACGGTCGCCAGCCTTGAGGGTGTTCTGGTTGTCGGCGATGCGCACGCCCTGATTGGTACGCAGCGCCTGGCCGGTGGCGTCGCTGCGCACGTCCTCCAGGCTTTGCACCTTGGCATTGGTATTGGCACGGTCAGGCGTGTCGTTGCCGGCGAGCTGACTGTGTCTTGGCGAATCCGTCTTCTTGCTGGGCATGGTGGCTCTCCTCATCCGTCTTCAGGCAGCCCTGCAGGGCATGTTCAAGTAGTGACTGGAGGCCGCTTGGTTGCGTTCAATTGACTTTACCGGTTGTCGCGATATGCCCGAAGGATTGGTGCAATACGAAATAAATGCTAAGAACAGCTATTGGAAAAGGCTAAAATGCGCGACCCCAGCCAACCGCTGACCCAATTTCCATGCGCCCCACAAGGTTCGCTACGTGATCGAGTTCCAACAGGTACACAAGACCTACCGCGTTGCCGGTAGGGAAATTCCCGCACTGAATCCGACCACCCTGACCATCGAGAATGGCCAGGTGTTCGGCCTGATCGGCCATTCCGGCGCCGGCAAGAGCACCATGCTGCGCCTGATCAACCGCCTGGAAGAACCTTCCGGCGGCAAGATCATCGTCGACGGCGAAGATGTCACCGCGTTCAACGCCAGCCAGTTGCGCGGCTTCCGCCAGCAGGTCGGGATGATTTTCCAGCACTTCAACCTGCTGGCTTCCAAGACCGTCGCCGACAACGTCGGCCTGCCCCTGACCCTGGCCGGCGAACTGTCGCGCAGCGAGATCGACAAGCGTGTCACCGAGCTGCTGGCCCGTGTCGGCCTTTCCGACCACGCCAGGAAGTACCCGGCGCAGTTGTCCGGCGGCCAGAAGCAACGCGTCGGCATCGCCCGCGCCTTGTCCACCAACCCGAAGATCCTGCTGTGCGACGAGGCCACCAGCGCCCTCGACCCACAGACCACGGCCTCGGTCCTGCAATTGCTGGCCGAGATCAACCGTGAGCTGAAGCTGACCATCGTGCTGATCACCCACGAGATGGACGTGATCCGTCGGGTGTGCGACCGCGTGGCGGTGATGGACGCCGGCCAGATCGTCGAGCAAGGCCCGGTGGCCGAGGTGTTCTTGCACCCGCAGCACCCCACCACCAAACGCTTTGTCCAGGAAGACGAGCAGGTCGACGAAGGCGAGCAGCGCGACGACTTTGCCCACGTGCCAGGACGCATCGTGCGCCTGACCTTCCAGGGCGACGCCACCTATGCACCGCTGCTGGGCACCGTCGCCCGTGAAACCGGTGTGGACTACAGCATCCTCGCCGGGCGCATCGACCGCATCAAGGACGTGCCCTATGGCCAGCTGACTCTCGCCCTGATCGGCGGTGACATGGAAGCGGCGTTCACCCGCTTCAAGGCAGCTGACGTACATATGGAGGTACTGCGTTGATGGACGCCCTGAATTTCTTCGCCAACGTCGACTGGGCCGAAATCTGGCTGGCCACCGTCGATACCATGATCATGCTGTTCGGCTCGCTGTTCTTCACCGTGCTGCTGGGCTTGCCGCTGGGCGTGTTGCTGTTCCTCTGCGGCCCCAAGCAGATGTTCGAACAGAAGGGCGTGTACGCGTTGCTGTCGCTGGTCGTCAACATCCTGCGTTCGCTGCCGTTCATCATCCTCCTGATCGTGATGATCCCGATCACCGTGCTGATCACCGGCACTTCGCTGGGCGTCGCGGGTGCCATTCCGCCACTGGTCGTCGGTGCCACACCGTTCTTCGCACGCCTGGTGGAAACCGCCCTGCGTGAAGTGGACCGCGGCATCATCGAAGCCACCCAGTCGATGGGCGCCACTACCCGCCAGATCATCACCAGTGCATTGCTGCCGGAGGCCCGCCCGGGCATCTTCGCGGCCATTACCGTGACCGCCATCACCCTGGTGTCGTACACCGCCATGGCGGGCGTGGTGGGTGCCGGCGGCCTTGGCGACTTGGCCATTCGCTTCGGTTACCAGCGTTTCCAGACCGATGTGATGGTGGTAACCGTGGTTCTGCTGCTGGTACTGGTTCAAGTACTGCAAAGCGTGGGCGACAAACTGGTCGTGCATTTTTCCCGTAAATAACCCCAATGGGGTCGGCCCGGCCGACCCGTTCGGGGGCCGTCGCGGCCCTCACAAGGAGTGATCAATGAAGAAGCTGCTTGCTGTTGTCGCCGCTGTCGCGGCCTTCTCGGCCCACGCCGAGTCCCTGACCGTCGCAGCCACCCCGGTGCCGCACGCCGAAATCCTCAACTTCGTCAAACCTGCACTGGCGAAAGAGGGCGTGGAGCTGAAGGTCAAGGAATTCACCGATTACATCCAGCCGAACGTGCAAGTGGCGGAAAAGCGCCTGGATGCCAACTTCTTCCAGCACCAGCCGTATCTGGATGAGTTCAACAAGGCCAAGGGCACCCAGCTGGTGAGCGTGACAGGTGTGCACATCGAGCCGCTGGGCGTGTACTCGGCCAAGATCAAGAAGCTGGACGATCTGTCTTCCGGCGCCACCGTGGTCATTCCCAACGACGCTACCAACGGTGGCCGCGCCCTGCTGCTGCTGGACAAGGCTGGTGTGATCAAGCTGAAGGACAACAAGAACATCCTGTCCACCGTGAAGGATGTTGCCGAAAACCCGAAAGGCCTGAAATTCCGTGAACTGGAAGCAGCCACCATCCCGCGCGTGCTGACCCAGGTCGATGCTGCCCTGATCAACACCAACTATGCGCTGGAGGCCAAGCTGAACCCGGAAAAAGACGCGCTGGTCATCGAAGGCAGCGATTCGCCGTACGTGAACATTCTGGTTGCCCGCCCGGACAACAAGGACTCGGAGGCGATGAAGAAGCTGGCCGCGGCGCTGCACTCGCCTGAGGTCAAGAAATTCATCAACGAGAAGTACAAGGGCGCAGTGGTACCGGCGTTCTAAGCCAAAATCCCTGGGGCCGCATTGCGGCCCATTCGCCGGCAAGCCAGCTCCCACAGGCACGACGCCCGCCTCGTACCCTGTGCAACTACTGTGGGAGCGGGTTTACCCGCGAAGCTTTTGAAGCCCGCTCAATCCCGCTTCACCAGCCCCGGCAACTGCGCCACCAGTTTCTGGTTGTTGAACGGCGCCCGAATGAACCCGCGCTGCCGCCCGTCCGGCCCCACCACCGCCAGATTGCCACTGTGGTCCACGGTGTACCCCGGCTTGCTGGTATCCGCCGGAATGAACGGAATGCTCAAGGCGTTGGCCAGCTTCTGGGTGTCCTCGATCGACCCCGCCACCCCGACGAAGTCCTTGTCGAAATAACCCAGGTACTGTTTCAGCTGGTTTGGTGTGTCACGGTTCGGGTCAACGCTCACCAGCACCACCTGCAGCCGGTCTACCGCCTCCTTGGGCAGCTCGCTCTTGACCTGGCGCAGTTGGGCCAGGGTAGTCGGGCAGATGTCCGGGCAGTAGGTGTAGCCAAAGAACAACAGCGACCATTTGCCCTTCAGTTCATCCAGCCGCACTGGCTGGCCATCCTGATTGGTCATGGTGACGTCGGCCACGGCACGGCTCTGCGGCAGCAGGATGATGCCGGCGTCGATCAGCTCGGTCGGGTTGGGTTGGCCGCGGCCATTGAGCACCTTGTTGACGGTCAGGCCCAGAATCAGCGCGACCAGGGCAACGAGGATGAAGACGGTTTTCTGGGTTCGGGTCATAGGTTCAGCAACAGGTAGTGGTCAACGAGCAACGCGATGAACAGCGCGAACAGGTAGCCGATAGAGTACTTGAAGGTGCCGATCGCCGCGTGCGGCCGGCTGCCACGGTACAACACCCAGGCCCAGCGCAGGAAGCGCGCACCCAGCAGGGCGGCACAGGCCAGGTACAGCGGGCCGCTCATGTGGATGACATAAGGCAGCAGGGTGATCGCCAGTAGCACCAGGGTGTACAGCAGGATATGCAGTTTGGTGTAGCGCTCGCCGTGGGTCACCGGCAGCATCGGAATGTCAGCCTTGGCATATTCCGCTTTGCGGTGAATGGCCAGGGCCCAGAAATGCGGTGGCGTCCAGGCAAAGATGATCAGTACCAGCAACAGCGGTTCGGCACTGACATGCCCGCTGACCGCGACCCAGCCAAGCAGCGGCGGGGCGGCCCCGGCCAGGCCGCCGATGACGATGTTCTGCGGCGTTGCACGCTTGAGAAAGCCGGTATAGATCACTGCATAGCCCACCAGCGAAGCCAGGGTCAGCCAGGCCGTGAGGGGGTTGGTGAACACCAGCAACAAAGCCATGCCCGCCACGGCCAGGCCCAAGGCAAACAGCAGCGCCGGTAGCGGCTCGACGCGCCCTTGGGCCAGCGGGCGCTTGTGGGTGCGCGCCATCAGCGCATCGATACGCCGGTCAACGACGTGATTGACCACCGCCGCACCGCCCGCGCACAAGCCGATGCCCAGGTTGCCGAATACCAGCACCTGCCACGGCACCCCGGCTCGGGTGGCGAGCAACATGCCCACCAGCGAGGTGATCAACATCAGCACCACCACCTTGGGCTTGGTCAGTTCCAGGTAGTCGCGCCAGCCGGCACGTTGTCCCTGTGCTTTCAGAAGCGTCGCCACAGTGCATTCCTCGGGTGAGGGGCGACGCCCGCGCCGGCCATCGGCGTCAGGCGCCAGCCATGGCTGATATGAATTTGGTCAGCCACCCGGATGCGGTAGTTCAGGAAAACCATGGTCAATAGCAGCAGGGCACCGCCAGCGTTGTGCGCCACGGCCACGGCCAGAGGCAGGTGCAATACCACGTTGGCCAAGCCCAGGCTCACCTGCAGCGCTAACGCCAGCAGCACCAGGCGAGCCAGGCCATCGAGCTGGTTGCGGTGCAACTTCCAGCTGAGCAGCAACAGCACAAGCGTAACCACCAGCGCTCCCAGGCGGTGGCTGATATGGATAGCCGTGCGTGCCTCGCTGTCCAGTTGGCCGCCCAGATAATTCGGGCCGACCTGCTGGGTCAGGTGGAAACCATTGCTGAAGTCTGCTGCCGGCCACCACTCACCGTGGCAGGTCGGCAGATCGATGCAGGCCACGGCGGCGTAATTGGAGCTGACCCAACCGCCAAGGGCGACCTGGCCAATCACTACCAGCAACGCCAACGCAGCTACCCGGCGAAGGCTCAACGGCAATTTTGGCAAAGGCGCAAATGCCCGGGATAGACGCAGGGATAACAGGAACAGCAAGCTCAGTGTGGTGAACCCGCCCAACAGGTGTGCTGTCACCACTTGTGGCCAGAGCTGCAGGGTGACGGTCCACATACCGAAAGCGGCCTGGGCCAGCACCACCCCCAGCAACAGCAAGGGCAGCCGATAAGGCTGGCCATCGCGGGCATGACGGCGCAACGCCTGGAAGGCGAGCAGGGCGATCACCACTGCCAGCGTGCCGGCGAAGTAGCGATGCACCATCTCGGCCCAGCCTTTGGCTGCTTCCACGGGGTGATCGGGAAAATGCAGCTCGGCATGGGCCAGCTGCGCTTCGCTCTTGGGCACGCTGATGAAGCCATAGCAGCCTGGCCAGTCGGGGCAACCGAGGCCTGCATGGGTCAGCCGGGTATAGGCACCGAGCAGGACGACCAGCAGCGCCAGCAGGGTGGCGAACACAGCAAGGCGGAATCCGGGTCTGGCCATGGCAGGCTCCTAGCCAATGTTGGACAGCTTGAGCAGGTGGCGCAGGTCGTCCAGCACATGCTTGCCGTTGACCTTGGCGTCGTAGCGCAGCACCAAATTGCCGTGCGGATCGACGATCCACAGTTGCGGGCCGACCTCGCCGACCTTTTGCAGATAGCGTTGCGCATCCAGCGAGTAACGCTGCAACTGCGGGTATTCGCGCCCAAGCAGCGCCTGGTAATCGGCGCTCAACGGCTCGGAACTAGCCAGTGCATGGCTGGCGCGGCTGGCATCACGGCCCAGGCCCACCTGGATTTGCCGAGCCAGGTACACCAGGCGCTGGCAATCGTCGGCACAGGCGTCGGGGGCACTCACCAACAGCTGCCAGCGCTCGTCCTGGCCCGCCACGCCAAGATCGGCACGGCTCTCGCCGTTGCCAATCATCACGCCGTGGTAGCTGCGACCCTCCGGCACCCAGAACTTGAGCTTGTACATGCTGGTGGCGAGGACCATCGGCCCGAGCACCACCAGCAGGATCAGGATCAGCTGCAAGCGCCCACGGGCTCTGGGTTTGCTGCGTTCAGGCACTTCCAGTGGAGTGACGGTGGCCATGGCGTTTCTCCTTGTTGTGGTGCCAACCGAAATAGAAGTAGAGCAGCACCAGCGCAGTCGCGAGGGCAAACCACTGCACGGCGTACCCCAGGTGTTTTTCCGGGCCCATGGCGACAACCGGCCAGTCCAGGCGATAGGCTGCCGGGCCAGGCTCCAGGCGCAGTTCATGGGCGAAGCCTTCACGGCCGAGTTGCTGCCACAGCTGTGCGGCATCAACGGCGGTCAGCAAGTGCGGCCACTGGCCGCCTGCCGGGTCGGGGTGCAACTGGAACGTGCTGCCGGGCGTGACATACACCGAGGCGTCCAGCGCCAACGCCTGGGCCGGCGTATCGAAGTACACCGGCACGCGGCGATCCGGCCATGGCAACCAGCCGCGATTGACCAGCAGCCACAGGCCGCTGGCCTGGTCATGGAAGGGTTGCAACAATTCGACACCGGCCTGGCCATCGCGCAGGCGGTTGTCCAGCAGCAAGCTGTGTTCGCCATCGAAGCGGCCATACAGGTGCACGCGGCGGAAGGCGTTGTCCTGATTCGCGGTCAATTGAGCCATGGCCAGGGGCGCCTCGGCCCGGCGCTCGGCATAGGTGGCCAGCAGCATGCGCTTTTCCGTGGCACGGCCGAGCTGCCAGCAGCCCAGCGCGATCAGCCCCGGCAGTAGCACAAGCACCGCCAGGGTTGGTACCCAGCCTGGACGAAACGGCCTCATCGATGCCTCGCCAGGTCGCTCGCTATACTTGTCCACATCACCGCATCCCCCCGGAGTATCGCCATGCTCAAGGCCGCGATTGTCCTGATGCTGTTGGCCACAATTGCCAGCCTGTTCAGTGGGCTGGTGTTCCTGGTCAAGGACGACGAAAACTCGACCCGCCTGCTGAAGGCGCTGACCGTGCGGGTGACCCTGGCAGCCCTGACCATCGGCCTGGTCGCCTGGGGCTTCATCAGTGGCCAGCTGGTTTCTCACGCCCCCTTCTGATTTCTACCAGACGCCTTGCTTGTAGGGAGCGGGACACCAGGCCGGTCAGAGCACATACACAAAGATGAACAGCCCCACCCACACCACATCGACAAAGTGCCAGTACCAGCTGGCAGCCTCGAAGCCAAAGTGTTTATCCGGATTGAAGTGCCCGCGCAGAATGCGCAGGAACATCACGATCAGGATGATCGTGCCAAGTGTCACGTGGGCCCCGTGGAAGCCCGTCAACATGAAGAACGTCGCGCCATAGATCCCCGAGCCCAGTGTCAGCCCCAACTTGGTGTACGCCTCGTGGTACTCATAGGCCTGCAGCGCAATGAAGCTGGCTCCCAGGAGGATGGTCAGCGCCATCCACAATTTCAGTGCACCCCGGTGGTCACGGCGCAGCGCATGGTGGGCGATGGTGATGGTCACGCTGGAGCTCACCAGCAGGATGGTGTTGATCAGCGGCAGGTGCCAGGGATCGATCACTTCCTTGGGCGGCGGGAACAGTTTCGGGTCCGGCGTGTGCAGCAGCGGCCAGGTGAACTCGAAGGACGGCCACAGCATGTGGGCTACCCCTTTGGCCCCTTCACCTCCCAACCACGGCCCGGCCAGCACGCGCACGTAGAACAGCGCACCGAAGAATGCCAGGAAGAACATCACTTCGGAAAAGATGAACCAGCTCATGCCCCAACGGAACGAACGGTCCAGCTGCGGGCTGTACAGCCCCGCGCGGCTCTCCCGTACCACCGAGCCGAACCAGCCAAACAGCATGTAGGCCAGGAACAACGCGCCAACGAAGAAGATCAGCGGCCCGTGCGATTCGGGGTGGCCGGCCTTCATGTCGTTGAACCAGGTACCCAGGCCGTACATGGTGATGAACATGCCGATGGTGGCGATGATCGGCCATTTGCTCTGCGCCGGGACGTAGTAGTGCTGGTGACTTGCCATTGCTGTTCTCCTTCCCTTAACGGGCGCCCTGGACGTCCTGGGCCGCAACATGCGCGACCGGCGGGTGGCGAGCGGTGATGTCGAACAAGGTGTAGGCCAGTGTCAGGTGCTTCACGCTGGCCGGCAGGTCGCGGTCGACGATGAAGCGCACTGGCATCTCGATGCGTTCGCCGGGCTGCAGCACCTGCTGGGTAAAGCAGAAGCACTCGGTCTTGTGGAAGTACGCCGCGGCCTCGGCCGGGGTGATGCTGGGGATGGCCTGGGCACTCATTGGCCGGTCGGTCGGGTTGTGGGCGACGAAAATCATCTGGTTCACCGCTCCCGGGTTGACCTCCAGCTGATCGGCCGTGGAGTAGAAGTCCCAGACCATGTCGCTGGCATTGGTCGACATGAACTGCACCCGCACCGAACGCGTCGGGTCGGCAAGCTGGCTGCCTTCATACTGCCCGCCGGTCTTGCCATTGATGCCGAAGGCCTTGCACATCACGTCGTAGATCGGCACCAGGGCGAAACCGAAGGCGAACATCACCACCGTCAGCATCAGCAGGCGCAATACCAGGCGTTTCAACGACAGGCCATTCATGGCAGCGTTCCTATTTCACTTCCGGTGGTGTCTGGAAGGTGTGGTAGGGCGCAGGCGAGGGGATCGACCATTCCAGGCCCTCGGCGCCATCCCAAGGCTTGGCCGGCGCTGGCGCACCACCGCGGATGCACTTGATGACGATGAACAGGAAGAACACCTGCGTGGCACCGAACATGAAGGCACCGATCGAGGACACCATGTTGAAGTCGGCGAATTGCAGGTTGTAGTCGGGGATCCGCCGCGGCATACCGGCCAGCCCTACGAAGTGCATGGGGAAGAACGCCATGTTCATGCCCACGAAAGATAGCCAGAAGTGCAGCTTGCCGAGGGTTTCGTCGTACATGTGGCCGGTCCATTTCGGCAGCCAGTAGTAGGCCGAGGCGAAGATCCCGAAGATGGCCCCGGGCACCAGCACGTAGTGGAAGTGCGCCACCACGAAGTAGGTGTCGTGGTACTGGAAGTCGGCTGGCGCGATGGCCAGCATCAACCCGCTGAAGCCGCCAATGGTGAACAGGATGACGAAGGCGATGGCGAACAGCATCGGTGTCTCGAATGTGAGCGAGCCTTCCCACATGGTGCTGACCCAGTTGAACACCTTCACCCCGGTGGGCACGGCGATCAGCATGGTGGCGTACATGAAGAACAGCTCGCCGACTACCGGGATGCCGACCACGAACATGTGGTGGGCCCAGACGATGAACGACAGGAAGGCGATCGCGCCAGTGGCATACACCATGGAGGTGTAGCCGAACAGCGGCTTGCGCGAGAATGCCGGGATGATCGAACTGACCGCGCCGAAGGCCGGCAGGATCATGATGTACACCTCGGGGTGACCGAAGAACCAGAACACGTGCTGGAACAGCACCGGGTCACCGCCGCCGGCGGCACTGAAGAAGCTGGTGCCGAAATGGATGTCCATCAGCATCATGGTCACTACGCCGGCCAGCACCGGCATCACGGCAATCAGCAGGAACGCGGTGATCAGCCAGGTCCAGACGAACAGTGGCATCTTCATCAGGGTCATGCCCGGGGCACGCAGGTTGAGGATGGTAGCGATCACGTTGATCGCGCCCATGATCGAGCTGATACCCATCAGATGGATGGCGAAGATGAAGAAGGTGACACTGGCCGGGGCGTAGGTGGTAGACAGCGGGGCGTAGAAGGTCCAGCCGAAATTCGGCCCGCCTCCCGGGCTGAACAAGGTCGACACCAGCAGCAGGAAGGCCGCCGGCAGCAGCCAGAAGCTGAAGTTGTTCATCCGTGGCAGGGCCATGTCGGGTGCACCGATCATCAGCGGGATCATCCAGTTCGCCAGGCCGACGAAGGCTGGCATCACCGCGCCGAACACCATGATCAGGCCGTGCATGGTGGTCATCTGGTTGAAGAACGCAGGCTCCACAATCTGCAACCCGGGCTGGAACAGCTCGGCGCGGATCACCATGGCGAACGAGCCGCCGAGCAGGAACATGAGGAAGCTGAACCACAGGTACATCGTGCCGATGTCCTTGTGGTTGGTGGTCAGCACCCAGCGCATCAGGCCCTTGGCCGGCCCGTGAACATGCTCATGGCCGTGGGCGTGGTCGTCGATCACTGCACTCATGTCCTGCCTCCTGCAATCCGCTGATTGCCGCGAGTAACCCGGTTCATTGCGCTTGCGCCTGCTTCAGCGCCAGCACGTCCTTCGGCGTGACCATGTCGCCCTTGTTGTTGCCCCAGGCGTTGCGCTCGTAGGTGACCACGGCGGCGATATCGACCTCCGACAACTGCTTGCCGAATGCCGCCATGGCGGTGCCCGGCTTGCCATGGAAGACGATGCCCAGGTGGGCTTCCTTGGGCCCGGTAGCGATCTTCGAGCCCTTGAGCGCCGGGAACATCGGCGGCAGGCCCTGGCCTTCGGCCTGGTGACAGGCCACGCAGGTGGTGTGGTAGACCTTGTCGCCGCGCTCCACCAGCTCTTGCAGGGTCCATTCCTTGCTTGTCAGCTCCTTGAGCTTGGCGGCTTCGGCCTTGCGTTCGCCGAGCCAGCTGTCGTAATCGGCCTTGGACTTGACCTCGACCACCACCGGCATGAAGCCGTGGTCCTTGCCGCACAGTTCGGTGCACTGGCCACGGTAGATGCCGGGCTTGTCGATACGGGTCCAGGCTTCGTTGACGAAACCGGGGATGGCATCACGCTTGACCGCGAACGCCGGTACCCACCAGGAGTGAATGACATCGGCAGCGGTTACCAGGAAGCGCACCTTGGCCCCGACCGGCAGTACCAGCGGCTGGTCGACTTCAAGCAGGTAGTGCTCGTCCTTGGGCGCCTGGTTATGGATCTGGTCGGCGGGGGTGGCCAGGTTGCTGAAGAACTCCACGTCCTGACCAAGGTACTTGTAGTGCCACTTCCACTGATAGCCGGTGACCTGGATGTCGACATCCGGCTCACTGGCATCGTAGATGTTGATCAGGGTCTTGGTGGCCGGGATGGCCATCGCCACCAGAATCAGGAAAGGGACCACGGTCCAGAGGATTTCCACCCAGGTATGCTCGTGAAAATGCGCAGCCTGCTGGCCGGTGGAACGGCGGTGGATGACCATTGACCAGAACATCGCGCCAAACACAACCACGCCGATGATCACGCAGATCCAGAAGATGGTCATGTGCAGGTCGAAGACGGCGTTGGAGACCTCCGTCGCCCCTGGGTGCATGTTCACGGTCCAGGCGGCGTTGGCCTGACCAAAAACCGACCACAACAGGAGGCCCATCCAGACATGTGGATGTCGCATCATTGCGGGTTCCCCTTCTCGTTCTTGTTGTCCCGGAGGCGTGGCCTGCGGCAAGAGGGAACGGCGGTCAAGACTGCCTGGCTTCGACGACCGAGCCCCTGCTAAAAGCAGTTGGGCCTCATCAACGAATCACATTCACCGGCAGTATAGACAGCGACCAATGGCACGCAACGAACCCCGTGAAATGAACTTCATGAAATGGCCGAATATCTCGGAAAACCGCGCGTTTGACAGCGCATGGCGCGATAATGGCATTTCGATATGCCTGAGCATGCGCAGCGTTGCGCCACTTATAACAAATGCGTCTTAGGTATTCTGTATACCGAGCTAATTTAGTGTCTTCCGTTTGAAACGTAATGTCCCTGGAGTTGTCATGAACATCGCTGCTGTACGCGAGCAGATTAGCCAAGCCCACGATCACGAAAGCCGTACCGGCCAGCTGAAAAAGCGTCTCGAGATACAACTGCCCCACCTGCATCCTTCAATCCAACTGCCTGAGCAGGACGCCCAGGACACTTTGGCGAACTTTGTCAGGGCCTACATCGACCAAGTACCGGAATTGCTGGAGGCCGCACACGAGGTCGCCCGTGAAGCCGGTATCGAATCGCAGATCACACCCGTACTGAAGATTGCCGAGGCGTATTTCCTGCAGCCTCCAAGCATGGTGCAAGGACATGTGGGGCTGGATTGCCTGCTGGATGAAGCCTACCTGGCTCACCGCCTGGTGGAGGAGGTCAACGACCTGTACATCCGCCATTTCAGGCAACCGCTGATACCTGTAGATACCACCGTGGCCAACCTGGTCGCCCACCAGTTGATTGGTGAAACCTTCGCTAACCAACTGGATGAGGTGGTGCATCATTCGGTGGATGAAATGCTCGACGACGAGAGCTTCGCCACCGAGTCGGTGGAAGCCTATCGCGCAGCCCTGAGCAGCCCGCAGACAGGCGCGGCCTGGAAGCGCTGGCCGTGCCTGTCCCGTCAGTTGAACGTGGCGTTCGGCCAGGCAGGTGCCTGACCCGCACGCCGTCCGGGGAAAGCGGTCCTTCTGCTGCCCATTTGGGCTCATCGCTACTGTCATCCCGCCGTCTGAAGGCGGCGCTTTCCTATTTCAAGGTGATGACAATGACGATCAGAAGAAACCGAGTTTTCACGGACCTGCTGCGTGGTACCTATGGCACGATATGGGGCAACTGGGGCCTCAACCCGTCAATCAAGCCTGGTGCCGTCGGCATCATCGATGGCGATTCCGGCGACTTCAAGCTGGTCGCCGATGCCCTGCCCGGCATCGAGGTCAGCAAGAGCCTGCAGAGCCGCAAGTGGGACTTCAAGTCCAGTGGCGTGACCTGCAGAAGCGTCAGCGCCAAAGGGCAGGGGCTGATCCTGGATCCGAGCACGGGAGTCGAGGTCAAGCCGGAAGCCGCGCTGGAGTGGACCTTCGACAAGGAAAATGCCCTCACCTCGGAGTTCGCCATCTCCGGTGAGCACAGCATCTGCAACCTTGGCGTGCTGGACGATCAATACGAATGGCTGCTTGCCCAGGCACGCAAGGTGAACATGGCAACCAGCGCCGGTATATCGGAAGGTTTTGGCGTCGTGACCTCGGTGATCTACGCCAACAGTGGCCTGAACGCGGTGTCAAAAAAGAGCAAGGCAAGCTTCACCGTTGCCGGCAGCGCGAGTGGCCTGAACCGGTTGCTCGGTGAAGAGGGCATCTCGGGCAACGGCAAGGCGAGTTACCTTTTCACCAGCAATTCAAGTGAAGTCGAGACACACACACTGCCCGCCAAAAGTGGTGAAGTGGCAACAGAGCCCCTACCTGTGGCCTATTACTTCGCATCCTTCGCAGGCAGCAGGGTGTTGATTCCGAGCTGGATCGGCAAGATTGGTGTATTGAACCTGCACGTCGACAGCAAGGCCTCGTCTCTGACCACCTACGTCACCAAGGTTACACTCGCCTACCAGACGCCCTCCGGCCCTGTGGAACATTCCAGCACCGTGATCGGCGGTAGCTCCGCGAGCTTTGGCGATATCCCGCTGACAGCCACCGAGATGGTGCTGACAGCGGAATTCGTCAACATCGGCGCCAATACCCGCAAATCGCTGAAGTGGAACACCCCCGCCACCGAGTGGCTGGGTGGCACCCGTACGGTCAACCTGACCGGTACCTGGCCGGGTGCACCAGAGATGACCGAGGTGAAGAACTGACCTCAGGCACCCGCCACGCTTCGCAGACGTCCCTCCACCCTGCGCTTGAGCCCTCGCTGCTCAATGCGCAGGATCGAGCCACTGGTCCTGCTCCAGTCCTCCAGCAGCTCCAGACAGGAGTGGTCAATATAGGTCAGGTGGGCCAGCGGCACATGCAACGTAGTCCCCGCAGGCACGCTATCGAGTACCTGGGTCAGGGCAGGTACCTTGAGGAAGGTTGCCGCTCCACTCAGGCGTAACTCCATATGGTCGCTGACATCGAGCTGGACGAGGCTGATCTTCAGGCGTGCCGCCTTGAAGGCCAGCTTCAGCAGCGTCAGGGCAAAGCCCAGCAACACCCCGGTCAACAAGTCGGTGAAGATGATCGCTACGGCTGTTGCCACGTAGGTGAACATCGGCATCCTGCCGTAGCGGCGCAGACCGCGCAGGGCCTTGAAGTCAACCAGCTTCACACCGGTGTACACCAGCACGCCCGCCAGGCTCGCCACCGGAATCTGCTGCAGCACGCTGCCCAGCGCCACGACGAACGCCAGCAACCATGCACCATGCAGAATGGCCGAAGCTCGTGTTTGGGCACCTGCCTGCACGTTGGCCGAGCTGCGCACGATAACGCCAGTCATTGGCAGCGCGCCGAGCAACCCGCAAAGCATGTTGCCAATCCCTTGTGCCGAGAGTTCACGGTCGAAGTCTGAACGTTGCCCACTATGCATGCGATCTACCGCAGCGGCGGACAACAAGGTTTCGGCGCTGGCGATGAAGGCCAATGCGAAAGCGGCCACCAGCAGGGACGGATCGGCCAGCTTCATGAGGTCATCGGGGCGGATCCAGTCGATGGCCTCGGTCAGGTCCGTCGGCACCTGCACCCGGTTCACCGGCAGTGCCAGCCATATGGTGATAACCGTCATCGCTGCCACGCCCAACAAGGCGCCGGGAACGAAACGCAGCTTGCGCGGCCGCAAGCGCTCCCATCCCCACATGATGGCGATGGTACCCAGCCCGAGCGCACCGGCTTGCCACCCAGACCCCGCATTTTCAACCGGCAGGGCACCCGCCACGGTCGAAGGAAATTCCACCAGGTTCTGCAAGCCCGAAGGCTGCGGTGTTGTGTCGAACATCACATGCACCTGGGACAGCACGATCAGCACACCGATACCTGCGAGCATGCCGTAAACAACCGCCGGAGCGGTGACGCGGAACCAGCACCCCAGGCGCAGGCGCCCGGCCAGCAACTGCAGCAGGCCAGCCAGCAACAGGATCGGCCCAAGCATGCCCATGCCATGCTGGCGCACCAGCTCGAACACCAGCACGGCAAGGCCAGCGGCCGGGCCACTCACTTGCAGCGGCGAGCCGGCGAGGAAACCCACGACGATGCCACCGATGATGCCGGTAATCAGGCCCTTGGCCGGCGGCATGCCCGAAGCGATTGCAATGCCCATGCATAACGGCAGGGCTACCAGAAAGACCACCACCGACGCCAGCAACTCACGCGGCAGGGCCGCTTTCAACTGTGTAATGTTCACCATTGTTCTCCTTTCTCTGTCACACAACCATTCCCCTGGCTGTGGGCACATTTACCCTGACAAGCGCGCAGGCGCGGGCCGCCAGCAGGCATGCCGGCAGGGCAGTCAGGGAATTCAGGGCAGCCGAAAGCCGCGCCACACCCCAGCAGGGTGCAGCCGGCTATCAAGGTTCCAGCGGGTGGATGGGTCGCTTAGTAGCGGCCTCTCGGAGTAGCGCAGGGGACCGGCTCGCCAGCGGCCAGCGGCAGGAAGCTATCGCTGGCGGCGTCATAGGCTTCGATCTTGCTGGTCTCGATGTCGTAGACCCAGCCATGGATGAACAGCTCACCCGCTGCCAGGCGCGAAGCCACCGAAGGGTGGGTGCGCAGGTGATGCAACTGGGCGATGACGTTTTCCTTGGTCAGCACTTGCATCGTTTCGTGCTCGCTACCGCACGAGCAATTGTTCTCGACCACGGTGCGGGCCACCTCGGCGTGACGCAGCCAGGCGGAAACGGTCGGCATCTTGGTCAGCGATTGCGGGTTGAGTACCGCGCGCATGGCGCCGCAGTCGGAGTGGCCACAGACGATGATGTGGTGCACTTTCAACGCCAGCACCGCGTATTCGATAGCGCTGGAAACGCCGCCGTTCATCTGGCCATAAGGTGGTACCACGTTACCGACGTTACGGGTTACGAACAGGTCGCCCGGCGAGCTCTGGGTGATCAGCTCGGGAACGATGCGCGAGTCGGCGCAGGTGATGAACATGGCACGCGGGGTTTGCGCAGTGGCGAGCTTCTTGAACAGCTCTTGCTGCTCGGGGAAAACGTCATGGTGAAAACGCAGGAAGCCGTCGACGATGTGCTTAAGGGCGGCATCGGCGCTCTCCGCGGGGACCTGCGGAACAACCTTGGATGGGTCCTTGATGGGCATGATTCATCCTCTTGACGGTGTGTAGGTAAATCCATTTTACCGGTGAAAGATTTTGGCTATGCAGAGTTTTAGATGACGCGCATGGGCCATAGATCACAGTCGGTGGAGACTGATTTCCTACGCTAGCGGGGAAAACTTAACTGAAACTTAATTCGGAGGCTCTAGAACGGGTGTTCCAGATGAGGAAGGCGGGAACTGGATAATAGCAAAGAAACATCAATTGCAAAGTACCATTACTGGAATTATTCGTTCCAATGAGTGACATTGAGGTTAGCGTACCCCCGGCGCTTACCGAGGCGAGCTATTCCACACCAGCCAGGGCCTGATCACCTCGTCCAGCTGAACCTGCGGTACGGCGCCAAAATAGCGACCATCGAACGACAATCGGCTGTAATCGGAGAGCATCAGCACCTCACCCTCGGCCAGGCGGAAATGCACCGATGCCGGGTGCGGCATGCTGCGGCCGCTGGGGTCCGTGGACAACGGCTCGCTGCGGGCCTGCAGCTGACCATTGACACTGACGCCCTCGGCGGCGATCAGCACCTCGTCACCCGGAACCGCTACCAGGCGCTTGATCATGCGCATATACCCCCCTGGACACGGCCCGCTGCTCAGGTAGCCGCGGGCGTGCGCCAGGTCAAACACCGCCCGCCGGGGCGGGCAGAACATGACCAGGTCGCCTTTTTCCGGCGTCTTGTCGACTACCCAGTAGATGCCAGGCGGGAAGCTGCTGGTGATGTTGATCCGGGCGCCGCCATTCAACACGAGCGGCAACAGCAGCAAGCCCAGGATAGCCAGCAGCGCGGCCACGCTCAACGGTCGCCTCATGCCGGTGTCGCCGAGCCACGTATGTCAATGGTGCGGTCGCTTTCACGCGGCGCAGGCACCTTGGCGCGGGCGAGGAAGATCGGGTCCTGGAAGTACAGGGGCTGCTTGCCGTAGAACGCCGGGTAACCGGCGCAGTACACCACCATGTCGCCGGCTTCTTCGATGTTGCCCTGGCTGTCCTTGCGCGGGCCGGGCATGCGCAGGGCCTCGTCAGTGGTCAGCAGCGGCCGCTGCACTTCCTGGATGGTGCGCGACACCTGGCCGAGCAGCGCGCTGGAGCGGCGCCCACTGGTAGTGATCTGCTCCTTGACGATGGTGGTCTGCCCGGTGAGCTTGGACAGGTGCTCTGCGGTTTCCACGCGGTTCGGCGGATAAGCGTTCTGAATATGGCAGTTGGAAGTGATGCTCTCGTTCTGCCCGTAGAACTCCTGCAGCTGCGACAAGTCCTGGATGATCAGGTAGCACTTGATCCCGTAGCCGGCCACAAAAGCCAGCGACTCCTGCATGATGTCGAGCTTGCCCAGGCTCGGGAACTCGTCGAGCATCATCAGCAGGCGGTGCTTGTAGTGAGCCTTGGGCCGGCCGTCCTCGAAGTCCATCTTGTCGGCCAGCAGGCGTACGATCATGTTCACCAGGATGCGCACCAGCGGGCGCAGGCGCGCCTTGTCGTTGGGCTGGGTGATGATGAACAGGCTGACCGGGTCTTCGTGGTTCATCAGGTCGCGGATCTTGAACTCCGAGCGGGCGACATTACGCGCCACAATCGGATCGCGAAACAGCGACAGGTACGATTTGGCCGTGGACAGCACCGAGCCGGCCTCTTCCGCCGGCCGATCGAGCATGTCGCGTGCAGCAGACCCCACCAGCGGGTGGTTCTCACCATTGAGGTGCCCGTAGTGAGTCATTTCCTCCCACAGCTCACTGATCGGCCGCGATGGGTCGGCAAGCATGGCGTCCAGAGCCGGTAGGCTGGCCACGCCACCCTCATCCAGCGAGCGGTAGCACAGGTGCAGGATGCAGCCGACCAGCATCGCCTGGGAAGTCTTTTGCCAGTGGTCGTTGAGGCCCTTGCCGTCCGGGTCGACGATCAGCGTCGCCAGGTTCTGTACGTCACCCACCTCGAACTCGGTACCAAGGCGGATTTCCTCCAGCGGGTTCCAGCCTACGCAGCCGTTTGCCGTGGCCGGCTCGAAGCGCAGCACCCGGTTGCCGGCATGCTTCTGCCGCCAGCCGGCGGTCAGCGCCCATAGCTCGCCCTTGAGGTCGGTAATCACTGCGCTGTGCTTCCACGACAGCAAGGTCGGGATCACCAGGCCGACGCCCTTGCCGCTGCGGGTCGGGGCGAATGTAAGGATGTGCTCTGGGCCGTTATGACGCAGGTAATGCAGCTTGTTACGCTTGTCCAGCCAGGCCCCCACATATACGCCCTCGTCAGCCAGCAAGCCGGCACTCTCGATGTCCTTGCGCTCGCCCCAACGCGCCGAACCATGCAGGAACGCGTTGGCCCTCGCGCTGTTGCTGTTGATCAGGCGGATGATCATCACCGCCATCATGCCCACGCCGCTGACCAGCATGCCAAGGGAGCCGGCGCGCATCAGCGAGTCCTGATACTGGCCCGACCAGTTGGCGGCCCAAACCAGGATCATCCACGGTGCATATACGCCGTTGAGATTGGCGCCCAGTGCGGTGTGGTACTGAAACAGGTAGGCGAAGTACTGGGTCGCAGTGGCCAGGCCGGCGAGCAGAAAGAAGATCGCCAGCAAAGCCTGCCAGGTACTGCCGCTGTTGCTTTGGCCACCGCGTATCTGCGGGCCGACGGCGTTATTGTGTTTCATCGGTTCGCTCCGTGAACGAAGGAATTGAAAAGTAAATACAGATTCAGGGCGACGAGTTGCGCGAGCGCCCAAGGTCCTGGGCATGACTGCGCCGCTGCGCTTCGGTCAGGGAGCGCTCGGCCTGGCGCTGCAGGTTCCACTGCTCGGCCAGTTCGGGCTGCTCGGCACGCAGGCGGCGCACCGCCAGTTCCTCGATGCGCGGACTGTAAAGGCCCATGCCGTGATGCAGTTCCTGCACCCGCTCGAGACGGCCCTGCAGTTGTAGCAGGCGCGCCTGGCAGCGCTGATTGCACTGCTCCCAGGTGGCGCGGGTCGAGGGTAATGCAAGCCAGCCCGGGCGGCCAGCCAGGTTCTGCTGCAGCTGCGCCTGCTGACGCTCCACCAGGCTTTCCAGGCGCTGCTCCAACGCTTGGGCCTGTTCGGCCTTCTGTTCGACGTACTCGCCCAAGGCCTGGGTATAACGCGCCTGCACCGGGCTGCCTTCGAGCAGGGCGGTCTGCTCGGTCGCCAGCGCCTGGGCCTGAGCTTCAAAGGCCTGCCCGGCGTCTTCGAGCCGGGTCCTGGCCTTGTTCGGATTGTCCATGGGCACCTGCTTCATATCAGGAATAAATAACCGGCCTTGGCCATCGGGATGCGGATCAACCAAAGCGCCAGCAAATGCAGGGGGTAGTAGCCGTAGAACAGCCAACGCCAGCGTGGCAGCTTCGGTTGCAACCAACCGGCCCCCAGCAGCAGGGGCAGGGCGGCGAACGCCCAGGCGTTGCCATTGATCGGTGACAGCGCCGCCAACGAAACCACGACCCCCACGCCAGCCATGGCATTCGGACGCCGCACGTACCAGCCCACGCTCAGCCCCAACAGCACGGCTGGCCACCAGAATTCCACCAGCGCTCCGCCGACCACGAACACGCACAGCGCGACAGCCCAGTAATGTGCTTGCCCGGCCGCCGCACGCTCACAGGCAGCGGTGACCAAGGTGATTACCAGCAGGGTAAAGAGAATGTTCAGCGGATAGGCGCCATACAGCAGCCCACCCAGCGCAATGAACGGCGGTGTCGCCAACACACCGAACAGACACAGGCGCATCGCGGTGCGGCGGTAGGCGCCGTTTGCCCCGACACCCGGGCGCGCCAGATTGCAGGCGAGCACCATCACGAACAGCGGCATGGCCAACCGCCCGGCCTCGAACAGGTACGGCAAGGTCTCGTTGAACAGGTACTTGTTGACGTGGTCGCCGGTCATCAACAGCAACGCCAGCCATTTCAATGCCTCCAAGGCACCGTCAGCCAATTGCAGGCGGGGCAGGGCGAAGGTCTTCTGCCCTTGTTGCACTGCAATTTCACCAACCAGAGGACGCTCACTCACCGGCGCATCGCCTGGGGCGGGCTCACGTCCAACGTGACATCGAGCGTCTTCAGACCTTTGTTGTCCCCGGGGCCGTCGAAACGCACCGAGAAACGCATTGTGTCGCTCATTGCATATCCCTATTAATCACACCGCTGTTTTGGCGGGGTGAGCTTTCCGAAACAAATTCCAAATCATCATCAGGCACTTGGCTTGTTCAGCGTCACGATCAAATCATGGACCCCGTCACCGGCACCATTGATGAAGGCGCTCAGGAAAGCATCACTCTTGTGTAGCAATGGGGAACCCTTCAACGTGTCGCCTGCCGCACGGATGGCGAGTGCACCAAAGCTTTCACCCATATCAGAAACACTCTGTGCGCGAGCAGCAGGATCGTCGTACGGTTTCTTGAACCAGGTTGCAATCTGGTACTCGACGTTCTGCGACTGGAAGGCGCGGTTCAGGTGATCGGCCAAGGCGAAAAGCGTTTCTTTGGCCTGCGTCGAATCGACATCATTGGCTTTCAGTACGGCCTCGACCCGCTTGCCGGCCGCCTCGATCAGGTCCTCGTGGGTGTAACCCTGCATTGGGGGGAAAACGCCCTCAGGCAGTTTCATGCCAGGTGTATAAGGTTGGTACTGGCCTTGATTGTCTTGCATGAAAATCTCCTTGGCTTGAAGCGCAGACGGAAAGGCAGGCAATAGCATGCAGGCTCCCAGCACGACAGGGATGAGCGAGCCCAGGCGCAACCGCGACCAGAGGCTCTCGGCGCGGCAACAAGCGTTGCCGAAAATGGATGTATTCGCACCGATGGCGGTACCGTTCACTCCCTGTCTCCCTGAACACGCCTCTCGGCAAATCCCTGTTTAATGTGGTCGCGGCTCCTGCCGCCTAGTGTAAAACGGCGAAGAATACCGAGATAGCTGTAACCAGGCGAAGTTCATCCCGGTAACTCAGCGCCGCATGGCATTGGCCAATACAGGGCTTAGCTCCATTTTCGGAGCTAGGGTGCCGGCCAGATCGCCGATACCTTTGTCATGCACGATGGCGGTGCTCTTGCCCACCTGGAAGTTGCGGCTCGGGTCAACATCGCGGCGGTCATGAATGACGAACTGGTCGGTCTGGCCGACCTTCTGCAGGATGTGATGCTCGTCCATGTCGACAACCATTCCGCTGGTGGCTTTGCGCCCGGTTTGCGAGGCTTCGCCAACGCTGGCCGACGGGTTGAGGCCAAGGGCCTTCTCTTCCATGGCCTTGAACGAGTCGCTGCGTTGCTGCGCCTGGGGGTCTTGCTGCTGACGCTGTTTGAGATCCTTGGGGACTGGCACAGGTTGCAGGTTCAGGCTGCTGATGAAGCTTTGATCAGGTCGCGAACCTGTCATCGTGTTGGCCATGTCCTGGCTCTGCTGGGTGGCAGCCTGCCGGTACTTGGCCAATTCCTGTTCGAATGAATCTGCCCGTGCTTCCTGCCGCTCGGAACGGCTGCGCAAGCCGAGGTACTCGGATGCACGATCCTTGAGCTGGGAGCCTTTTTCGGCGAACCAGCTTCCAACCGACTCGGCGCCCCGTTGAATGCCACTCTTGCTCAAGGAGTTGTCATTCTCGAAAATGATTCCCCGGCCATTCGTCTGGTGGTCGAAAGGATGGGCCTGGCGATCAAAGATATTGATCGTGCCGCGCTCCATCGGGAAGGGTGTGTTATCGACAGTCTGAAAGGCGCCGTCAGCGCCACGGGTGAACGCGTCCTTGCCGTTGATCAACCGCGAATCGATCAGCGCCTCCTGGACTTTCTCCGGGCTCTTGATCACTTCGTTGTACTGACCGATGCGCTGCAAGTCTTCCTGCTGCATCGGCTTCATCTCGATGCCGGCCGATTGCAGGCGGTCATACATCACCGCCAGCGGGCCAGCCGCCAGTACGTCGTCCTTGTAGCCACCGCCAACTTGCGAATGGGCACCTGCGAATTTCAACTCCTCGATACGCGAATTGTCGTCATTGCGCAGGGCGCTGGTCAGGCGAAAGGTGTCACGGTACTCGTTCGCCGCCACCAGGTGCGTGGTCGAGTCGACGTTCTTGCCAATCTCCAGGTTCTTGCCCAGGTGGGTATCCGACATCGCGTTGCCGTAGGAAGCCACGGTATCGAAGATGCCCAGCTTGTTCACATGCGCCTGGCCGGGAGGAATCAGGAAGTCGCCGGTCGCCTTGCCCTGCTCATCCAGCTTGGGTACGCCGCGCTCGATGAATTCGTTGGCCAGTGCCCGGGACTGTGCGGCACCACGGCTGAAGCCGACGATATTCACGTCGATCTTCTGGTCTGGGTACTTGTTGTGGAAAGCAACGATGGCGTCGTACGCCTGGTCGATACGCTCCTGGCCACCCAACCCGGTGCCGCCCTCGAGTGCAGAGCGCGCCGAGGTCTTGCCCTGACTGCCAACCCCGTCGAAGTAGACCTTTTCCGATTGGCCGGAGCGCTCCTGGGCATCGTATTGCTGCGGGACATGCCCCGAATTCCGCGCCAAATTGGTGCCTTTGGCCGTATCCAGGTCGAATAGCCGGGCTACGTTGGTTTGTGTACCCTCAGGTGTATTCAGGTCCTTGTTGTTGCCGGTGCCGTCGAAATACACCGTGAAGCGCAATGCATCGCCCATGTCATATCCCTATGAAGTGCCACGTGGCTAAAACGTAAATCCACCGGCGCGTCGCCGCGCCGACGTTCCCTCAGGAGCTCTTTTTGTTCAAGGTCACGATAAGGTCATGGACGCCATCACCGGCTGCACCGATGTAGGCTTTGTAGAACTCCTTGCCCTTGAGCAATAACGGCGAGCCACTCAGCGAGTCGGCTGCCGCGTCGACGGCTGCACCGCCAAAATCTTCACCCATTCGCTCGACGCTACGGGCTCGTGCGGACGGGTCGTCATAAGGCTTCTGATACCAGCTGGCTACCTGGTACTCGACGCCTTCCTTCTCGAACTGCGTGTTCAGGTGAGACGCCAGAGCAATCAACGACTCACGCATCAGGGTCGGATCGATACCCTGCTCCTTCATGAGCGCCTCCACACGCACCTGGGCTGCCGCGATGAGGTCTGCATGGGTGTAGCCGGGCATGGGCGGAAACACACCATCAGGCAACTTCATGCCCGGGGTGTAGGGTTGATAATGGCCTTGATTGTCTTGCATGGAAATCTCCTTGGCTTGAAGCGAAGATGAAGTGGCAGGCAGGAGCACACAAGCCCCCAGCGCCAAAGGGATGAGCGAGCCCAGACGCAGCCGCGACCAGATACTCTTGGAGCAGCAACAGACGTTACCCGAACTGGGCGCTTTTGCATCGATGGTTGTTCCGTTCAATCTCTGTCTCCCAAGTCGTTCAGCGGGTATTTAATGTTGTAGTGGCGCAACTCAATACTCCTTGCGTCGGGCGAAAAATACCGAGAGGCTGCAACCGGCGCCGCTGGTGGACTGGAACAGGATTTCTGCTTACCACAGGTTACGATTAGGCTACGGACACCGCCTTCAACACCATGGGTGGTTGCCCCCCTCGTCTCGTTCACTCAGCGCCGCATGCTATGGGCCAACGCTGGACCCAGTTCCATTTTCGGGGCAAGGGTGGCAGCCAGATCTCCGATACCTTTGTCATGCGCGATCGCGGTGCTCTTGCCCACCTGGAATGTGCGGTTCGGATCGATATCGCGGCGGTCATGTATGACGAACTGGTCGGTCTGGCCGACTTTCTGCAAGATGTGATGTTCGTTCATGTCGACAACCACCCCGCTGGTGGTCTTGCACCCGGTTTGCGCAGCTTCGCCAACACTGGCCGACGGGTTGAGGCTATGGACCTTCTCTTCCATAGCCTTGAACGAGTCGCTGCGTTGCTGTGCCTTGGAGTCTTGCTGCTGAGCTTGTTTGAAGCCCGTAGGGATTGGCACGGGTTGCAGACCAAGCCCTTCAATAGCGCTGCTATCGGGTCGAGAACTGCTCATTGATTTTTGCAGTTCTGCGACTTGGTTCACTGCTTTGGCCTGTTCCATTCGTTGCAGTTGAGCATCAAAGCCATTTTGATGGTATGCCTCTTTACCCGCAGCTCGGCTGTTCACACCAAAGAATTCGGCTGCGATGTCCTTGAGTTTTGCCGCCGCATCACGGAACCATGCACCCACCGATTCAACACCGCGCTGGATGCCCAACCTGCTCAGCGAATCATCGTTCTCAAACACCACACCCCGGCCATTGGTAGCATGTTCGAAAGGACGGGTCTGGCGATCAAAGACATTGATAGTACCGCGCTCCATCAGGAAAGGCGTATTGTTCACCACCTGGTATGAGCCATCGGTGCCACGGGTAAATGCTTCTTTACCGTTGATCAACCGTGAATCGATCAGCGCTTCCTGAATCTTTTCGGGGCTCTGGATAATCTCGTTGTACTGACCGACGCGTTGCACGTCTTCCTGCTGCATCGGTTTCATCTCGATGCCAGCCGATTTCAGACGGTCATACATCAGCGCGAGCGGCCCGGCCGCCAGCACATCATCTTTGTAACCACCACCCACCTGCGAATGTGCACCCGCGAACTGGATCTCCTCGATGCGCGAGTTGTCGTCGTTGCGCAAGGCGCTGGTCAAGCGGAAGGTATCGCGGTATTCATTCGCCGCCACCAAGTGGGTAGTCGAATCAATATTCTTGCTTATTTCCAGGTTTTTACCCAAGTGGGTATCCGACATCGCATTGCCGTAGGAAGCTACGGTGTCGAAGATGCCAAGTTTGTTCACATGGGCCTGGCCCGGCGGGATCAGGAAGTCTCCAGTAGGCTTGCCTTGTTCATCGAGCTTGGGTACACCCCGCTCGATAAACTCGTTGGCCAGCGCGCGGGACTGTGCCGCACCCCGGCTGAAGCCGACAATATTCACGTCGACCTTCTTGTCTGGATATTTGTTGTGGAAAGCCACGATGGCGTCGTAGGCCTGCTCGATACGTTCCTGACCGCCCAGCCCCGTGCCGCGTTCAAGAGCTGAGCGGGGGGAGGTTTTACCTTGGCTACCAACGCCGTCGAAATAGACTTTTTCCGATTGGCCAGAGCGGTCTTGAGCATCGTACTGTTGCGGTGTTTGCCCAGAGTTTCGCGCAAGATTGGTGCCTTTGGCCGTATCCAGCTCGAACAGCCGGGCAACGTTGGTCTGCGTGCCCTCAGGTGTATCCAGGTCCTTGTTGTTTCCGGTGCCGTCGAAATACACCGTAAAGCGCATTGCATCGCCCATCTCATATCCCTATGTTACTGGGGGAGCCGTGAATCCAGTTAGTGTCGCCCGATTCAGGCGCCAGGCTTGTTCAGGGTAACGATCAAGTCATGCACACCATCGCCTGCAGCACCGATCAGGTCCGTACAGAATTCGCGACCTTTATAGAGCAGTGGCGAACCTTCCAGAGAGTCCGCCGCGCCATCAACGGCGACACCACCGAAGTGCTCAGCCAACCGCTCGACACTGCGTTTACGCGCAGCCGAATCGTCGTACGGTTTTTGATACCAGCTGGAGATCTGATACTCAGCGCCTTCCTTCTCAAGCCTGGTATTCAGATGGGTAGCCAGAGTAATCAACGACTCCCGGAGCAATGTCGGGTCAATCTTCTGTGCCTTCATGAACGCTTCTGCACGCGCCTGGGCTGCGGCAATCAGGTCGCCATGGGTATAGCCCTGCATTGGGGGGAAAACCCCATCAGGCAGTTTCATGCCAGGTGTATAAGGTTGATACTGGCCTTGATTTTCTTGCATGGAAATCTCCTTGGCTTGAAGCGAAGATGAAGTGGCAGGCAGGAGCACACAAGCCCCCAGCGCCAAAGGGATGAGCGAGCCCAGACGCAACCGCGCCCAGATACTCTTGGAGCAGCAACAGACGTTACCCGAACTGGGCGCTTGCGCATCGATGGTTGTTCCGTTCAATCTCTATCTCTTGCGTTGTTCAAGTAACGATCAGGTCATGTACACCATCGCCTGCCACACCGATCAGGTCCGAACAAAATTCGCGACCTTTAGAGCAGTGGCGAACCTTCCAGGGAGTCCACCGCGTCATCGACGACAACACCACCTCAGCGAGTAGCGCTTTTATCTGCCCGTTTGGAATCCTCAGATGGCAGGCGTATTCAAGGTTTCTATCAGGCTCTGGATACTATTGCCCGCGCTTTCCAGGTAGCTCCGTTTAAAATCCCGGCTCAAATTGTTCAGAGGCGATTTTATCAGCGCGTCGCCAGCCGCACGTATGGTAAACGCGTTGAATTCCTTGGCCATCGCCTTGACGCTTTCAGCTCGGGCCGATGGGTCATCATATGGTTTTTGGTACCACGTCGAAATCTGGTAATCCACAGCCTCGGATTGATAGGCAGCGGTCAGATGATTAAAAAGGTCGAAAAGGGATTCCCGCGCAAGTGTCGGGTCTAAATTGTTTTCCTTGAACACTCGCTCGACACTCTGGCACGCTGCGGTCACGAGTTCCGCGCTGGTGTAGCCCTGCATGGGCGGAAACGCGCCTTCAGGCCCTTTCATGTCAGGGGTATAGGGTTGGTACTGACCATGATTTTCTGGCATGGAAATCTCCTTGGCTTGAAGCGAAGATGAAGTGGCAGGTAGAAGCACACACACACCCAGCACCAGAGGTATGAGCGATCCCAGGCGAAGCCGCGAGCAAGGATCCTTGATGCGGCAATCGGCGTTAACCAATTCGAGTGCCTTCGCGTCGAAAGTTGCATCGTTCAATCTTGGTCTCCCTGCATTCGCCTCTTGGAGGGTCCCTGTTTGATGCTGAGTCGCAGCTCAAGTCGCCTTGCGTGGGCGAAGAATACCGAGAAAACCGCGGCCAGGGGCCACCAGTAAATTTGGGCCACAGTAACGGCCGCTTCGTGACCGCGCCATGCAGGATTGCGCTCTGTGTCATCCGCCATCACCTGATCCCTCACCTGCTCTCCGTCACCAGCCCACGGGGCACATAAGCAGACGTTGAGGTGGGTTGCGGTGTGACCGGCTGCCGCATGGCAGCCGCCTCCAACGGTGCCGTTTCGACAGCCGTAACCGAAGCCTCGCTCGGCACACCGGAGAAGACCGCGCCCTGTGCCACCTGCTGCGTGGCGAAGCGCTCATCGAGCCAGTCGGCCCACCAGGCCGCACGACGCATCACCTGCTGGCGGTAGCGCGCATTGATCGCTGGCGTGCGCGAATGATAGTTGGCCACCCGCGTCCACAGGTCGCCGCGGTCATTACGCACATGGCCACGCAGGCGCCAGGCCGCCAGGTCGTAGGAGTAGCAGCCACCCTGTTCGACATCCTCGGGAGTGATGCCATAGCGCGAGAGTTCGCGCAGGTACGAGGTATTGAACTGCATGGGCCCCACGTCGTAGGTGCCGTTGCGGTTGCGCACCCACTGGCCAGGCTTGCCGCCCTCCTGGGCGGCCACGGCGAGGACGATGTTCACCGGCAACTCGTACTTCACGGCAGCCATGATCGAACAGGCGACCGGCTCGCTGAGAGCCGCTGGCGGTGCGTCGGCAACGAATGGCATCCCGGGCGCGCCTCAGATGACCTTACCGAACTTGTTGTTGATCGACTTGGTCGCGCTCGGGTCGGCCTTCGGGCAGCTGTCGAGGAAGGATTGCCGGGCGTTGGCCGTCTGGCTCAACTTGATCTTGCCCTTCCTCTTCTTGACGATGCTGAAGTAGTCGGCGACCGGACCGTCGCAGTTTTCCACCACGCCGGCGCCCTTGAGCTTGCCCCACATGCACAACACAGTGGCACAGGGATCGCGGGCTTCGGCGGGGAGGGCAATGGCGAAGGTGGCGGTCAGTAAAGTTGCCGATAGTAGTTTTGCAATGGCCATGCGAACTCCTTGTCTAGGCTTTTTCCTGTTTGCTGTCGCGATAGGCTGCCACCTCGGCAGCCGGGTCAAAACTTCGGCTGGATGAAGCAGTGTCCAGCTTGGTCGCGTTGCTGGACCCGGGTTTGGAAATCTCTGCAGCCAGTTTCCCAGCGAAGCTCTTGTCGATACGCGACTGGGCCATCCGTCCCATGCCGGAGAGCAGACTGGCGCCCATATCGAGAGCGACACGACCAGCAGTACCTGCCTTGCTGGATAGGCCACCGTCGCTCCTTCCAGCGGCACCCTTGGTTTGAGTCGCACCGCTGGATGACCCAGCTGTCTCGGCGCGACCGCTCCCGCCAGCCGCTTGAGCCAAAGCCTCGGAACTGCCGGCGGATGCGCTTTCCGTGGATCCTCCTGGACTATCCTGCATCGACCCACCCGCACTGGCCTCGGAGCCAGCGCCAGCAGAACCCTCCGAACCGGCGCCAGAGTTTTGCTCACCAGCGGCGGACGCTTCACCTGCCATCGCTGACATCGAAGAGAGCGCAGAGTCCGCCCGCCCCCCAAGGCTCCCAGAAGCTACCGATGCCAACCCCATGACGCCACTCAATGGGGTGGCTCCGCCAGCACTATTATTGGTGCCTGCACTATTGCTACCCGCGCTGCTGTTACCGCCAGCACTGCCACCACCGCCCAGCATTCCGGAGATACGCGAAGCGATATCCGTGCCTGCTGCCACACTGGATTGCGAACCTTTGAATGCCGAATACATGGATTGCGCCGCACCGGCCATATTACTCGCCATGGACATGGCCGTTGAGGCGGCGCCAGCGGCAGCGCCGGCAACGGCGCCTGTGCTGAACGAGCCAACAGAACTTGCTGCGCCGCCACCGCCAGGGATCAAGCCGGCAACCATATTGGGCAAACTGTGAATCAGCATGGCGAGCACAAGGGCCACAACGCAAATGACCAGAAGCTGGTTGATCGACGCACCGTTGGCTATGTCTGCTAAGTGGCCATTAACTACAGACGTAGCAATCCCGATCATCAGGGTCATGGTCAGTAGCTTCATTCCAAGCCCGGCCACGGTACGGAAATAGCCCATGGCGATCTCGGACGTCCAGCGCGAGCCACCGAAGCCAAGCACAAACATGCCGGCGTAGGCCATAATCCACGCGGTTACTAGGACAAGAAGAACATTGGCAGCCACTGTGGCCAAGCACACCAAAATGATCAGGGAAACCAGAATGATCCCAATGCTATCGATAGGGTGGCGCATGCTCAAGCTCTTGAATGACCGCTCCAGAATATCGAATGCAATATCTACGGGCGTAGAGGGATTGAGCTCCGCCACCCCACCAGCCTTGGCCCCGATGGTCATCATCGAGCGGATAATACTCATGGCATATTCTGGTCCGTTGCGCAGTAACCACAGGTAAAACCCTGTAAAAATGCAGAACCGAAGAAATTCAGCAAAGAACTCACCGATATCTGCTTTACGTAGCGCCATGAAGCCGAAGGTCCAAACAAGGGAAATGGTGGCCAAGGTCCAGAACAACCAGGTTGCATAACCCTGGATGACGCTGGCCCAACCATTGGTAGCTTGCTTGAACTTGTCGACCACATCGTTCAGGACCCCTGAGTCGGCTGCCGCTGCCGTTTGCGAAAGCAATAGCAAAGACAGCAAAGCCACCCACCAGAGGACGCGTTGTCTCATGGTGTGTAACCCTTGCTCTTGCTGCGGTCGGTAGGACCGCCCATGTCCCAGAAATCTTTGGACTGCTGTTCTTGCTCCTTGGCCTTCTTTTCAACTTCAGAATCCCAGCAGCCGCTCAGCATTACAGCGGACAAGACAACGAGAACGGCGATATTGATAGCGTGTTTCATGGTGTATACCCCTTGCTTTTGCTGCGGTTGGTTGCGCCTCCCATGTCCCAGAACTGCTCGCTAGCAGCCTGATGCTGGGCATCCTTGTCGGCTTCAGCTTGCATCTTGGTGGCGAGTGCGTTCTGTTGAGCCATCAGCAGAGCACGTATTTGCAATAACTGGTTGGCTTGTTGGCTTGCCAACTGGTTGGCATAGCCGATGGCTTGCATCTGCCCCTTCGCATCTTGCGCATCTCGTTGTAGGTCCTGAAGCCTGTCAGAATCGCGCCGGATATTGGCCTGCTGTTGCTCGAGGCCTTGGAACATAGCGTCATTGGCCTTTTTCTGACTACGGCTAGCCTGTTCCTGGCTCTTTTCCAGATTAGCCCGCTCGGCATCAGAGCAGCCCGATGCAGTGAAGCATGGGCTATTTCTGTAATAGTCGAGGTCTTGGAATTTGCTCAGGTACTGCTCCAGACTACCCGCCTGTTGCTTGTAGTACTCCAAAGTGTCGGTAGCGGCTGTTAGCCTTTTTATGGTGTCCTGCGCTTGCCCCCAGATGTTCGTCACAGGTGCCGCAGTGTTCTGCAACATGTTGGCGTACTGTTCCTTTTGCGTTGTGAACTGCTGTACCTGAGTCAGAAATTGATCTGACTGCATTTTGTACTCTTCGATCTGCTTAAGTGTCTGCGCGATGCTTTCGGCCATTGTGACCTGATTCAGGGCAACGTTCGCCCCATCGATAACAGGAATACCGGCTTGAGCCTGCAAGGTGAATCCCAGACCGGCCAACAGCGCAATCGCAGGTTTCACTAACGTCGTAGACTTCATGTTCCTCTCCTTGGCGTGTTTCATCAGTAATCGAAGGACTGGTAAGGCTTCGAGAACGTCAGGTCCTTGGTTACCATCACGTTGAAGCGATACCCCGGACGAATCTCGAGCGTGGGCGCGATGTTCAGGTTCTTCGCAATCATCTGCGCGGTAACCTGACCGAGTTGTTGGCCGAGCGCTTCACTCATGGCACTGCTGGCCGTCTCGCGGTCGGAGCTGTCGCTGCTGGCGCGGTCCTGGCTGAGGCTGATACCGGCAACGATGCCGGACATCAACAAGGCCGACCCGAAGATCCGCACGTAGTGGTTGTTGACCTTGTCTTCGAAGCCGGAGTAACCGCCCATGTCTGCACCAGGCATCGAGCCGATGTCCATCGCCTTGCCATCAGGGAAGATGATGCGCTGCCAAGCGACCAGTACGCGTTTCTGGCCGTAAGCGACATCGCTGGAGTAGCTGCCGACCAAGCGCGAGCCTTGCGGAAGCAGCAGGTGCTTGCCGGTGGCCGTGTCGTACACCGCCTGCGATATCTGGGCCATGATCTGCCCCGGCAACTCGGAATTGATACCGGACACCAGCATGGCTGGAATCACGAAGCCTGCCCGCAGCTCGTAGGGGCTGCGTGGCGCCTCAGGGCTGGCATCCAGCCGCCAGCGATCTTCGCCAGGGATGTTGCCGAACTGCTTGTAGTCCTTGCCGCCGCTGGCCGAAGCCTGCATCAGGAATGGCGAGTCGCTTTCTGCTCCGCCACCGCCGCCCGCGCCCGCGCCAATGCCGGCAGAGCGCAACTCGGCCAGTCGGGCCTTGAAGGCTGCATTCGGATCACTGCGCGATTGTTCATCCAGGCGTTGACGCGCGGCAGCGATACGGGCCAGGGCATCCTGCTGGCTGAACGGGCCACCAGCACCGCCAGCAGCACTCGAGCCCGCGCTGCGTGGCGCCGTTACCTGCACGGTGCTGCGTGCCTGGACGGCTTCCTGGAGCTGCTGCATCTTCATGCGCCGAATGCGTTCGAGCTCTTCGGCATTGACGTCTGACAGCATTTCACGCGGTGGCATGGGTGGTGCGTCGAGGTTGGTCGGTCGCACGACCTGCAGGCCGGCCGGCTGGGCTTGCGTGTTGTCCAACGCCGGCATGACCGGCGGCTCGGCCTTGCTCGGGATGATGCCATCCGAATCGATACCGTTGATCTGCTTCGCGAACAGGCTGCTGTTGCCCGCTTTTTCAGCTTCCTTTTCCACCGGCTTGTTCTGATTCTCTGCGCGGTCGGCTGCAACCAGCAACATGATCAGCAAGAAGGTCATGGCGGCACCGCCAATGATGTACATCGGCCAGTTGTTGACCCGGCGCACACCGGCGTTGCGGTTCAGCTTGCCGGGGGACGCATCCGGCGACATGGCGTCGTTCATGTTACTCATTGCTCGTCACTCCTTGCGCACCCAGGCACCTGCGGCCAACAGGCGGCCGTTCTGTACCGCGTAGACGCGGCTCAGGGATTCGCGCCCGACCAGCAGGGTGACGCGGAACAACTCGCTGTCCTTGGGCGCATCGACGATATAGTTGACTGGCAGCGGCGCAACCGTACCGGCCGGCATTGGCGCAGGCTGGGCCTTGGGGTCGAATTCCTGCACCGAGAAGCCGGCAGCGCGCAGCGTGCTCACCAGCGAGGCGCCATAGCCATCGGGGGTTTCCTGGTTGATCCGCAGGCGCGTGCTGGCCGGTGGGTGAACCACGGCCAGCTGGCGCACGGTGGCACCGGCCAGCTGCTGGTTGATCGCCGGCGTGGTGCGCTCGGCGAAGTTGCCATATGGGCCGCTTGCGCAGGCGGCGAGCCAGAGGGGGGCGAACAGTGCAATCCATGCGCGCATATCATTTACCCCGCTGGATGGTGATACGGTCCTGGGACTTGCCGACACCGGCAATCAGGATGGCCTTGTCGAAGACGGTATCGACGATGTAGCGGTCGCCCTGGATGCGGTAGTTGACCATCACGGTTTCGTCATCGCGGAACCAGCCACCGTCCTTGCGCACCACCAACAGCGACGGCGCTTCGGTCTGGGCCATGCTGCGCGGCATCTGGATGATGGTCTTGCTGCCATCGTTGTAGACCCGCACCGGCTTCCACGAGGTATCGCCGCTGACGGTGTAGTCGAAGTTCAGGTTACCCAGGTACTCACCGGTTTCCGGAATGGTCGCCTTCTTGCGCTCGGTCGCTTCGCGGTTCTTGATCAGGTTCCATTTCGCCAGTGCCTCTTCCGGATAGGTGAAGGCAACTTGCGGCATGTACTGGGTACGGTGCGAGCGCAGCTTGAAGTGGTAGGTGCGGCGGTTGGTGGTGACCACCAGGGAAGTTTCCAGCCCCACGTCCATCGGCTTGATGATCAGGTGCTGGACCTCGCTCTCGCCCATGCCGGTGATGGCCGGCTCGACCGTCCAGCGCGCGGTGTCGCCGAGGTTGATCGAGTTGACCTGCTCACCGGCCTGCAGGGCGATGTCGCAGACCTGCAGCACGGCGCAGACGATACTCGGCTGCTGGGCGCCGTAAATGAAACGGGCGGTGCCGTCGCCGCCGTCCACTGGCTTGATGCCGGTGGCGCTGGCCTGCTGCCAACGCTGGGAAATGGCCAACGCGGCCTTCTCCTGTGGCGTCAGGGTCGGGTTGGCGTCGGAGAAGTACAAATCGGCCTGGCTTGTTCCTGGCGCGGCCTGCGCGAACGCGGGCAGGAGTGCCGCGAGGATGGCGCAAAGGTAACGGTTCATGGTCGGTCCTTCAGAGTTGCTTGGACCAGGAGAAGTCGCGCACGTACGTCCCGATCGGGTTCATCCGTATTTGCTCTTCGCTGGTCTGGGTAGTGGGTTCGGCGGTGTAGGTGGTCACCAGGGCACGCCAATTGGCCTTGCTCTTGATCAGGCCCTGGCGGTCACGAGTGACTTCTTCCCAATCGACCTGCCAGGTTTCCGGGGTCTGCTGCATGACCGAGCGGATATCCACGCTGACGGTTTCCTCGGCAGCGCGCAGGAACGGGCTTGATTCCTTGGTGCCATTGAGCCACTCGTTCATCTTCTGCGTCGCCGCGTCGTTAGGCGCCAGCAAGGCATACAGGCGGAAGATCGACTTGCGCAGCAGCGCAACATCCGGGGTAACGGTACGGGCATCCGCAATAAACAAGGCCACCTGCGACTTCACCACCCGCAGGTCGACCGGCTGGGCCACCTGGGCCGGTGCGACTGCCATCGGTTGGCCGAGCTTGTCGACTTCCACGACGTAAGGCACGAACTTGGACTGGCTACCGATATGGATGATGCCGCCGACACCGGCGAGGGCGACCATCATCGAAAGGATGCCTACCACTTGCCAGGACTGACGCGAGGTCACCACGCTGCCAACATGGTCGTTCCAGGTACGACGGGCGGTCAGGTACGGGTTGTCCAGCACGGCGCCCTTGGGGCCGGACGTATTGCTTTCACCGTTCGTGGCGGAAGCTTTTGCGGGGCGTTTCTTGACCATCCCCTTGATGCTTTCAGCGAGGCTCATGCGGCCACTCCATAGTCGTTCAATCTGAGGCCCCTGGCTGCCAGCCACTCAGCCACCCAGCCATCACCGTACTTGGCTTCCAGGCGCTTGATGGCGGCCACCGACTCTTTGTCCGAGGAGCCGACGAAAGCCAGCGCCAGCGGGCCCAGGGCCAGGTCGTAGAGACGTCGACCGTTCTCCGACACGTAGTAGTACTGGCGCTTGGGAATCGCCGTGGCGAGGATTTCGATCTGCCGGGCATTCAGCCCCATGCGCCGATAGAGGGCAGCGGTGTCCTCGTCGCGCGCATAGACGTTGGGCAGGAAGATCTTGGTGGCGGTCGACTCGACGATGACATCGAGGATCCCCGAGTTGGCCGCGTCCGACAGGCTCTGGGTGGCCATCAGTACCAGGCAGTTGGCCTTACGCAATACCTTGAGCCACTCGCGGATTTTCTCGCGGAAGGCCGGGTGGCCGAGCATCAGCCAGGCTTCGTCAAGGATGATTACCGCGGGCTGGCCCTTGAGTGCGCATTCAATACGGCGGAACAGGTACAGCAGCACCGGCAAGGCGTACTTGTCGCCCAGGTTCATCAGTTCCTCAATTTCGAACACGGTGAAATCGGACAGCGCCAGGCCGTCTTCCTCGGCATCGAGCAAGTGACCCATGGTGCCGTCGACCGTGTATTGGCGCAGGGTTTCACGCACGGCCTCGTCTTGCACGATGATGCAGAATTCGGACAGGGTGCGGGAGCCGTCGCGGTACATGGTCATCACCGCATGGCCGATCTCGTTGCGCTGCGCGGCGGTGGTTTCCAGGCCATTGAGCGCAAGCACCGTGTCCAGCCACTCCATCGCCCAGGCGCGGTCACCCTTGGTTTCCAGAAATTGCAACGGGCAGAAGGCCAGGCGCTCGTCGTCCGCCGCCACAGTGAAGTGGCGGCCGGACTGACCTCCGCTTTCAGCACGGATACCAGCCGCCAGCGGGTACATGGACATGCCCTTGTCGAAGGCGAAGATCGACATACCTTGGTAGCGACGCAGCTGGGCCGCGATCAGTGCCAGGTGCGTCGACTTGCCAGCGCCGGTCGGGCCGAACATGAAGGTATGGCCCAGGTCGCGCACGTGCAGGTTAAGACGGAACGGCGTGGCACCGCTGGTCACGCAGTGCATCAGCGCGGGCGACAATGGTGGATAGAGCGGGCAGGGCGCATCGGCGCTACCGGTCCAGATGCTGCTGGTAGGCAGCAGGTCGGCCAGGTTCAGGGTGTTGATCAGCGGCCGGCGCACGTTTTCCACACCGTGACCAGGCAGGCTGCCAAGGTAGGCGTCAAGCGTGTTGATCGATTCGATGCGGGCGGCAAAGCCCATGCGCTCAATGGCTTTCTCGACCTTACGGGCAGTTTCTTCCAGCTCGCTACGGTCCTCGTTCATGAGTACCACCACACTGGTGTAATACCCCTGCGCAACCAGGCCGCTATTGACTTCGGCGATCGCGTCAGCGGCGTCCTGCACCATGGCCAACGCATCCTGGTCGATGTTGCCATTGTTGGTATTGAACACCTGGTCGAAGAAGCCGCGGACTTTTTGCTTCCACTTCTTACGGTACTTCTCCAGGTGCTGGACCGCCTCATGGGTGTCCATGAAAATGAAGCGGCTGGACCAGCGATATTCGCAAGGCAGTTCAGCCAGCGCCGCTAGAATTCCGGGGGCGGACTCCAGCGGGAAGCCCTCGATGGCTACCACCTGAACGAAGTTGCGACCAATCTTCGGTACCACGCCACCCCAGAGCTCCTTGCCACCGATGACAGCATCGAGGTACATCGGGTTGCTTGGCAACAGGACCGGCTGGCTTATGCCAGTGACACAGAACTGCACCCAGCTGAGCAGGTCGTCATGGGTGATCTCGGCACCTTCCTCGGTAACCATGCGGTTGCCTTTCAGGCGCGTCAGCTTGAGCACCGAGGAAAGGCTGCCTTCGACGCTGAGACAGTCACGCTTGAATTGCTCGATCAGGTTACGTGTACGAACCTTGGCGTCTGGCGGCGCGGTGTCGTCGTCAAACATCAGCTCAACGAATTTCTGTTGGGCGAGCATCGGCGGGAAATAGGTGAGGGTCAGCACGAAATAGCCTTCGTACATGGTCCCCAGCGATTCGAAGTATGCTCGGCGCTCTTCATCCATGGCTGCAGTCAGGCTGTCACCGAAGTGCGAAACACCCTTCGCGGAATAGTTCGACGCCGGACGGCGCACTGCATCGACGTGGATCATCCAGCCGTTACCCAGGCCAGCCAAGGCCTGGTTGATGCGTAGCGAAACCAGTTCGCGCTGCGCTTCGGTGCTGCTGGCGTTGTCATCACCGCGATACAGCCAGGCGGCCATGAAGGCGCCGTTCTTGCCCACGATAACGCCGTCGTCGACCATCGCCGCATGATTCAGCAAGTCGGCAAGGCCGGCATCTTTCGAACGATGCTTCTTCAGCTTGAGTTCGGCATCCACCTGCAGCAGGCGCTGAACCAGCAGCAGTACCAGCAACACACCGAGGGCAGCGATGGCATACGCAATACCTTCGATCATTTGTATTGACTTCCCTGACTTGGAGGATTGTCCCTGAACGGCGTGCTACGCGCCGGGTAATAGGACTTGTAACGGCGATGGCGCAGGTAGACATGGCGCATTTTCGGATCGGACTTGGCCATGACGCGGAGCACGAACAAGGCACCGAACCACAGCACCAGGCCGACCACGGTCGCCCGCACTTCCTGGGCACTGAAAATCAGCGCGAAGGCGAGCAACCCGGAAAACATCACCAACTCGCGATCCCCGCCCATGAACAGGTTGTCCCGGTTTCCGGCCCGCCGGATGGGAATCGTGCGCAGGGCCATGGTTCAGACCTGACCTTGCGCCAAGCCATGCTGCGGCAGCAGCTGCGCCAGTTCGGCACTGGTACCGAAGAAGCTGGTCATGATGTTGTTGGCGCCAACGATAAGTGCCATTACCAGCACCAGGAAGATCAGCGTACGGAAGAAGCCATTGAGGTCACCACCAAAGATCAGAACGCCACCCGCAACCACGATGCCGATGATCGACAAGGCGAAAGCCACAGGGCCGGTAACCGATTGACGCAGCGAGGTCAGCCAGCTTTCATAGGGCAGCGAACCGCCAGTGCTGGACGCCGCGAAGGCGTTATCCGGAGCCACCATAACGGCCAGCATGAAGAAGCCGAGGGCCAGATAGCCAAACGTTTGAGCATTGAAACGGAACAGCGAGATGTTGGCTTGCATGTGCGATATTTTCCTTAAAGGTTGCGCATGAGGTAACGGCCGTTCTCATATCCGGAAACCTCGAGGATCTCCTGGATGCGACGGCCTTCAGGTGTTCTGGCGATTGAAATGACGACGTGAACCGCTTCGCCAATCAGCGGCTCGATCTCGGCCGGGGCCGATTTGTTGCGGGAAACCAGGGACTTCAGACGCGTCAGCCCCTCGCTGGCGCTGTTGGCGTGCAACGTAGCTGCGCCACCGGGGTGGCCGGTGTTCCAGGCATCAATCAGGTCGAGAGCCTCCTCGCCACGTACTTCACCGACCAGGATGCGATCGGGGCGCATGCGCAGGGAGGTTTTGAGCAGGTGGGTCATGCTCACGTCCACGGTGGTGTGGTACTGCACGAAATTCTTGGCCGCGCATTGAATCTCGCCGGTGTCCTCGATGATGAACACGCGCTCGGCGGGAAACTCGACGACCATTTCGTTGATAACTGCGTTGACCAGGGTGGTCTTGCCAGTACCGGTACCACCGATTACCAGGATGTTGCGGTGCTCGCGGATGGCGCGTTTGATGGCATCGCACTGGACAGGCGTCATGATCGACGATTCGACGTACTGGTCCAGGGTATAGATGGCCACTGCCTTCTTGCGGATAGCGAAAGTGGCCGCGCGCACTACCGGCGGGAGCTGGCCTGCGAAGCGCGAGCCGTCAAGCGGCCATTCACCTTCGAGAAGCGGCTTGTTGCGCGTCACTTCCTTGCCATGGAAGCCGGCCACGGTCTTGATGATCGACTCGGCCTGCGCCGGGCGCAGGTCGCCAATGTGCTTCATCGGCTGGCCCAACTGCTCGAGCCAGAGCTTGCCGTCGCCATTGCACATGAGTTCGACGGTTTGCGGGTCGTTCAGCGCATCGATGATGAGCGGCCCGGCATCGCGCTCCAGCTTTTTCCTGGCGCGATCTTTCAGGCTGGCAGTTTCTGCAGTTTCCACACTTAATCGTCCATGAAAATGATGCCTTCCCCATTCAAGAGAAGGACATCCAGGCTCCCTGCGCCTGCAAATCATCAAAATCGGCGCACATTGAACTGGCAAGAATTTTGCCGACTGTGAGCGAGGCACCTTGTAAGGGCGCGGAGATTACCCGAGCAACAAATGTTAACGAAATAGTAAATCTCTTACTTCCGTGTAAGCTTTTTCCTACAATAATGGCACTAAAGTGCCACTATTCGGGCATATTAAAACTTACTTGAACCGCTCTAGATCAGGCTTTCATCATCAACACGCATCCTTCTGACACATAAATGCCATCACTTTGAAGTCGTAAACCGTGATGCAGCTCACACTCGACTGCGACGCATTCCTACGTAAGCGGGGTCATATTCTTCACTTCATTCAGTAATGGCAGATTGACTACACGCAGCTTATTCAAGGCCAGTAACTATCAGAGCAGCGCCAATTGGCTTCCTGGGGGAGAGAACTCCGTACAGTCGAGTGTTTGCACCTCTTTTCCCTCGAAATTCAGCTTGCGCATGGCCTTGGCGAAGCGTTGCGCCAGCAACTCGGCAAACACCCCTTCACCGCGCATTCGTGAGCCGAAGCGGCTGTCGTAAAGTTCACCGCCACAGCTCTGGCGAATCAGGCTGAGCACATGGGCGGCCCGCTGCGGGTAGTGGTCCTGCAGCCATTGCTCGAACAACGGCGCTACCTCCAGCGGCAGCCGCAGCATCATGTAGGCCGCGCTCTGTGCACCGGCATCCCGGGCCGCCTCGAGCAGGTGCTCCAGTTCACTGTCGTTGATCATCGGGATCATCGGTGAACACAGCACGCCCACCGGCACGCCGGCATCGCGCAATACGCGAATGGCGCGCAACCTTGCCTTGGGCGAGGCCGCACGAGGCTCGAGCACCCGCTTGAGGCCGTCGTCCAGGGTTGTCAGGCTGATCATCACCCGTGCCAGGCGCTGGCTGGCCATTTCGCCCAGCAGGTCGAGGTCGCGCAAGATCAGGGCGCCCTTGGTGACGATGGTCACCGGGTGGCGAAAGCGCAGCAGCACTTCGAGCAGGCGACGGGTCAACATCTGTTCCCGCTCGATTGGCTGGTATGGATCGGTATTGGAGCCCAGGTTGATCGGTGCGCAGACATACCCCGGCTTGCTCAGTTGTTGCGCCAGCACCTCGGCAGCGTTGGTCTTGGCGATCAGCCTGGTCTCGAAATCCAGGCCGGGGGAAAGGTCCCAGTAAGCATGTGAAGGGCGGGCGTAGCAGTAGATGCAGCCATGCTCGCAACCGCGGTAAGGATTGATGGAGCGGTCGAAGGGCAGGTCGGGAGAGGTATTGCGGCTGATCACCGACTTGGCCACCTCGACCCGCACCTCGGTGCCCTGGGTTTGCGGCACTTCCTGGTACCAGCCGTCATCCTCCGCCACGGAGTGGCTCGGGGCGAAGCGGTTGTGCGGATTGTGCGCCGTACCACGGCCCTTTGGCGGTGCTGGATGATTCATGGACTCACCTCAATGCTGTATTTATATACAGTAATGGGTGCACCAGGATCTTTCCAGCACCTCTGGTCAGCGTACCCTCACGCCAAACCATGCCAGCGCAGGTAAGGCGTATGGCTGGCCTCCCGGCCAAGGAATGTCTCGATGCCTTCACGCAAAGGTCGCGATGCCCCTGGCGCAAACAGCGCCTCCTGCAATTCACGGCCAGTCGCCCGGTCCAGCAGCCCTGCCGCTTCAAAGCGGGTAAACAGGTCGAAGGCGTGTACATCCGACCACAGGTAAGCGTAAAAACCTGCGTCGTAGCCATTCACCAAGTGGTCGAAGGCATGCGCCGGTCGCTCGAAGTCCGTCAGAGGCCAGTAACCACAACGCTCGCGGGCCTCCTTCAGGCGTTGTTCGAGCGTCCTGCCATCGTTCGGCGTGGCATGCAGGTCCAGGTCGAACAGCGCCAGGCTCAGATCACGTGCAATCTCTTCCACGCCTTGCTGGCGCAAGTGATCCAGACACTCGTCGACCCGCGCACGGTCAAGCGGGCTGCCATCCACCTGGTGCGACGAGATCGCCACCAGGTAATCCGCATCCCAGACCCAGCGCTCGAACAACTTGCCGACCAGTTCCACACCATCGGTACCAAGTTCGGTAACGTTGGACATTACATGGTTGGTCGTGCGCACCAGCAAGTGGTGCAGGGCGTGGCCAAACTCATGGAACAGCTTGCGAAGCGACAGGTGGTCGAGCAACGGCTGGCTACCGGGCAGCGCTTGCGGCACGTCACTGAAGACTACCACCGAGGCAGCCTGGTAGACCCCTTCGGCATCGACCCGGCGGTTGCGTATATAGGTGGTGAACACCGAGTCAGGCTGCTTGCCAGCATGCTGTACGGCATCCAGGTAGAGGAAACCGATGAAGGCGTTGTCCTGCCACACTTCGAACGGCTGCACGCTGTCATTCCAGGTGGCCAGCGGCCTTGGCTGCAACACCACCCCCAACAGCTGCTGCGCCAGCTGTCGCAATGCGGTGACGACAGCGTTCAGCGGGAAGTATTCACGCAAGCCTTCGGTGGAGAGAACAGCGGACGGCGATGCCTGAAGGTAGGCGATGTCCCAGGGTTGCAGCGGCACCAGCCCTTTGGCCGCCGCCTGACGCTCGATCTCCGCACGCCATTGCAACATGGCAGGGCGGACATGCTCGGCCAGGTTGTGAAGAAAGCCCCGCACCTGCGCCGCCGCGCCTGCACTCTTCACCATCAGGCTCTGCTCCAGATGGTTGGCAAAGCCAAGCAAGCGCGCCTTTTCGTCAAGCCACGTCGCCAACTGCAGCAGGTGCGAACGATTGTCCTGCCCAGGCTCGTCACTCACCCCGCGAGAATGGTAAGCGCGATACACACGCTCACGTAACTGGCGGTTCCCGGCATACCTGAGCGCGTCATCAGTAGCCACGCTTTCGCAAGCGATCAACCAGCCTGATGCCCCTGCTTCCCGCGCGCGGTCGGCCCACTCATCGCGCACCCGCTGCGGGATGCCGCTCAGCTCGGTTTCATCGGTGATGCTCAGACCTGGCCGGTTGATATTGGCGCGGAAAGCCTCGCGTGCGGTACCAATATGCAACTGCAGTTCTGCAAGGCGCGCTTTCGCGGCAGCGTCGAGCATCGCTCCACTTGCTGTGAACTTGTCCAGATGCCAGCGCAAGGTCGCGCGTTTGCGGGCATCCAGCTGCTTGCCGATATCGCTGTTGGCCAGGCGCTCATACAGCGCCTGCAGCGCAGAGTTGGCGAACTTCTGGTCGAAGCGTGCCGTTACCCGGCCATAGAACTCGATAATGGCACTGGCCCAGTCATCATCACGGCCAACCAGCGGTGAAGCGGCGTACAGCACTGACAGCAGCTGGGCATCCAGGCCATCCACCGCCAACACCATGTCATCCCAGGTTGGCATGGCCTGCTGGTCGCGGATGATGCTGTCGATGCCTCGCTCATGTGCCAACAGCACATGCGCGAAAGCAGCGCCCATGTTTTCCAGGGTGATAGCCGAGTAATCGACGGGGACGTGGCTGCTTTGCAGAAGCGGGTTATCCATGACGCAACACCTTGCTCGTAGTGGGGAGCAGGGGAGCTTGCATGGTTGCTACGCAGCAGAAGGCCTGACTATCTACCACCCGGGCATGCCGGCCCGGGCATGGCGCCCGGGCGGCACGCCGGCTTCATTCAGCCGGCTTCTTCAGCTTCGGGTTGGGGAAGAACTGCACGGTCTGGACCTTGGCTGGCGCCGCTTTCGGGGCCAGCTGGTTGACCCGCGTGCCGAGTTCCTTCGGCACCGACAGGCCCTGCTCGTTGAGGGTGTCGGTAAAACCGCAGGCTACGCACTCGCGGTGCGGTACGCCGTCTTCGTTCCACATCATCAGCTTGTCGGTCTCGCTGCATGCCGGGCACACCGCCCCGGCAATGAAGCGCTTCTTGGTCTTGTTCACGGCTACCTCGCTCATGCTGCAGCGTCCTCGCTCAGGCCACTGTGGCGCAGCAAGGCATCGATGGATGGTTCTCGGCCACGGAAGTCGACAAACAGCACCATAGGCTCGCGCGAACCACCACGCGCCAGAATCGCCTCGCGGAAGGCGCGGCCGGTCTCGGCATTCAGCACACCCTCTTCCTCAAAGCGCGAGAAGGCATCGGCCGACAGCACTTCCGCCCACTTGTAGCTGTAGTAGCCGGCTGCGTAGCCGCCGGCGAAGATGTGCGCAAAGCTGTTGGGGAAGCGGTTGTACGCTGGCGGGCGCATGACCGACACCTCGTCGCGCACGCTTTCGAGCACCTGTAGCACACTGCGGCCATCGCCATGGCTGGCGTGCAGTTCGAAGTCGAACAGCGAGAACTCCAGCTGGCGCACCATCATCATGCCCGACTGGAAGTTCTTCGCCGCCAACATCTTGTCCAGCAGGTCCTGGGGCAGAGGCGCGCCGGTTTCAAAGTGGCCGGAGATGAGCGCCAGGCCTTCAGGTTCCCAGCACCAGTTTTCCATGAACTGGCTGGGCAGCTCGACAGCGTCCCAGGCCACGCCGTTGATACCGGAAACACCGGCATGCTCGATGCGGGTCAACAAGTGGTGCAGGCCGTGACCAAACTCGTGGAACAGCGTGGTCACTTCATCATGGGTCAGCAGGGCCGGTTTCCCGGGCGCAGCCGGAGTAAAGTTGCAGACCAGGTTGGCCACCGGACTCTGCAGCTGGCCGTCAGCGGTGCGGCGACGGTCACGGGCGCCGTCCATCCAGGCACCGCCACGCTTGTTGGCGCGAGCGTACAGGTCGAAGAAGAAGCGGCCGACGTGCTGGCCGTTTTCCTTGATCTCGAACAGGCGCACGTCCGGGTGCCAGCTGTCGAAGCCTTTGAGTTCGGCAATTTCGATGCCGTACAGGCGCTGAACGATGCTGAACAGGCCACTCAGCACCTTGTCGATCGGGAAGTAGGCCCGCAGGGCCTCCTGGGACACGCTGTAGCGCTGTTCACGCAGTTTTTCGCCGAAGTAACCGGCGTCCCAGCTGGCCAGCTCGGGGCAGCCCTGCTCGGCGGCATAAGCCTTGAGCTGCGCCAGGTCCTGGGCGGCGAACGGCTTGGAACGCTTGGCCAGGTCGCGCAGGAAGCTCAGCACCTGGTCACTGGACTCGGCCATCTTGGTGGCCAGGCTCAGTTCGGCGTAGTTCCTGTAACCCAGCAGCTCGGCCAGCTCCTGGCGCAGGGCGAGGATTTCCTGCATCACCGGGCCGTTGTCGAACTGACCGGCATTCGGGCCCTGGTCCGAGGCTCGGGTGCAGTAGGCGGCATACAGCTCTTCGCGCAGGGCACGATCGTTGGCGTAGGTCATCACCGCGTAGTAGCTGGGGAACTCCAGAGTGATCAGCCAGCCGTCGAGCCCCTTGGCCTGGGCCGCGGCAGCCATCTGCGCCTTGGCCGAATCGGTCAGGCCAGCCAGTGCGGCTTCGTCGGTAACGTGCTTGGTCCAGGCTTGGGTGGCGTCGAGCAACTGGTTGGAGAAGCGGCTGCCCAGCTCGCTGAGCTTGCTCTGCACTTCGGCGTAACGCTGCTGCTTGTCCGCCGGCAGATCGATACCCGACAGGCGGAAGTCACGCAGGGCATGCTCGAGGATAGTCTTTTGCGCCACGTCGAAGCCGGCAGCCTCCGGGCTGTCGATCAGCGCCTGGTAGGCTTCGAACAGCGCTCGGTTCTGCCCAAGTTCGGTCGAGTAGGCGCTCAGCGCCGGCAGGCACGACTCATAGGCCTCACGCAGCTCGGGGCTGTTGCACACCGCATTGAGGTGGCTGACCGGGCTCCAGGCGGCGCCCAGGCGATCATTCAATTCGTCCATGGCCAGCACCAGGCCAGCCCAGGTGGGGTTCTTGCCCTGCTTTTCGAGGATCTCGCCAATGGCTTTCCGGTTGTCGGCCAGGATCGCTTCGATCGCCGGCAACACGTGTTCGGCACGGATTTGCGAGAAGGGCGGCAGATCGTAGGACTGCAGAAGCGGGTTGTTCGCACTCACGGTTTGGATACCTTGGCAGAAGAAACACTGCCCCATCTTAATTACAATCGACGCCGACCGCAGCAGGCAGCCTGCCTATCGGCACAGATGAGAGACGCTATCATGGCCATCCGAAGCTTCCAGCAACACACTCCGAAAGTTGGACCACGGGCTTTCGTCGACCGTTCGGCAATAGTGCTGGGCGACGTCGAGATCGGCGAGGACAGCTCGGTGTGGCCGCTGACCGTGGTGCGCGGCGACATGCACCGTATCCGCATCGGCGCACGCACCAGTGTGCAGGACGGCAGTGTCCTGCACATCACCCACGCCAGCACGTATAACCCTGACGGCTTCCCGCTGATCATCGGCGACGAGGTGACCATCGGCCACAAGGTCATGTTGCATGGCTGCACCTTGGGCAACCGCATCCTGGTCGGTATGGGCAGCACCATCATGGACGGTGCCATCGTCGAGGACGAAGTGATCATTGGCGCCGGCAGCCTGGTGCCGCCGGGCAAGCGCCTGGTCAGTGGCTACCTGTACATGGGCAGCCCGGTGAAACAGGCCCGGCTGCTGAACGACCAGGAGCGTGCATTCTTTTCCTACAGCGCCGGAAACTATGTGAAGCTCAAGGACCAGCACCTGGCCGAAGGCTACGATCAATCTGAATGACCGCATTCGCGGGCGAGCCCGCGAAGAAGGCCACGCAACACTCAAGTGGAACCTATGTAAATGCACCAGCAGAACATCCTCTTCGACCTCGACGGCACCCTGACCGACCCGCGCCAGGGCATCACCCGCTCGATCCAGTACGCCCTGGCCAAGCTGGGCATCGACGAGCCGGACCTGACCCGCCTCGAGCACTTCATCGGCCCCCCCTTGCTGCAGGCGTTCATGCAGTTCTATGGCTTCGACGAAGCCAAGGCCTGGGAGGCGGTGAACTTCTACCGGGAACGCTTCCGCATCACCGGCCTGTACGAAAACCTGGTATTCGAAGGCGTTCCAGAGCTGCTCGCAGCCCTGAATGGTCAAGGCCGCACACTGTATATCGCCACCTCCAAGCCCTGGGAGTTTGCCCGTGAAATCGCCCGTCACTTCGCCTTCGACCACCATTTCAAGGTGATCTATGGCAGTGAACTGGATGGCACACGCACCAACAAGGTCGAGCTGATCCGCCATCTGCTGGACGAAGAGGGGCTGGACCCGGCGCAGACGCTGATGATCGGTGACCGCAAGCATGACCTTATCGGTGCGCGCAGCAACGGCTTGCACGCAGTAGCAGTGGGGTATGGGTTTGGCAGCCAGGAGGAGTTGATGGCGGAGGAGCCGGCCTATCACTTTGCAACCTTGGCCGAAATGCATCAGGCATTCCTCAAGGCGTGATGGCCATGGGGCGGCTTTGCAGCCCATCGCCGGCAAGCCAGCGATGAGGCCGCAACGCGGCCTCCTGGGTCTCACCGGTTAACCATCAACCGCTGCAACGCCTTTTTTCGCTCCTCGATCGGCAGTCGTCCCAACTGTTCCACCCGCTCATAAAACCGCGCCCAGTCCCCACCCTCCTCGCGGAACAGCGCCGTGAACGCTGGCACCCACTGGTCATACAGCCCGAACGGCAACAGCTTGGCATTGTTCATCGGCCCATACATCCAGGCGTCGTAACGCTTGTCGCCGCCCCACTGGCCATCACGCAACAGCCGATATTCCCACCTCAGCCGTTCGAACTCCGCCTGCTTGGCTACCCGCTTGTGCGCATCATCCAACGGCCCGGCATAAATGGCCTGCAACCGCTCGCGGCTGGCCAGCACGAGCCGAATGAACTGGTCACGCTGCGGCCCGTGAGCCCGGTCAACCGCTGCAAGCCCACGCGCCACGCGCCATTGCCGCGTGCCTTCCTGCTCGACGAAGGAGGCGAATGACTCGTTGAACTCGGTGTCGTCCTGCACATAGAAGCGCTGGTGGGCCAGTTCATGGAAGATCAACGTGGCCAGGCGCTCATCGCCCCAGCCAACCATCGACGACAGGATCGGGTCATCGAACCAGCCCAGGGTCGAATAAGCTTCCACGCCGCTCACGTACACGTCCATGCCGTCCTGCCGCATCAACGCCGCTGCTCCACGCGCTGCACCGAGCTGGTAATAACCGCGATACGCCACGCAGCCTGCGATCGGGAAGCAGTGCGTGACCGGCTGCAACGACAGCTCGGGGGTGGCGAAAACATTCCACACCACAAAGGGTCGGCCAAGTTCCACGTAGACCCGGTAGCTGCGGTTGTCCGGCAGCTTCAGCTGCTGGCTGGCAAACGCGCGTGCCTGCTCGGCATGCGTCAGGCGCTCACGCAATTGTGGCGAGGTAGCAGGGTCGGCCACTACTCGCTCCACCGCTTGACGGGCACGCAGCAGTTGCCACTGGCCTTCGGCCAACTGCCCGTAATAGGCCGTACTGGCACAACCGTTCAGCAGAAGCGCGGCAAGCGGGGGAACCAAACGGGTGAAAAAGCGGTCGAGTGCCCCAAGGCCCGAGCGCTGAACAAGAAAAAATCGAAGCATCCGGTAGGTCAGACTCGCTCTAGGCCGTTTCACTTCAAGACTATCTCGCCAAGGGGGAGTTTCGCCATGCGCGCACTGTTGGTCGCCGCCTCACTGTTGCTGATATCCGCCTGCTCGACCCTGCCGGCCCCGGACCCGAACCAGGCCTGGATCGACCTCACCCCCTATGACAACACCTCGCTGCATGCGCTGCAGGTCGATGAACGAGACTGGGCCGATAGCCGTTATTTCGAAGTGCCGCCCGGCAGCCATGAGCTGACCGTGCGCTACCAGTTCCCGGTTACCCCCAGCAATATCGGCCCGGTCGACGAGCCGCTGTGGCGCGACTGCCAGGTCAAGCTGACCTTCAAGGACTTCAGCGCCGGCCAGCGCTACCAGCTGCAGGCTGGCAGTATCGGTTTCCGCCCCTGGATCAAGCTCTACGACCATCAGCAAAAGCTGGTCGGCCAGGGCCTGCCCGCTGGCTGTCAGCACAGCTGACACGCACGAATGGCGCTATGCTTGTAACGTGTAATTCGCAAGCGGGAGTCTTGCCATGCGCCAGCCCATGATGCTGATCGCCCTCAGTACACTGGGGGCCTGCGCCAGCCCCTTGCCGCCCGTCGACCCCAAGCAGGCCTGGGTCGATCTCTACACCACCACCCCAGGCAGGGTGATCATGGCCGACCGCCTCGACGGAAAACGTCTGGATGATGGCCGTTACTTCCAGGTGACGCCGGGCAAGCACGAACTGGTCGTGCGTTTCGATTACGAAATCTACTCCGGTGGCATCACCACCGACCCCAGGGACCGAACCTGCTACCTGACCGTGCGCTTCGACAACTTCAAGGCCGGGGAACGCTATCGCCTGGAGGCACGCGCACCCGTGATGGAGCCGCAAGTGCTGCTGTATGACGGCAACCGCAAGGTAGTGGTCAACGAACCTAGCGAAGTGTTCTGCATTCCGTGATCACCGGCTGCTGCACGGCCCCGGAGGACGTACCTACTGGTCATTCTTCTGGTAGATGATCTTTTTGCTGCCGCCATCACAGGTCCCGACGACCATGTTCGGGTCCTTCACCTCGCTGTTGGGCACGATCTCCAGGGTGTACGAGGCAACCCCCTGAGCCTGTATCTTCGCCTCGATCTCGGCTTTGAGCTCCTCGCACGGTTTCACTGCCGCCAACGCAGAGGTGGCGACCAGGGAAGCCAACACGGTGATTGCTACGCGAATCATGAAACGGCTCCTGAAAGGGGCAGCATGCTGCCGACGCTGTCTAGACTACAGCAAACCGCCCTCATTGCACCGCGTCAACCCACCAGCGCCGCATCCAGGCTGATCCGGGCGTTCAATACCTTGGATACCGGGCAGCCTGCCTTGGCCTTGTTGGCGATGTCCAGGAACTGCGCCTCGCTTGCTCCGGGGACCTTGGCTCGCAGCACCAGGTGCACGGCAGTAATGGCAAAGCCATCAGGCTGCTTGTCGAGTGTCACCTCGGCCGCCGTGTCGATCCGCTCGGCGGTCAGCCCCGCTTCGCCCAGCATCATCGACAGCGCCATCGAGAAGCAGCCGGCATGTGCCGCACCGATCAGCTCTTCCGGATTGGTGCCGGGCGAGCCTTCGAAGCGGGTATTGAAGCCGTAGGGGTTCTGCTTGAGCGCGCCGCTTTCCGTGGAAAGCAGGCCTTTGCCGTCCTTCAGGCCACCTTGCCAGATCGCCGATGCTGTCTTTTTCATGCTACCTCCTGGTCACTGGTTCATACCTACCGGTTCAGAGGCCTGTCGCGCCTGGCAAGTTCAGCGCAATCTGACCACAGGCATTGAATCCAACGAATGCGCCCATACAGAGTCAAAAAGGCCTCTGGCCAACCATTCTCGCGGAGGCTCCATGACCCAGCTGAGTGACCTGAAAATATCCACCCTCGATCTGGTGCCCGTGCGCGCCGACGCCGGCCCGGCCCAGTCGCTACGCAACTCGCTGGACCTGGCGCAACACGTCGAACGCTTTGGCTACCACCGCTTCTGGGTGGCCGAGCACCACAACATGGACGGCATCGCCAGTTCCGCCACTGCGGTGCTGATCGGCTACCTGGCCGGTGGTACTTCGAGCATTCGCGTGGGCTCTGGCGGAGTCATGCTGCCCAACCATGCACCGCTGGTGATCGCCGAACAATTCGGCACCCTGGCCAGCCTGTATCCAGGGCGCATCGACCTGGGCCTGGGCCGTGCACCGGGCTCCGATCAGATGACCGCCTACGCCCTGCGCCGCGACCGTGCCGGCGGTCCGGACGATTTCCCGGATGACGTCGAGGAGTTGTCGCGCTACCTCGGCCCGCGTACCGATGACCAGAAAGTGATTGCAGTGCCGGGGCACGACACCAATGTGCCGATGTGGCTGCTTGGCTCCAGCCTGTTCAGTGCCCAGCTGGCCGGCATGCGCGGTATGCCCTATGCCTTCGCCTCGCACTTCGCGCCGCGCTACATGCACGAGGCGATCCGCGTGTACCGCAACCACTTCAAGCCCTCGACCACGCTGGACAAGCCGTACGTGATGCTGGGTATCCCCATGGTCGTGGCTGAAACCGATGAGAAGGCTGAATACCTGGCCACTTCGGTGTACCAGCGTATCCTGGCGCTGATACGCGGGCAGAGCCTGATGCAGAAGCCGCCGGTGGCAAGCATGGATGGCCTGTGGTTGCCCCATGAGCGCGATGCGGTGGGCAGCTTCCTCGGCCTGGCAATGATTGGTAGCCCGCAGAAAGTGCGCGCCAAGGTGGAGGTGCTGCTGGAGCAGACGGGGGCGGATGAGCTGATGTTTACCTGTGATCTGTATGAGCACGCCGACCGGGTGCGGTCCTACGAGCTGCTGGCGCAGGCCCTCAGGACCGAGTGACCTCCTGCGCCGGCAAACCCGGCGCGGTCAGCTGCAGAAACGGCCTTGTGCCGCTCCTACACGGACCGCGCCACGTTCAAGCCTGTCTGGTCGGCGAAGAAACCAACCCATCAGCCGCGGCGGTACACGATCTCCTTGGTGCCGGCCTCACAACTACCAATCACTTTGCCCGCCGGCTCGCCCTTCTTCACGACCTCCAGGGTGTAGCCCTGAACACCTTTGGCATCCAGCTTGGCTGCAATCTCCGCCTTCAGCTCGTCGCAGGGCTTGCCCGCTGCCAGCGCCCCACCAGCCAAGCTCATCAGGCCCAGCGCCAGAATCAGTTTGTTCATCGATCGCTTTCCTTGTGCAGATGAAATCAGAAAGGGCGCCTGCCAAGGCGCCCGCTTCTTAAATATCCCATCCTGCCGGGCTCATCCAGTCCGGTAACATTTCAGCTGTTGGCAATACGGAAGCCGACCTTCAGCGTGACCTGGAAGTGTGCCGCCTTGTTGTCGCGGATATGGCCACGGGTGTCGACCACCTCGAACCACTCAAGGTGCTTGATGCTCTTGCCGGCTTCGGCCAGTGCGTTGTTGATCGCCTCTTCGATGCTGGTGGTCGAAGAACCTACCAGCTCGATCTTCTTGTAAGTGTGATGATCGGTCATGAGCACTCTCCTTGGATGACGGTGTGATTGAGCCTAGCAGCGCAGGCAAGGTTTATCTGCGAGCCGGCACGAATGTGGAAAGTTCGATCGCACTTTCGCTTCGCTTGGCAGTCGCAACCTCTACAGCCCACAACGCGAAGGAGAGTCAACATGCCCCGCAATTCGCTGCGAAAAGCATCCCTGGAAAGCATGGAAGCCGAGATCGAAAGCCTGCTGAAGAGCCTGGAGAGCCTCAAACATGACGCTTCGGAAGAATCCCAGAAGTCGGTCAAGGCCATCCGCAGCAGCGCCGAGAGCGCCCTTCGCCATTCTCGTAGCCTGCTGAGCGACGCCTACGAGGAAATGAAGCAGCGCACCCGCCAGACCGGCATCGCTACCCGTGACTACGCGCAGCAGCACCCTTACACCACGGCAGGTGTTGCCATCGGTGCACTGGGCCTGCTGGCGGCTTACCTGCTGTGCAAACGCAACTAAGCGCCTTGACCGGCCAGCTCGGCGCGTAGCCATCGCGCCAGCTGCTCGGCGCGCCCGTCTGCGGCGCGCCGGGGCACCCATAACGCCAGCACTGCCGAAGTAGGGGAAAAGCCCCAAGGCGCACGCAAACGTCCCGCCCGCAGGTCATCGGCGACCAGCGGCTGCGGCGCAATCGCTACGCCCAGGCCCGCCACAGCAGCTTCCAGCAGGTAGTACAAGTGCTCGAAGGCCTGCCCATACTGCAATGCCGTCGGGTCCAGTCCCTGTTCCGCCGCCCAGGTCGGCCAGGCCTGCGGGCGCGAGGTGGTGTGCAGCAAGGCCTCGTCAAGCAAGGCGTTGGCAGGTGCACCCTGCAAGCGCTCGAAACCGGCGAAATGCGGGCTGAGTACTGGCCCGATGCGTTCCTCGGCCAGCACATGCACCTGCATGTCCGCAGGCCATGGCGGTTCGGCATAAACCAACAGCGCATCCAGCCCCGGCCGGCGCGGGTCGAGGTCGCCTTCGCCTGCCGACAGGTGCAGGCGTAGCTCGGGCAAATCGGCCTTCAGCCGCCCCAGCCGTGGTATGAACCAGCGCGCCAACAGGCTGCCCGAGCAACCCAGGACAAACGGCGCCTCACGCACGTCTCGGCTGAGTTCGGCACAAACGCTGCGCAGCCGGTCGAACGCTTCGCCGCTGGCATCACGCAGGCGCACCCCGGCATCTGTGAGTTTGATGCCACGGCCGTCCTTGACGAACAACGCTATGCCCAGATGCTCTTCAAGTACCTTGATCTGCCGGCTTACGGCACCGTGGGTGACATGCAGCGCTTCAGCAGCCTGGCTGACGCTGTTCAGCCGGGCGGTAGCTTCGAAAGCACGCAGGGCGTTGAGGGGAGGGAGGTCGTGGGCCATTTTACCTGTGAGTTTTCCTGACAAGTTCTCGCAATCTTATCGGTTTTCAGCCGGGCCTGTCGTGGTTAGAGTAAAGCCCATCACTCATCGATTACGCCCTGGAGCGCCCATGACCCAGTCCCAATACCGCCCCGGCCCCGACGCCAACGGCCTGTTCGGCTCGTTCGGCGGCCGCTACGTGGCCGAAACCCTGATGCCATTGGTGCTGGACCTGGCCCGCGAATACGAAGCGGCCAAGGCAGACCCGAAATTCCTCGAAGAGCTGGCCTATTTCCAGCGCGACTACATCGGCCGCCCCAACCCGCTGTATTTCGCCGAACGCCTGACCGAACACTGCGGCGGTGCAAAAATTTTCTTCAAGCGTGAAGAACTCAACCACACCGGCGCGCACAAGGTGAACAACTGCATCGGCCAGGTGCTGCTGGCCAAGCGCATGGGCAAGAAGCGCCTGATCGCCGAAACCGGCGCCGGCATGCACGGCGTTGCCACTGCTACCGTTGCCGCGCGCTTCGGCCTGCCTTGCGTGATCTACATGGGCGCCACCGACATCGAGCGCCAGCAGGCCAACGTGTTCCGCATGAAGCTGCTGGGCGCCGAGATCGTCCCGGTCACCGCAGGCACCGGCACCCTCAAAGACGCCATGAACGAGGCCCTGCGCGACTGGGTCACCAACGTCGAAGACACCTTCTACCTGATCGGTACCGTGGCCGGCCCACATCCGTACCCGGCCATGGTTCGCGACTTCCAGTCGATCATCGGCAAGGAAACCCGCGCCCAGTTGCAAGAGAAGGAGGGTCGCCTGCCAGACAGCCTGGTCGCCTGCGTCGGTGGCGGTTCCAACGCCATGGGCCTGTTCCATGAATTCCTCGAAGAGCCGAGCGTGCAGATCATTGGCGTCGAAGCCGGTGGCCACGGCGTGCACACCGACAAGCATGCCGCCAGCCTCAACGGTGGCGTACCAGGCGTGCTGCACGGCAACCGTACCTACCTGCTGCAGGATGCAGACGGCCAGATTACCGACGCCCACTCGATTTCCGCCGGCCTGGACTACCCGGGCATCGGCCCGGAGCACGCCTACCTGCACGAAGTTAAACGTGTGGAATACGTCAGCATCACCGACGACGAAGCGCTGGATGCGTTTCACACTACCTGCCGCCTGGAAGGCATCATCCCGGCCCTGGAGAGCTCCCATGCCCTGGCCGAGGCGATCAAGCGCGCGCCGAAGCTGCCCAAGGACCACCTGATGGTCGTGTGCCTGTCGGGCCGCGGCGACAAAGACATGCAAACCGTCATGAACCACATGGCTGCCCAGGAGAAACAGGCATGAGCCGTCTTGAACAACGCTTCGCCGAGTTGAAGGCCGAAGGCCGCTCGGCACTGGTCACCTTCATCACCGCAGGCGACCCGGGCTATGACGCCTCGCTGCAGATCCTCAAGGGTCTGCCGGCAGCCGGTGCCGACGTGATCGAACTGGGCATGCCGTTCACCGACCCGATGGCCGATGGCGTGGCCATCCAGCTGGCCACCCTGCGCGCCCTGGAAGCCGGCCAGACCCTGGCCAAGACCCTGCAGATGGTTCGCGATTTCCGTGTGGATGACCAGGCCACGCCGATCGTGCTGATGGGCTACTACAACCCGATCCACCGTTTTGGCGTGGAACAGTTCGTGGCCGAGGCCAGGCAAGCGGGCGTCGATGGCCTGATCATCGTCGACCTGCCGCCGGAGCACGACGCCGAACTGGCCACCCCGGCGCAGGCCGCAGGCATCGACTTCATCCGCCTGACCACCCCGACTACCGACGATGTGCGCCTGCCGCGCGTGCTGGAGCGCAGCTCCGGGTTCGTCTACTACGTGTCGGTGGCTGGTGTCACCGGTGCCGGCTCGGCGACCACTGAACACGTGACCGAGGCCATTACCCGCCTGCGTCGGCATACCGACCTGCCGATCAGCGTTGGCTTCGGTATTCGTACGCCGGAGCAGGCGGCGAACATCGCCCGCCTGGCGGATGGTGTGGTGGTGGGTTCGGCATTGGTCGACAAGATCGCCCAGGCCAAGAGTGGCGAGCAAGCGGTGAACGATGTGTTGAGCCTCTGCTCGGCACTGGCTGAAGGGGTGCGCGGCGCTCGCCGCTGATCCGCGTCGCCATCTTCGCGGGCTCGCCCGCTCCCACAGGTACAGCGCCGTGCTCAGGCCCTGTGCTATCCCTGCGGGAGCTGGCTTGCCGGCGATGACGTCAACACCAACGGCCTAGCCTCCGAAAATCGACAGGTCCAAAGGCCGCACAGCCCCCATCCAGATCGCATGATCACGATGGTCCGCCAGTTCATCCCCGGTCAACGGATGCATGAACACCACCAGCCCCTTGCGATACAACGCCAACCAAGGCAAGACCACCCCCACCACCTCCGGCCCGAACGCCAGCTGGCAGCTCCAATCCGGGTGTGGCCCCACTGGCTTCTGGTGCATGCGCCCCATGGTCACCGGAAACAGTCGCGCAGCTTCCTCACACAGCTCACGGGCCTGCTCCATGGTCGCTGCGTCGTAGTACACGTGGGCGTGGTAACCCTTGATCCTCTGCACGATAACTCCTGATTGCGGTCCAACCATCACCACCTGCAAGGGAGTGATGCCGTGAAAAACGCCGAAACGCCAGTGTTCAAGCTGGTCCTGTTCGGGCCTGAAAGCAGCTTGGGCAACGCCCTGATGGTCGAACTGCTGTCGCGCCAGCACGAAGTCACGGCCGTGGTGAATGACCTCAACCGCCACGCGCCGCGCCCGGGCCTGCATTTCAAGATAGGCGGGCTGGGCGATGCCGACCAGGCGGAACAGGGAGCGGCAGGTGGATCGGCGGTTATTGCTCTGTTATCGGCGCTGGCGCCGGGCGACCTGCCCGGCCAAGCGCGCATGAGCGAGGCGCTGATGGCCGGGCTCAAGCGCACGACTATACGCCGGCTGTTGCTGGTGGGCGATTTCGATGTGCTGGATGAACCGGGCAAGTACAGTGAAGCGGAGCGGGAATGCGTGGACCAGGTGGTCGATGGGTTGCAGCGCAGTCCCTTGCACTGGACGTTGATCAACGCTCCGCAGGAGCTGCCTGGGTTGGGAATGGAGCATTTTCGCAGCACCGAGAACACGTTGGAGCCGGGGTTGGCGGAGCCGTTGCGGCACTTGGCCAGGGTCGCGGCGGGCATGGTGGATATGCTGGAACTGGATTTGCACCGGGGCGAGCATCTCAACTTTGTGGTCTAGATTGCCGGGGCTGCGCAGCAGCCCCGGCGACCTCAAAGGCTGCGCTCACACTCCAACCAATTCACAAACCGCTCGATCAGCGCCCCACGCCGTTTACGCGGCGGCAGCACCACGTAATAACCCCGCGCCGACCGCAAACTCCCTTCCAGTGGTCGACACAGCAACCCTTGCTCCACCAACCCGTCCACCAGATGCCCCCAGCCAATAGCCACGCCCTGGCCGGCGATTGCCGCCTGAATCAGCAACGTATAGTTATCGAACCGCAACTGCCCCGGCGGCGGCGGGCTGGCCACGCCAAACCCGCGAAACACCCCTGTCCAGTCGAACCAACGGCTGGCCTGCTCGCCCTTCAGGTGCAGCAACGGCAATCGTTGCAAAGCCTCGGCTGACAAGGGTTTGCCATGAACCAGCCGAGGGCTGCAGACCGGGAAAACCTCTTCATCGAACAGCCAACGGCTCTCGCCCTGGTGAAAGCGTCCGTCGCCAAACAGTACTGCCACATCGATGTCCGGGCGCAACATGCCCTGGCTGCGCTCGCCGGTCACCAGGCTCACATCCACCTGTGGATAAGCCTCGTGAAAGCGCTGCAACCGCGGCATCAACCAGAACGCCGCAAAGGCAAAGTCGGTCGCCACCTGCAGTACTTCGCGCTGGCCACGGCCAGTGGCCTGGGCAATGCCGTCATCCATGGCCTGCAGGCCTTGATGCACCTGGTCAAACAACACTCGACCAGCCTCGGTCAGCTCGATGCCCCGGTAAATGCGGTCGAACAAGCGTGTGCCCAACTGAGCCTCCAGCCGTTTGACCTGCTGGCTCACTGCCGGCTGCGTGGTACCCAGCTCCAGCGCCGCAGCAGTGAAACCACGCAGCCGCGCAGCGGCCTCGAACACGCGCAAGGTATCCAGCGACAAGTCGGCGAGGTGGTCAAACATAAGCGTGGCTAATCCTACTCATTGTCCGCCATGGGCTTTACCCATGTTATCCACAGTCGCATCTTGATAGGCAAGCGGTTCGCATAACTCTCAACGATGGAAGCCACCATGACGCGTCCGAATATCCTGTTCATCATGGCCGACCAGATGGCCGCGCCCTTGCTGCCGATCTACGCCCCTTCGCCGATCCAGATGCCGCACCTGAGCCGCCTGGCCGAGCAAGCGGTGGTGTTCGACGCGGCCTACTGCAACAGCCCGCTGTGCGCCCCGTCTCGTTTCACCTTGGTCAGTGGCCAGCTGCCCAGCCGCATTGGTGCCTACGACAACGCCGCCGATTTCCCCGCCGATGTACCGACCTATGCCCATTACCTGCGCCGCCTGGGCTACCGCACTGCGCTGTCAGGCAAGATGCACTTTTGTGGCCCGGACCAGTTGCATGGTTACGAAGAACGTCTGACCAGCGATATCTACCCGGCAGACTACGGCTGGGCGGTGAACTGGGATGAGCCAGAGGTGCGCCCAAGCTGGTATCACAACATGTCGTCGGTGCTGCAGGCCGGCCCGTGCGTGCGTACCAACCAGCTGGATTTCGACGAAGAAGTGCTGTTCAAGGCGCGCCAGTATTTATACGACCACGTCCGCGAAAACGATGGTCGGCCGTTCTGCCTGACCGTGTCGATGACTCACCCGCACGACCCATACACCATCCCCAGGCGCTACTGGGATCGCTACGAGGGTGTGGATATCCCCATGCCACGCGCCGAGTTCGCCCAGGCGGAACTCGATCCCCACTCGCAGCGCCTGCTGAAAGTCTACGACCTGTGGAACAAGCCGCTGCCTGTGGACAAGATCCGCGATGCCCGCCGCGCCTACTTCGGCGCGTGCAGCTACATCGACGACAACATCGGCGAGCTGCTGCAAACCCTCGAGGAATGCGACTTGGCCGACAACACCGTGATCGTGTTCTCCGGCGACCACGGCGACATGCTCGGCGAGCGGGGCCTCTGGTACAAGATGCACTGGTTCGAGATGTCGGCGCGGGTACCGCTGCTGATACACGCGCCGAAGCGCTTCGCGGCGGGCCGGGTGAGCGCCTCGGTATCGACCTGCGACTTGCTGCCTACATTGGTCGAACTGGCCGGCGGGGCTGTGGATAAAAACCTGCACCTGGATGGCCGCTCGCTGCTCGGCCACCTGCAAGGGCAGGGCGGCCACGACGAGGTCATCGGCGAGTACATGGCCGAAGGCACGGTCGGGCCGCTGATGATGATCCGCCGCGGGCCGTACAAGTTCGTGTACAGCGAAGACGACCCGTGCCTACTCTATGACCTGAGCCGCGACCCGCACGAGCGGGAGAACCTCACCAGCAGCCCGGACCACCAGGCGCTGCTGCAGGCATTTGTCGATGAAGCACAACAACGTTGGGACATCCCCAGCCTGCGCCAGCAGGTACTGGCCAGCCAGCGCCGCCGCCGCCTGGTGGCCGAGGCGCTGGCCATCGGCAAGCTGAAAAGCTGGGACCACCAACCCTGGGTGGACGCCAGCCAACAGTACATGCGCAACCACATCGATCTCGACGACCTCGAGCGCAAGGCACGTTATCCACAGCCCGCACCCTTGGAATGAGTAAAGAGAGGCCGCCATGCATAAGTTCTCCGCCGCCGTGTTCGCCTTGGCCATCAACCTGGGCATGGGCACCGCTCACGCCGCCGACAGCGACACGCAATGCACTACCGTGAAATTGGCCGACCCCGGCTGGAGCGACATTGCCTCGACCAACGCCGTGGCTCGCCTGCTACTGGAAAGCCTGGGTTATCAGGTAAAGATCGACAGCCTGGCGGTACCGATCATCTATGGTGGCCTCAAAGATGGCCGCGTGGATGCCTTCCTCGGTAACTGGATGCCAGCGCAACAGGGCTTTCATGACAAGTTCATCGCCAATGGCGACGTGAAGCAGCTGTCACGCAATCTGGAGGGAACCGAGTTCACCCTGGCCGTGCCAGATTACGTGTGGAATGCCGGCGTCAAGGACTTTGCCGACCTGCAGAAGCACGCCGACCAGTTCGACAAGAAGCTTTACGGGATTGGCTCTGGAGCTCCGGCCAACCTGTCACTGAAGGAAATCATCGACCAGAATGAGTTCAATCTTGGCCAATGGAAGCTGGTGGAATCCAGCGAACAGGCGATGCTGGCGCAGGTCGACCGGGCAGTGAAAAAACAGCAGTTCATCACTTTCCTCGGCTGGACCCCGCACCCGATGAACGTGAAGTTGAAAATGCATTACCTGACCGGCGGGGAAAAGTGGTTCGGCAGCAAAGGCGATGTCTATACCCTGACCCGCAAGGGTTATCCCCAAGCCTGCCCCAATGCAGCGAAGATGCTGGAGAACCTGAAGTTCACGCTGGAAATGGAAAACAGCATCATGGCCGAGGTTGTGGACAAGAAGATAAGCTTCGACGAAGCAGCCAAGGCTTGGGGTAAAGCGCATCCCGAGGTGCTGGAGAGATGGTTGGCCGGAGTGAGCACCAGGACCGATGGCAACGCCCTGGAGGCCGTCAAAGCCAAGCTGTAACCTCACAAGCGACACCTCATCCTGTGGGAGCGGGCATGCCCGCGAACACCGGCGAAGCCGGTGCCATCCACCGCGGTGGCTTCTTCGCGGGCTCACCCGCTCCCGCAGTTTGGCGAAAACCTTAAGGATTGTGGAAAACCCATGCATCGCCTCACTCACCTGCTGCCCTTCCTCACCTGGCTGCCGCGCCAATCGGGCCGCAGCCTGCGCCAGGACCTGCTGGTGGGCCTGAGCGGTGCCATCCTCGCCCTGCCACAATCCATCGCCTACGCCCTGATCGCCGGCCTGCCCGCCGAATACGGCCTGTACGCCGCCATCGTGCCGGTGCTGATCGCCTGCCTGTGGGGCTCGTCCTGGCACCTTATCTGTGGCCCGACCGCCGCCATTTCCATCGTTCTCTATGCCAGCATCAGCCCGCTGGCCGTGGCCGGCAGCGCAGACTACGTAACCCTGGTGCTGTTGCTGACCTTCCTCGGCGGCCTCTTCCAGTTGCTGCTTGGGCTTTTGCGCTTCGGCGCGCTGGTCAACTTCGTCTCCCATTCCGTGGTGCTTGGTTTCACCCTGGGCGCGGCTATCGTCATTGCCCTGGGCCAGTTGCCCAACCTGCTGGGCATGGACCTGCCCAGCCAGGCCACTGCGCTGAAAACCGCGCAGGGCCTGGCCAGCCACGCTGGTGAAGTAGACCTGCCCTCCTTGGTGCTGGGCCTGGCCACCGTGGCGATCGGCGTAGCCTTCAAGCTCTGGCGCCCACGCTGGCCGAGCCTGTTGATCAGCCTGATTCTGGTCAGCTTGCTGGCCTGGTCGCTGCCCGGCTTGTTTGGCCATGTACCGCGAGTGCCAGCATTCACCGGCCAACTGCCACCGTTCAGCCCGCTACCCTTGCTGGATGTAGAACTGGTTCTGCGGCTACTGCCCAGCGCCGTGGCGGTGGGCATGCTCGGGCTGGTCACCAGCCTGTCGATTGCGCGCTCGTTGTCGGCACGCTCGGAGCAGTTGATCAACGCTGATCAGGAAATCCGCGCCCAGGGCCTGTCGAACATCATCGGGGCATTCTTCTCCGGTTATCTGTCTTCCGGCTCCTTCACCCGCTCCGGGTTGAGCTTCGACGCTGGCGCCCGCTCCCCCCTGGCCGGGGTGTTCTCAGCGCTGTGGGTGGCGGTGTTTGCCGTTGCCGGGGCCGGGTTGATTGCACATCTGCCGATTCCGGCCATGGCCGGCAGCATTCTGTTGATCTGCTGGGGGTTGGTGGACCACCGCGCGATTCGCGCGCTGTTCCGGGTCAGCCGTTCGGAATTCCTGGTCATGGCACTGACAGCGGCGGCGACGTTGTTGCTGGAGCTACAAACCGCAATCTATGCCGGGGTGTTGGCATCGCTGTTCTTCTATCTGAAGCGCACGTCACGGCCAAGGGTGCAGCAAAGTCGTGAAGGGGAGGCGGACGTACTGCGGGTAGGTGGGTCGATTTTCTTTGGTGCAGCGCCTTACCTGCAGGTGCGCTTGCAGCGCTGCCAGGGGCCGCACGTGGTGATCGATGCACGGCAGGTGAACTTTATCGACTATTCCGGTGTGGACATGTTGCACCGCGAGGCGCGGCGGTTGCGACGGGCAGGGGGAAGCCTGACCTTGCATCGGGCCAGGCCGCAGGTGATCGAGGAACTGCAGAAGCTGGAAGGGGCGGCGTTGTGCCCGATCCGGTTTGAGGAGTGATGGCAGAGATATTGGGACTGCTTTGCAGCCCCGGCAATCTCAACCGCGAGCCAGCTGCCGGCGCAACTCAGCCAATACTGGCGCCGTATCCGGTCGCACCCCACGCCAGATAAAGAATGCCTCAGCCGCTTGCTCAGCCAGCATCCCCAAGCCGTCCAGCACCTTGGCTGCCCCCAGCTTCTTGGCCCACTGGCAAAACGGCGTCGGCTCCTTGCCATACATCATGTCGTAACAAACCGTCCGCCCCGCCTCGACCAGACTGTCGGCAATCGGCGGCAACTCCCCGGCCAGGCTCGCCGAGGTAGCGTTGATGATCACATCCACTGGTTCCTGTAACCAGGCAAACCCGCTGGCCACCACCGGCCCCAGTTCATCGAACTCACGCGCCAGCTGCTCGGCCTTTTCCACGGTGCGGTTGGCAATTACCAGCGACTGCGGCTTGTGCGCCAGGATCGGCTCCAGCACGCCGCGCACGGCGCCACCGGCACCGAGGATCAGGATGCGTTTGCCTGCCAGCTCGACCCCGGCATTCACCGTCAGGTCGCGCACCAGGCCCGCGCCATCGGTGTTGTCGCCCTGCAACGTACCGTCGGCCAGCTTGCTCAGCGTGTTCACTGCGCCGGCGCGCTGGGCGCGCGGGGTCAGGCTGTCACACAGGCGGTAGGCCTCTTCCTTGAACGGCACGGTGACATTGGCGCCGCTGCCTTGCTTGAAAAAGCCGCGCGCACAGTCGCTGAACTCGTCCAGTGGCGCCAGCAGAGTTGCGTATTCCAGGTCCTCACCGGTCTGTTCGGCAAACAGGCGGTGGATCAGCGGCGACTTGCTGTGGCCGATGGGGTTACCGAAAACGACGTACTGGTCCATGGCGATTCCTTGGTTGTGCACAGGCTTACTGGCCGAGCCAGTCGCGGTCCTGCAGGAAGTATTCGGTCAGGCGTGCTTCTTCGCTGCCGGGCGCGGCCTTCCAGTCGTAGCCCCAGCGCACCTGCGGTGGCAGCGACATGAGAATGGACTCGGTACGCCCGCCCGATTGCAGGCCGAACAGGGTGCCACGGTCGTACACCAGGTTGAACTCCACATAGCGGCCACGGCGGTATTCCTGAAACTCGCGCTGTTGCGGGGTGTACGGCGTGTCCTTGCGGCGCTGGACGATCGGCAGGTAGGCATTGACGTAGGCATCGCCAATGGCGCGCATGAAGGCGAAGCAGGTATCGAAGTCCCATTCGTTCAGGTCATCGAAGAACAGACCGCCAATACCGCGTGGCTCGCCACGGTGCTTGAGGTGGAAGTAACGGTCGCACCAGGCCTTGTAGCGTGGGTACACGTCGGCACCGAACGGCGCGCAGGCCTGCTCGGCCACGCGGTGCCAGTGGATACAGTCTTCCTCGTTGCCGTAATAGGGCGTCAGGTCGAAACCACCACCGAACCACCACACAGCTTCTTCGCCTTCCTTTTCGGCAATGAAGAAGCGCACGTTGGCGTGCGAGGTGGGCACATGCGGGTTGTGCGGGTGGATTACCAATGACACGCCCAGGGCCTCGAAGCCACGACCCGCCAACTCGGGGCGGTGGGCACTGGCCGACGGCGGCAGGCCGGCACCAAATACATGAGAGAAGTTGACCCCACCTTTCTCGATCACCTTGCCGCCGCCGATCACCCGTGTGCGGCCCCCACCACCGGCTTCGCGCACCCAGGCGTCCTCGACGAAGCAGGCACCGCCGTCTTCTGTTTCGAGGGCAGAGCAGATGCGGTCTTGCAGATCGAGCAGATAGGCTTTCACGGCCTCGGTGCGGCTAGTCATCGGGTCACCAGAAACGGGCAGGGAACAATTCGCCGCGTAGCATACCACCGCCAGCGCGCGTGCCGCAGTTGACGGCGATCAAGCAAAGGCGTCCGATAGAAGGCCTTTCCCGATCCCGACTACAGGAGTGCGAGATGGCCAAGCGTATCCAGTTCAGCCAGCATGGCGGCCCGGAAGTGCTGCAGTTTGTGGAATTCGAACCCGCTCCGCCCGGCCCGCAGCAGGTGCGTGTGCGTAACCATGCAATCGGACTCAACTTCATTGATACCTACTACCGCAGCGGGCTGTATGCGCCGCCATCCCTGCCTTCGGGGCTGGGTACCGAGGCGGCGGGGGTGGTCGAAGCTGTAGGCGAGGGCGTGACCCGCCTGAAGGTCGGCGACCGCGTCGCCCATGCCGGTGGCCCGCTGGGTGCGTACAGCGAAGTGCATACGCTGCCGGAGGCCAACCTGGTCAAGTTACCGGATAACATCAGCTTTGAGCAGGCGGCCGCGGTGATGCTCAAGGGCCTGACCGTGCAATATCTGTTGAAACAGACCTACGCGGTGAAGCCAGGCGACGTGATCCTGTTCCACGCAGCGGCCGGCGGCGTGGGTTCGTTGGCGTGCCAGTGGGCCAAGGCGCTGGGTGCCAAGCTGATCGGCACCGTCAGTTCTGCCGAGAAGGCCGAACGGGCCAAGGCGCTGGGAGCGTGGGCGACCATCGACTACAGCCGTGAAGATGTGGCCAAGCGGGTGCTGGAACTGACCGACGGCAAGAAATGCCCGGTGGTGTATGACGGTGTGGGTGCCGACACCTGGCTGACTTCGCTGGACTGCCTGCAGCCGCGTGGGTTGATGGTCAGCTTTGGCAATGCCTCGGGCGCGGTGAGCGGGGTGAACCTGGGGATTCTGGCGCAGAAGGGTTCGCTTTACGTGACCCGGCCGACCCTGGCGAGCTATGCCAACAATGCCGAGAACACACAGGCCATGGCCGATGACCTGTTTGCGATGATTGGCAGTGGGAAGCTGGTTGTGGATATTCAGCAGCGGTATCCGCTGAGCGAGGCGGCCAAGGCACAGGCGGAGCTGTCGGCGCGGCGGACTGTGGGGTCTACGGTATTGTTGCCTTGAATGGTTGGGAACGCGTTAGGGCGACGATGTGTACGCCTTGAGGTTTTCAGCGCCTGTGAGACCGAGCGCCGCCCACGCGGCGCATCGCGGATAAATCCGCTCCCACATTTGTTGCAACGTGGCCATGCCTGTGAGGCCATGGTTGTCAGCCTTGTTGGCATGACGGGATTTTTGGGTGGGCATTGGTGCCGCCTCGCATGCCTGAGACATGCCCCAAGGCAGGCAACCATGGCCTGACAGGTTCGGCACGTTGCAACAAATGTAGGAGCGGATTTATCCGCGATGCGCCGCGCGGGCGGCGCTCGATCTCACAGGCGCTGCGTCTATCAGCCCGGACGCACAACCTCGCCAGTTGCCAGGTTACGAATCACGCTCGGGTTCTTCCGCCCACCCAACGCGCCACCCAGCACCAGGTCCAACTGGCCATGGAAATACTGCTCCACCCGCAACCGGGTCTTCGCCGCCGGACGCCCGCCAGGGTTGCACGAGGTGGAAATCAGCGGGCCCACCAACGCACATAGTTCACGCACCACCGGATGGTCACTGACCCGCAGCGCCACCGTGTCATGCTGCCCGGTCACCCACTCTGGCAGCAGGTCCTGGTGCGGCACCAGCCAGGTGTTCGGCCCCGGCCAGGTGCTGCCCATGCGGTCGATCCAGTCTTCCGGGAAATCCTCGAACAAGAAGTCGAACTGGCGGATGTTGTCGGCCACCAGGATCAGCCCTTTATCCACAGGCCGCGACTTCAGCGCCAGCAGGCGATATACCGCGTCCTCGTTCCACGGATCGCAGCCCAGGCCCCAGACCGCTTCCGTCGGGTAGGCGATCACTGCGCCGGCCCGGATCTCACGTGCGGCTTGTTGCACTCGAAAACTGCTCACCATTTCTGTCACTCCACCTATGAAACTTGCTTGCGAGCAGTGTACTTAGCCCGCGCGGGCAAACCAACGCCCGGCTTCATTGCTGACCCGGCCTTCCAGTTCAAGTTCGGTTAGCTGCGCCAGCACATCGGCCAGCGGTTGCTCGCTGCAGTGGGCCAGGCTTTCGCTGGTCTGTGGTGCAGCATGCAGTAGGGCGAGCAGTGGATGGCCAAACTCGTCCACCACCGCTGGCGGCAGATTGTGCCAGCCCTGCAGGCTTTCCAGGATCTGCTCCACACTTTCCACCAATAGTGCGCCGTCACGGATCAACTGGTGGCAGCCCTTGGCCCCTGGGTGGTGAATGGATCCCGGTATGGCATACACCTCGCGACCTTGCTCGGCGGCCAAGCGTGCAGTGATCAACGAACCACTGGCCAGACCTGCCTCGACCACCAGCACACCCAGCGACAAGCCGCTGATGATGCGATTGCGCCGTGGGAAGTTTCCCGGCAGGGGTCCGGCGTCCAGCGGGTACTCGGAAACCAACGTGCTGCCATTATCGATCATCGCCTGCGCCAGAGCCTGGTGGCGCTGTGGATAAAGTTTTTGCAACCCCGTGCCCAGCACCCCGATCGTGCTGCCTCCAGCCTGCAACGCGGCCCGATGAGCGGCGCCATCTATACCCACGGCCAGCCCGCTGGTAATGGTGAAACCGGCTTGTGCCAAATAACGGGAAAACGCACCGGCATTGTCGATTGCCGGCGGTGAAGCACGCCTGCTACCCACAATCGCAAGCTGTGGGCGTTCGAGCAAAGCCGGGTCACCAGCGACGAAAAGCAGCGGCGGCGCATCGTCGATCTCGGCCAGTAGCGGCGGGTAGCCAGGGCCGTCCCACATCAGTAAATGCTGGCCCGGGCGCTCTAGCCAGGCCATTGCGGCCAATGCGCCTTCGCGTACGTCGGCACTGCGCCTGGCATCGATGGTGGCCTGCGGTATGCCCAATGCACGCCAGGCGCCGGCCGGGGCACACAGGGCCGACGAGGCACTGCCAAACGCTTCGAGCAAGCTGCGAAAGCGCCGCAGGCCAGTATCAGGTAGGCGGTGCAGGCGCAACCGCGCCTCCAGCTCTGCAGGTGGAAGAGGCGACGAATGGTAATTTGCCATGGAGATCATCCTTGATCGAAATGGGGCCATCGGCGTGGCACAAGCTGTGGATAACTTTGTTGATAACGCTTTGACAACCTGTCCATCGAATGGGCTATAAGCTGGCCCTGAAAACCCTAGCCGAGCTTTGCCAGGTGCTGAAATCCCCGTTTCCCTTTATTATGTGTGCTCAGTTTTCAACCGAACGCACAGTGACTGCCTGACCTTATGGCCATCTTGAACATCCTCGAATTCCCGGACCCGCGCCTGCGCACCATCGCCAAACCGGTGACGGAGTTCGACGACGCCCTGCGTCAGCTGATCGACGACATGTTTGAAACCATGTACGAAGCCCCCGGCATCGGCCTGGCCGCCACCCAGGTCAACGTGCACAAGCAGGTCGTGGTCATGGACCTCAGCGAAGACCGCAGCGAGCCGCGCGTCTTCATCAACCCGACTGTCGAAGAGCTGACCCATGACATGGGCCAGTACCAGGAAGGTTGCCTGTCGGTGCCGGGCTTCTACGAGAATGTCGACCGCCCGTTGCGTGTGCGGGTAAAGGCCCAGGACCGCGACGGCAAGCCGTACGAGCTGGAATGCGAAGGCCTGCTGGCGGTGTGCGTGCAGCACGAATTCGATCACCTCAACGGCAAACTGTTCGTCGATTACCTGTCGCAGCTCAAGCGTGACCGGATCAAGAAGAAGCTGGAAAAGCAGCACCGCCAGCAAGCCTGATCCCTACCTTCCAGAAGGCTTGCTCCGGCAAGCCTTTTTCTTTTTGAAGCGAGAACTCCATGCGCATCGTCTTTGCAGGCACTCCAGAGTTTGCCGCCGAACACCTCAAGGCCCTGCTCGACAGCCCGTACGAGATCGTGGCCGTCTACACCCAGCCCGACCGCCCCGCCGGCCGTGGCCAGAAGCTCATGCCGAGCGCGGTCAAGGCACTGGCTGTTGCCCATGACATTCCGGTGTTCCAGCCGCCGTCGCTGCGCAACGCCGAAGCCCAGGCCGAACTGGCCGCATTGAAGCCAGACCTGATGGTGGTGGTGGCCTATGGCCTGATCCTGCCGCAGGCAGTGTTGGATATCCCGCGCCTGGGTTGCATCAACAGCCACGCCTCGCTGCTGCCACGCTGGCGCGGTGCCGCACCGATCCAGCGCGCCGTGGAAGCCGGCGATGCCGAGAGTGGTGTAACCGTCATGCGCATGGAGGCAGGCCTGGACACCGGCCCGATGCTGCTCAAGGTGGTCACCCCGATCAGTGCCGACGACACCGGGGGCAGCCTGCATGACCGCCTCGCCGAAATGGGCCCGCACGCTGTGGTACAGGCAATTGCCGGCCTGGCCGAAGGGTCGCTGCAGGGAGAAGTGCAGGACGATGCCCTGGCCACCTATGCGCACAAGCTGAACAAGGACGAAGCCCGTATCGACTGGAGCCGACCTGCCGTCGAGCTGGAGCGCCTGATCCGTGCTTTCAACCCATGGCCGGTTTGCCACAGCACCCTCGATGGGGAAAGTGTAAAGGTGCTGGCTGCCAGCCTGACCACCGCCCAGGGCGCGCCGGGCGAAATCCTGTCGGCGAGCAAGGACGGCCTGGTAGTTGCCTGCGGTGACCAGGCGCTGAGCCTCACCCGCCTGCAACTGCCCGGCGGCAAGGCACTGAACTTCAGCGACCTGTTCAACAGCCGCCGCGAGAAATTCGCCAGCGGCAAGGTGCTGGGCCTATGAACCCACGCCTCGCCGCCGCCCGCGCCCTGGCCGCTGTACTCAGCGGCAAGGCATCGCTGAACAGCTCGCTGCCGGCGCAGCTGGACAAGGTCGACGAACGCGACCGTGGCTTGACCCAGGATCTCGCTTTCGGCACCGCACGCTGGCAGCCGCGCCTCGACCTGCTGGCCGCACAATTGCTGCAAAAGCCGTTCAAAGCCGCCGACGCCGATGTCCAGGCGCTGTTGCTGGTCGGCCTGTACCAGCTGTTCTACACCCGTATTCCGGAGCACGCCGCCATCGGCGAAACCGTGGGCTGTGCCGACAAGCTGAAGAAACCTTGGGCCAAGGGCCTGCTCAATGCCGTGCTACGTCGCGCCCAACGCGAAGGCGAGGCATTGCTTGCGGGCATGGAGCGCGACCCGGTGGTGCGCACCGCCCATCCGCGCTGGCTGCAAAAATCGTTGAAAGCCTTCTGGCCGGAGCAGTGGGAGGCCATCTGCGCCGCCAACAACGCTCATCCGCCCATGATTCTGCGGGTCAACCGCCGACACCACAGCCGCGACGCCTACCTGGCACTGTTGGCCGGGGCGGGCGTTGGCGCCAGCGCCTGCCAGTACAGCCGTGACGGCATCGTGCTGGCCGAAGCCTGCGATGTGCGTAACCTGCCGGGCTTTGCCGAAGGCTGGGTAAGCGTGCAGGACGAAGCCGCACAGCTGTCCGCCGACCTGCTGGAACTGGCCCCAGGCCAGCGCGTGCTGGATGCCTGCTGCGCACCGGGCGGCAAGACCTGCCACCTGCTGGAGGCCGAAGCCGGCCTGGCCCAGGTGGTGGCCATCGACCTCGAAGCCAAGCGCCTGGCCCGGGTGCGCGAGAACCTCGACCGCCTCCAGCTTGACGCCGAGCTGATCGCCTGCGACGCCCGCGACACCGCCAGCTGGTGGGATGGCAAGCCGTTCCAGCGCATCCTGCTCGATGCGCCGTGCTCGGCCACCGGCGTGATCCGCCGTCACCCGGACATCAAGCTGACCCGCCAGGCCGACGACATCCCCGCCTTGGCCACGCTGCAAGGCGAGCTGCTCGATGCCCTTTGGCCGACCCTGGAGGTTGGCGGCATGCTGCTGTACGCCACCTGCTCCAGCCTGCCGACCGAGAACACCGAAGTGATCGACGCCTTCCTCGCCCGCACCCCTGGCGCCCGGGAGCTGGACCTGGCCACCGAGGCCGGCCTGCGTCAGCCCCATGGCCGCCAGCTGCTGGCCCAGGAGGGCGGCCACGATGGCTTCTACTATGCCAAGCTGATAAAGATCGCCGCTTCGCGCGGATAAGAACACAAGGTAGGGAGTAGCGGATGAAGATCATCATCCTCGGGGCAGGTCAGGTAGGCGGAACGCTGGCAGAGCACCTGGCGAGCGAAGCCAATGACATTACCGTGGTCGATACCGACGGTGACCGCCTGCGCGACCTGGGCGACCGCCTGGATATCCGCACTGTGCAGGGCCGCGGCTCGCTACCCACGGTGCTACGCCAGGCCGGTGCCGACGATGCCGACATGCTGGTGGCAGTGACCAACAGCGACGAAACCAACATGGTCGCCTGCCAGGTGGCCTATTCACTGTTCCACACCCCGACCAAGATCGCCCGGGTGCGCGAATCGGCCTACCTCACCCGCGAAGAGCTGTTCGACAACGACCATATTCCGGTCGACGTGCTGATCAGCCCGGAACAGGTGGTGACCAACTACATCAAGCGCCTGATCGAACAACCCGGCTCGCTGCAGGTGATCGACTTTGCCGAAGGCAAGGCCCAGCTGGTGGCGGTGAAGGCCTACTATGGCGGCCCGCTGGTTGGCCAACAACTGCGCCAGATCCGTGCCCACATGCCGAATGTCGACACCCGCGTGGCGGCCATCTTCCGCCGCGATCGCCCCATCACGCCACGGGGTGACACGGTGATCGAAGCCGACGACGAAGTGTTCTTCATCGCCGCGAAGAAGGACATCCGCGCAGTAATGGGCGAGCTGCGCCGCATCGACGAGACCAACAAGCGCGTGGTCATCGCCGGTGGCGGGCAGATTGGCGAGCGCCTGGCCGAGGCCATCGAAAGCCGTTATCAGGTAAAGATCATCGAGATGAGCCCGGCCCGTTGCCGGTACCTTTCCGACACCCTGGAAAGCACTGTGGTGCTGCAGGGCAGTGCCTCGGACAAGGACCTCATGCTCGAGGAAAACATCGCCGACGCCGACATCTTCCTGGCCCTGACCAACGATGACGAAGCCAACATCATGTCGTCGCTGCTGGCCAAGCGCCTGGGTGCGCGCAAGGTGATGACCATCATCAACAACCCGGCCTATGTCGACCTGGTGCAGGGCGGCGAGATCGACATCGCCATCAGCCCGCAGCTGGCCACCATCGGCACCCTGCTGGCGCATGTGCGCCGGGGCGACATCGTCAGCGTGCACTCGCTGCGCCGCGGTGCGGCCGAGGCCATCGAGGCGGTCGCGCACGGGGATTCGAAGTCGAGCAAGGTGGTCGGCAAGGCCATCGAAGACATCACCCTGCCGCCGGGCACCACCATCGGCGCGATCATTCGCGACGAAGAGGTGATCATCGCCCACGACGACACGCGAATCGAATCGGGCGACCATGTGATCCTGTTCGTTGTGGATAAAAAGCATATCCGGGATGTGGAGAAGCTGTTCCACGTCGGCTTGAGTTTCTTCTAGGAAAACAGGGCATGCGCGAATCGCTGGAGAAGATGCTGGCCAAGGGTGTGGATAACCCGTTGCTGAGGTTTGGCCTGGGCAAGGCTTGGCTGGACGAAGGCAATGGCGCTGAAGCGGCCGTGCACCTGGCGCGGTGCGTGGAGCTGGACCCGAAATATTCGGCGGCGTGGAAGCTGTTGGGCAAGGCGTACCAGTTGCAGGGTGACCTGGCGGCGGCGCGCAAGGCCTGGGAAGAAGGGATCGTGGCGGCGCAGGCGCATGGCGACAAGCAGGCCGAGAAAGAGATGGCCGTGTTCCTGAAGAAGCTCAACAAGACATCAGGCTAACGCGGTCCCTGTGGGAGCGGGTTCACCCGCGAATGCGATGTTGGGCTCACCGACGCATTCGCGGGTAAACCCGCTCCCACAGGGTCCCTGCTACAGCAGGCAGAAGTGCATTCAGCCTGCTGGAAGAGCAGTGGATAACTCAGTACCAGCGCGCTTCGCCCGCCGGGCGTTTCTTGAAGCGCTTCATGCTCCACATGTACTGGCTCGGGTACTCGCGCACGTAACGCTCGACCACCTTGCTCATCGCCGCCGCCGACACTGTCACATCGGTGCTGTACATCTCCTCCGGCGCCGCTTCGAGGAACACCTTGAAGCCCGAACCATCCGGCAACCGCAGCGCATGCAGGAACACGCCCACCGCCTTGCCACCGGCCAGCATGTTCGGCACGAACTTGCTGGTCAGCGCCTGGGTGCCGAGGAACGGCACGAACACGCCTGCCGACTCCGCCGGTTCCGGGTCGGCAGGAATGCCCACCTGGCCGCCACGGCGTACTTCCTTGATCACACTGAGGATGCCTTCCTTGGTCGAAGGCGCCACCCGGTTGCCCATCTGCACCCGCTGCTCGCGCAGCAGGTCATCCACGGCCTTGAGCTTCGGCGGGCGGTAGAAGATGATCGGTTTGCACTGGTTGCAATAGAAGTGATTCAGCACTTCCCAGTTGCCCAGGTGGCTGGTGATGCCGACCACGCCCTTGCCTGAGGCCAGGGCCTGCTCCAGTACTTCCAGGCCATGCACTTCCTTGACCAGCGCCAGCGAGCGTTGCGGCGGCCAGATCCAGGCACAGGCACTTTCGACGAAGGATTTGCCGATATCTTTCAGCGCACGGCCGACCAGTTGCTCACGCTCGGTCGGATCCATCTCCGGGAAACACTTGGCCAGGTTGATGCGCACGACATTGCGCGAGCCATTGGGGATTTTCCACATCAGCCAACCGATACCCGCGCCGACGCGCTGCACAGCGCCCCAGGGCAGCTTGGCAAACAAGCGCAGCACCCCGACCATCAGGGCGCCCTTGAACTTTTCCACAGGCGAATTCCTTATTTCAGCAAGGTGCGCATTGTAACCCCTCAGCGCAACAACGCGGCGTAGCGATCGCAATCGGTGGTGTGGTCCATGACCATGCCGGTGGCCTGCATGAAGGCATAGCAGATGGTCGGGCCGACGAAGGTGAAGCCGGCCTTCTGCAGAGCCTTGCTCATGGCCTTGGCCTCCTCGGTCACCGCTGGCACCTCGCTGCGGCCTTTGAAATGGTTGATCTTAGGTTCCCCGCCGACGAACGACCAGAGCCATCGTGCAGGGTTATCCACAGCCAGCCAGGCCTGGGCATTGCGCCGGGCGGCCTTGAGCTTGAGGCGGTTGCGGATGATGCCGGCATCCAGCATCAGCGCTTCGATCCGCTCATCGCTCATGGCCGCCAGTTGCACGGGATCGAAGCCATGCAGCACCTCGCGATAACGTTCGCGTTTGCGCAAAACGGTGATCCAGGAAAGCCCGGCCTGGAACCCTTCGAGCAAAAGCATCTCGAACAGCAACGCCGGGTCACGCTGGGGCGTTCCCCACTCCTGGTCATGGTAGGCCTGGTACAACGGATCGTCGGTACACCAAAAGCAGCGTGGCATAAGGCTCCAATGAGTAGAGGGCGAGGCGAATCAGGTTATACTCCCGCTCTTTACATCCGCATCCCCAGATACAGGTGAATTTCGTGAGCCAGCCTACGCCAGCCGTGCGTACCTTCCAAGACCTGATCCTCGCCCTGCAGAACTACTGGGCCGAGCAAGGTTGTGTGGTGCTTCAGCCCTACGATATGGAAGTAGGCGCCGGCACATTCCACACCGCCACATTCCTGCGCGCCGTGGGTCCAGAAACCTGGAACGCTGCATATGTGCAGCCTAGCCGTCGCCCTGCCGACGGGCGGTATGGCGAAAACCCCAACCGTCTGCAGCACTACTACCAGTTCCAGGTAGTACTGAAGCCGAACCCGGCCAACTTCCAGGAGCTGTACCTCGGCTCGCTGAAAGCCATTGGCCTGGACCCGCTGGTGCACGACATTCGCTTCGTCGAAGACAACTGGGAATCGCCGACCCTGGGCGCCTGGGGCCTGGGCTGGGAAATCTGGCTCAATGGCATGGAAGTCACCCAGTTCACCTACTTCCAGCAGGTGGGCGGCATCGAGTGCTATCCGGTCACCGGTGAAATCACCTACGGCCTGGAACGCCTGGCCATGTACATCCAGGGCGTCGACTCGGTGTACGACCTGGTGTGGGCCGACGGCCCGTTCGGCAAGGTCACCTATGGCGATGTGTTCCACCAGAACGAAGTGGAGCAGTCGACCTACAACTTCGAACACGCCAATGTCGAAAAGCTGTTCGAGCTGTTCGATTTCTACGAAAGCGAAGCCAACCGCCTGATCAAGCTGGAGCTGCCGCTGCCGACCTATGAAATGGTCCTGAAGGCCTCGCACACCTTCAACCTGCTGGACGCCCGCCGCGCCATCTCGGTAACCGAGCGCCAGCGCTATATCCTGCGTGTACGTACCCTGGCCCGGGACGTGGCGCAAAGCTATCTGCAAGCCCGTGCACGCCTGGGCTTCCCGATGGCTACCCCCGAACTGCGTGACGAAGTGTTGGCTAAGCTGGAGGCTGCACAATGAGTGCTCAAGATTTCCTGGTTGAACTGGGCACCGAAGAGCTGCCACCGAAGGCCCTCGCCAGCCTCGGCGAAGCCTTCCTGGCCGGCATCGAGAAAGGCCTGCAGGCCGCCGGCCTGAACTACACCGGCAAGCAGGTCTATGCTGCGCCGCGTCGCCTGGCCGTGCTGATCCGTCAGCTGGACGTGCAGCAGCCTGACCGCAGCATCAACATCGACGGCCCACCCCTGCAGGCAGCGTTCAATGCCGAAGGCGAGCCGACCCAGGCGGCCTTGGGCTTTGCCAAGAAGTGCGGTGTGGAACTGGCCGAAATCGACCAGAGCGGCCCCAAGCTGCGCTTCTCCCAGCACATTCCAGGCAAGGCCACTGCCGGCCTGCTGCCGACCATCGTCGAAGATTCGCTGAACGACCTGCCGATTCCCAAGCGCATGCGCTGGGCGGCCAGCCGTGAAGAGTTCGTGCGCCCGACCCAGTGGCTGGTCATGCTGCTGGGCGACCAGGTGGTCGACTGCACCATCCTGTCGCAGAAGGCTGGCCGCGAATCCCGTGGCCACCGCTTCCACCACCCGGAAAATGTGCTCATCACCACCCCGGCCAACTACGTCGAAGACCTGCGCAAAGCCTACGTGCTGGCCGACTTCGCCGAGCGTCGCGAGCTGATCAGCAAGCGTACCGCCGAGCTGGCCATGCAGCAGGAAGGTACCGCCATCGTGCCACCGGCGCTGCTGGACGAAGTGACCGCCCTGGTGGAGTGGCCAGTACCGCTGGTGTGCTCGTTCGAGGAGCGTTTCCTCGAAGTGCCGCAAGAAGCCCTGATCACCACCATGCAGGACAACCAGAAGTACTTCTGCCTGCTGGACAGCGAAGGCAAGCTGCTGCCGCGCTTCATCACCGTGGCCAACGTCGAGAGCCGTGATCCGAAGCAGATCGTGCAGGGTAACGAGAAAGTCGTGCGCCCACGCCTGACCGACGCCGAGTTCTTCTTCAAGCAGGACAAGAAGCAGCCGCTGGAAACCTTCAATGAGCGTCTGAAGAACGTGGTCTTCCAGGCTCAGCTGGGTACCGTGTACGACAAGGCCGAGCGCGTTTCCAGGCTGGCCGCCTTCATCGCCCCGCTGATCGGCGGCGACGCCCAGCGCGCCGGCCGCGCCGGCCTGCTGTCGAAGTGCGACCTGGCCACCGAGATGGTCGGCGAATTCCCTGAGATGCAGGGTGTCGCCGGTTACTACTACGCGCTCAACGACGGTGAGCCGGAAGACGTCGCCCTGGCCCTGAACGAGCAGTACATGCCGCGCGGTGCTGGCGCGGAGCTGCCGCAGACCCTCACCGGTGCTGCCGTAGCCATCGCCGACAAGCTCGATACCCTGGTTGGTATCTTCGGTATCGGCATGCTGCCCACCGGCAGCAAGGACCCGTATGCCCTGCGTCGGGCCGCCCTGGGCGTGCTGCGCATCCTGATCGAAAAGCAGCTGGACCTGGACCTGACCGCAGCGGTCGACTTCGCGGTCAAGCAGTACGGCGCCAAGGTGAAGGCCGCCGGCCTGGCCGAACAGGTACTGGAGTTCATCTTCGACCGCCTGCGTGCCCGCTACGAAGACGAAGGCATCGACGTTGCCACCTACCTGTCGGTACGAGCCCTGCAGCCACGCTCGGCGCTTGACTTCGACCAGCGCGTGCAGGCCGTGCAGGCGTTCCGCAAGCTGCCGGAGGCCGAGGCTCTGGCTGCAGTGAACAAGCGCGTTTCCAACCTGCTGAGCAAGGCCGAAGGCGCCATCGCCGACCAGGTCGAGCCGAAGTACTTCGACAACGCCAACGAGTTCTCCCTGTACTCGGCCATCCAGCAGGCCGACCAGGCGGTGCAACCGATGGCTGCTGCACGCCAGTACAGCGAATCGCTGGCTCGCCTGGCAGCCCTGCGTGATCCGGTCGACGCCTTCTTCGAGGCGGTGATGGTCAACGCCGAGGACGCCAAGGTACGCGCCAACCGTTATGCCCTGCTCAGCCGTCTGCGCGGCCTGTTCCTGGGTGTAGCCGACATTTCGCTGCTGGGGTAAGCCTTGAAACTGCTGATTCTCGACCGTGACGGGGTGATCAACTACGACTCCGACGCCTATATCAAGACGCTGGAAGAATGGGTCCCGATCCCTGGCTCGGTCGCAGCGATCGCGCAGTTGAGCAAGGCGGGCTGGACGGTGGCTGTCGCCACCAACCAGTCCGGCATTGCTCGTGGCTACTACCCCCTGGCCACCCTGGAAGCCATGCACGCGCGGCTGCGCGCGCTGGTGGCGGAGCAGGGCGGCGAGGTGGGGCATATCGTGTATTGCCCGCATGGGCCCGACGAAGGCTGCGATTGCCGCAAGCCCAAGCCTGGCATGCTGCGGGCTATCGCCGAGCATTACCGGGTCGGCCTCGAAGGCGTCTGGTTCGTCGGCGACAGCAAGGGTGACCTGGAAGCCGCCTTGGCCGTCGGTGCACAACCGGTGTTGGTAAAAACCGGCAAGGGCGAGCGTACCCTGGAAAAAGGCGTTCCGGAAACTACACTGATTTTCGACGATCTGGCAGCTATCGCCAGAGAACTAATTTAAACAGTGCGCCTACGGGCGCATTTTTCTCAGGCGGGCATGCCCCGCAATGGTACAAGCCACTATGTCGATCCTGCAGGCGATCAGAATCTTTCTTTTTTACCTGCTGCTGGGCACCAGTTCATTGCTGTGGTGCTCGCTGAGCTTCTTCGTCGCGCCGTTCCTGTCCTTCCCCAAGCGCTACACGTTCATCAATGTGTACTGGTGCCGCTGCGCCTTGTTCCTGGTGCGTACCATCCTGGGCATCGATTACAAGATCACCGGTGCCGAAAACGTGCCGACTGAGCCTTGCGTGATCCTGTCCAACCACCAGAGCACCTGGGAAACATTCTTCCTGTCCCAGTACTTCTCGCCGTTGAGCCAGGTGCTCAAGCGCGAGTTGCTGTACGTGCCGTTCTTCGGTTGGGCGATGGCCATGCTGCGGCCGATCGCGATCAATCGCGACAATCCCAAGGAAGCCCTGCGCCAGGTAGCGAGCAAAGGTGATGAACTGCTCAAGCAGAAAGTGTGGGTGCTGATCTTCCCGGAAGGCACCCGGGTACCATTCGGCACCATCGGCAAGTTCTCCCGTGGCGGTACTGCCTTGGCAGTAAATGCCGGGCTGCCGGTGCTGCCGATCGCGCACAACGCTGGCAAATTCTGGCCAAAGACCGGTTGGGGCAAACGCGCAGGTACCATCGAGGTGGTCATTGGCGAACCGATGTACGCCAATGGCACCGGGCCACGTGCCATCGCCGAGCTCAATGACCGCGCCGCAGCATGGAATGAGGCGACCCAGCGGGCTATGGGTTCGCTGCCGCCAGAAGCGGAAAAACCTCAAGAGCAACTTGCCTGAGCGCCTGTGGATAACTTGTGAGCATTTTTTGGATCAAGTACTCGGATTTGAAGCTAACTCTTTGAATTAGCTGGTTATTTCTGTGTATGACATTTTTCTGAAAATCGTGCATAAGTTTTTTGGGGCATAAAAAACCGGCTTTTACAGCCGGTTTTTTTTGGGTGAATGATATGTGTGGCAGCGGTCAGGCGATTTTGTGCAGGCCACGCAAACCGTCAGACCTTGTCGATATCCACATCCTTGGTTTCTTTAAGGCAGAAGATCCCCACCACCAGGCTGACCCCGGTCACCAGCACCGGGTACCACAGCCCGTAGAAGATATCTCCGGTATACACCACCAGCGCGAACGATACCGTCGGCAGGAAGCCCCCGAACCAGCCATTACCGATGTGGTACGGCAGCGACATCGAGGTGTAGCGGATGCGGGTCGGGAACAGTTCGACCATAACCGCCGCCAGCGGGCCATAGGTCATGGTTGCGATCAGGATCATTGCCACGATCAGCAACACCACCATAACCTGGTTGACCTGCGACGGGTCAGCCTTGGCCGGGTAGCCAGCCTGCTCCACTGCAGCGCGCATGGCTGCTTCGTCAAAGCCGCTGATGCTCTTGTCACCGATGTTCACCACCACCTCGCTGCCGGCTACATCCACCGAGCTGTATGGCAGGCCCTGCTTGACCAGGAAGGTCTTGACCTTGTCACACGGACTGTCGAAACGCGCCTTGCCCACCGGGTCGAACTGGAAGGTGCAGCCTTGCGGATCGGCAGTGACCACGATCGGTGCCTGGCGGCTGGCGGCGTCGATCTGTGGGTTGGCGTAATGGCTCAGCGCCTTGAACAGCGGGAAATACAGCAAGGTGGCCAGCAGCAGGCCAAGCATCAGGATCGGCTTGCGGCCAATACGGTCCGACAACCAGCCGAAGAACACGAAGAACGGCGCCCCGATCACCACGCTGATGATCAACAGGGTATTGGCCTGGGCCGGGTCCATCTTCAGCATCTGGGTCATGAAGAACAGCACATAGAACTGCGCCGTATAGAAGGTCACAGCCTGCCCGGCGTTGATGCTGAACAAGGCGGTAAGCACTACCTTAAGGTTCGGCCAGGAGGTGAACGACTCACGGATCGGCGATTTGCTGACCTTGCCCTGGGCCTTCATTTTCACAAAGGCCGGCGACTCATGCATGCTCATGCGTATCCAGGTGGAAATGGCCAATAGCACGATCGACAACAGGAACGGCAAGCGCCAGCCCCAGGTCTCGAACTGGTCGCCACTGATGTAGCGGCTGCCCAGCACGACCACCAGCGACAGCAACAGGCCGAGCGTGGCGGTGGACTGGATGAAACCGGTATGGAAGCCGCGCTTGCCGGGCGGTGCATGTTCCGCCACGTAAGTGGCCGCTCCACCGTATTCACCGCCCAGCGCTAGACCCTGCAGCATGCGCAGAACCACGAGGATGATCGGTGCGGCAATGCCGATGCTGGCGTAGGTGGGCAACAGGCCGACGGCGAAGGTGGACAGGCCCATCAGCACGATGGTGACCAGGAAGGTGTACTTGCGCCCGATCATGTCACCCAGACGGCCGAACACCAATGCACCGAATGGCCGCACCAGGAAGCCGGCAGCAAAGGCCATCAGGGCAAAGATGAACGCAGTGGTGTCGTTCACACCAGCAAAGAACTGCTTGCTGATGACCGCGGCCAGCGCGCCATAGAGAAAAAAGTCATACCACTCGAACACCGTCCCGAGGGATGACGCGAAAATGATCTTGCGCTCTTCACGACGGCTGGAGCTGCTGGCCGCCGCACTCTGCTCTTGGATGTAATCCGACATCGTTGCTGTCCTCGGCCCTAAGGCCACAGTGATTATTGTTGTTGTTCCACTGTCGACGGCTTCTGACCGCAAGCCGCCGTTCACTTGCACGCACCCTGGTCAGGGCGTCGGTATCGCGTCTTCGTTCAGACAGGTCTGGGTAGCCGCTCCTTTGAGGATCAGTTGTGCCGCCTTTTCAGCGATCATCAGGGTGGGTGAACAGGTATTACCGGAAGTGATCTGCGGCATGATCGAGGCATCGGCGACACGCAGGCCGGGGATGCCATGCACCCGCAGCTGGTTATCCACAACGTCCATTACGCCGTTGCCCATGCGGCAGGTGCCGACCGGGTGGAAGATAGTAGTGCCGATCTTGCCGGCGGCTTCGAACAGCTCTTCCTCGCTTTGCAGGGCTGGGCCTGGCAAATATTCCCTGGGCTCGAAGGCGGCCAGGGCAGGGGCCTGGACGATACGCCGGGTAAGCCGAATGGCATCGGCAGCGACGCGCAGGTCCTCGGCGGCGCTGAGGTAGTTGGGGTCGATCAGCGGCGTGCTGCTCATGTCGGCGCTGCGGATATCGATACGCCCACGGCTGGCCGGACGCAGGTTGCACACCGATGCGGTAAAGGCCGGAAACGCATGCAATGGTTCGCCGAAGCGCTCCAGTGACAGCGGCTGCACGTGATACTGCAGGTTGGCGCTGGGCTGCTCCGGGTCAGAGCGCACGAAAGCGCCCAGCTGGCTCGGGGCCATGGCCAGGGGGCCGCTGCGGTCGTAGAGATAGCGCAGGCCCATGCCCAGCTTGCCTAACAGGCTGTTGGCCATCTGGTTCAGGGTGCGGGTATTACGGACCTGGTAGATCAGACGCAGTTGCAGGTGGTCCTGCAGGTTGCCACCCACACCTGGCATGTCGTGACGCACGCCAATACCCAGGCGTTCCAGCAACGGGCGTGGACCGATGCCGGAGCGCTGCAGAATGCCAGGTGACCCGACCGCTCCCGCGCACAGCACAATCTCGCGACGGGCCGCAAACTCGTGCCAGGCGCCTTGCCACAGCGCTTTCACTGCCCGCGCACGGGTGTTATTGAGGAGCACCTGGTCAACCTGGACGCCGGTCAGCACGGTAAGGTTGGGACGGTTCCTGATCGGCCGCAGGAAAGCCTTGGAGGCGTTCCAGCGCACACCGCTGCGCTGGTTGACCTGAAAGTATCCGCAGCCTTGGTTGTCGCCGGTGTTGAAGTCATCGACCTTGCCGATGCCACTCTGCTCGGCAGCATCGCGAAAGGCATCGAGGATCGGCCAGCTGTAGCGCTGGCGCTCGACCCGCCATTCGCCCTCACCGCCATGGTGCTCGCTGGCACCGGCGAAGTGGCTTTCGCTGGCCTTGAACAGCGGCAATACATCCTTCCAGGCCCAGCCGTCGTTGCCTTGCTCGGCCCAGCGGTCATAGTCTGCCGCCTGGCCGCGCATGTAGATCATGCCGTTGATCGAGGAACAGCCACCCAGCACCTTGCCTCGCGGGTAACCCAACGCACGGCCGCCCAGGCCGGACTGCGCCTCGGTCCTGAAGCACCAGTCGGTGCGCGGGTTGCCAATGCAGTAGAGGTAACCGACGGGGATGTGAATCCATGGATAGTTGTCGCGGCCACCGGCTTCCAGCAGCAGGACGCGGCAGGAGGGGTCGGCGGATAAACGATTGGCCAGCAGGCATCCGGCGGGGCCGGCACCCACAACCACATAGTCGAAGACAGAATCGGCTGATGGCATGTGTAACCTCGCGCCTGTTTTTTATTCTTGTCCCGAACCATCTTAGTGAGTAATTTCGTGGAGGAAACACGAAATTTCGCGCAGCTGCTGTGCGTTTTGGCACAGCGACCATCACTGCAACGGTGCGCTACTAGAAAAGTTCGCGCCTGGAGCATAGGGACTAGCATGTTCGACTGGAACGATCTGCGGTTTTTCCTCGAGTTGCAGCGTAGTGGCCGCCTGCTTACCGCCGCCAAGCGCCTCAACACCACCCATAGCACCGTGGCCCGGCATATCGAGAACATCGAGCAGAGCCTGGGCACTGCGTTATTCGTGCAGCATGCCCAAGGCTACGAGCTGACCCCCTCGGGCCAGGCCCTGCTCAAACACGCCGAAGCCATGGAAAATGTCGCCCTGCTGGCGCAGGAAGAAATCACCCAGGCCATCACCCCGCTGGGCAAAATTCGCCTTGGGGTCACCGAAGGCATCGGCATCATGTTCTTCACCCCGCGCATGAATGCGCTGTTCGAACGCTACCCAGGCCTGGAAGTGGAGTTGGTGGCAGTGCCGCGCTTCGTCAGCATTCTCAACCGCGAGGCAGAGATCAGCATCCACCTGGAACGCCCCAACGCCGATTTGCTGATCACGCGCAAACTCACCGACTATCGCCTGGCCCTGTACGCCAGCAAGGCTTATCTGGACCGGGCGCCAGCGCTACGCAACCGCGAAGACCTGGCCCGGCACAGCTGGATCGGCTACGTCGACGATTTGCTGTTCAGCCAGGAGCTGTTGTTTCTCAACAGCTTCTGCCGCACACCCAACGTGGTATTTCGCAGCACCAGCGTGATCGCTCAGCAGGCCGCCGCCCGCGCCGGGCTGGGTATTGCCGTGCTGCCCAACTACATGGCCCGCTGCGATCCGACACTGGTGCGGGTGCTGCCTGGCGAGACTATCCAGCGCAGCTACTGGATATGCACCCGTCGCGAGCTGCACAAGTCGGTGCGCCTACGGGTCGTGTGGGACTACCTGCTGGCGCTGTGCGCGGCTGAACAGAGCGAACTGCTAGCCCAGTAGCGCCTTGCCGGCAAGCAGTGCCGCCGCCACCCACCCCGCCATAGCGAACATCTGCTGCAAACGCGGCCCGGCCAGCCTGGCCGCCAAAGGCCGCGCCAGCAGCAAGCCGAGCACCGCGCCAACGGCAAACGGCGCACCGACCTGCCAGTGCATGACCCCGGCGAGGCTGGCACTGACCACACTGCCGGTAGACACCAGGGCAATCACCGCCAATGAGGTAGAGACGATGCTGGCCATGCGCAGATTGGTATAGCGGTTCAGCGCCGGAATGATGACAAAGCCACCGCCCACACCAAGCAGCCCGGATAGCAGGCCGGATAATGCCCCCGTGAACGCCAGGGCACGCGCGCAGGGCAGCGTCCAGCGCAAACGGCCCTGCAGCGGGTTGAGTACGCAGGGTTCGATGTAGCGATGCGCGTCATTGGCTTCGCCGCGCAATTCCATGGCCGCCTTGCGCCAGATGCGCAGACACGCGTACACCAGTACCCCGGCAAATACCAGCTGCAAGGGTGAATTGGGCACGCGGTGCGCAAGCATCAGCCCGAACGGTGCTGCGGCCACACCCACCAAGGCGATGAACAACGCCGCCCGGTAGCGCACCAGGCCCTGGCGCAAGCCCAGCACGGCCCCCACTGCCGCCGCCAGGCCAACGGCCAGCAGGCCGACCGGTGCCGCCTCGACCATCGACAGCCCCAGGCCGAACACCAGTAATGGCACTGCCAGAATGCCACCGCCTGCACCGGTTAGCGCCAGCACCGCGCCAATGATTGCCCCCAGGCCTGCGCCCAACAGTTGATGCTCGATCACTGGCCACCCTCGGCTACCAGCGGCTGCGGCCGCGCCAGCCACTCGCGCCCCTTGAGCATGCCTTTCCAGTACAAGGGTGGCAGCACTTGCGCCTTGAGCAACCAGGCCAGGCGCGTCGGCTTGCGGCCATCCAGCAACCAGCTGGGGAAGCTCGGCGCCAGCTTGCCGCCATAGGTGAACTCCGCCAGCACAATCTTGCCGCGTTCAACGGTAAGCGGGCAGGAGCCATACCCGTCGTACTGGGCCAGGTTCGGTAGCCTGCCCAGTGCCACCAGCACGTTGTTCGCCACTACCGGGGCCTGCTTGCGAGCAGCCGCAGCGGTCTTGGCATTGCTGGTATTGACCACGTCACCCAGGGCATGAACATTGGCGAACTGGCGATGGCGTAGCGTGTGCGGGTCGACATCCACCCAACCGGCACCGTCGGCCAATGGGCTTTCGCGAATGAAATCCGGCGCCACTTGTGGCGGCACCACATGCAGCATGTCGAAAGCCTCGCTGCGGGTTTCACTGCTGCCATCAGCCAAGGTCCGCACAAAGGTGGCGCGCTTGCTGGAGCCGTCCACGGCAACCAGGCGCTGGGCAAAGTTGAGGTCAACCGAATACTTCTCGATGTACTTCATCAGCGCGGGTACGTAGTCCGGCACACCGAACAACACCGCACCGGCATTGAAGAAGCTGGCTTTCACGGCGCCCAGCCGGCCATGGCGCAGCCAGTGGTCGCAAGACAGGTAAAGGGCCTTCTGCGGAGCGCCGGCGCATTTGATCGGCATGGGCGGCTGACAGAACAGGGCGCGGCCTTGCTTGAGCTGCCGCACCAGCTCCCAGGTATAGGGCGCCAGGTCATAGCGATAGTTGGAGGTGACGCCATTGCGCCCCAAGGTCTCGCTGAGCCCCTCGATAGCAGCCCAGTCCAGCTTCAGCCCTGGGCAAACCACCAGCTGTCGGTAACCGATGGCGCGGCCATCGTCGAGGATGACCTGCTGGCCCTGCGGGTCGAACCTTTGCACCTGGGCCTTTATCCAGCGCACACCGCGTGGAATGGTCGATGCCATGGTGCGGGCCGTGCTCGGTGCGTTGAACACGCCGGCACCAACCATGGTCCAGCCGGGCTGGTAATAATGCACCTCGGCGGGGTCGATCAACGCCACGTCCAGCGACGGGTCACGGCTGATCAGGCTGGAGGCAGTGGCGATGCCGGCGGCACCGGCACCGACGATAACCACTGTGTGGTGGTCGGTATTGGTAGGGGACAACAAGGCAGGCATGGCGGTAAATCCTGGAAATCTGGTTATGGAGCAGGGCGGTCACAGCTTGTTCAGCGGAATCTTCAGGTAGCTGACACCGTTCTCTTCCGGCGCGGGGAACTGGCCACTGCGCATGTTCACCTGCACCGACGGCAGGATCAGTACAGGCATATCAAGGGTCTTGTCGCGCGCTTCGCGCATGGCGACAAAGCTGTCCTCGTCGATGCCCTGATGGATGTGGATATTGCTGGCGCGTTGCTCGGCCACTGTGGTGACGTATTGCATGTCGCGGCCACCGGGCAGGTAGTCATGGCACATGAACAGCAGAGTCTGATCGGGGAAGGCCAGCAGGCGGCGAATCGAGCGATACAGGGTGCGGGCATCGGCCCCAGGGAAGTCACAACGAGCGGTGCCATAGTCGGGCATGAACAGCGTATCGCCAACGAATACGGCGGTCTCGCCTGCGTCCTCGATCATGAAGCTCATGCACGCAGGGGTGTGCCCCGGGGTGTGCAAGGCGCGGGCATGCAGGTTGCCTATGCGAAACCCTTCTTCGTCCTCGAACAACACATCGAACTGGCTGCCATCGCGAGCAAAGCCAGGCTCGGCGTTGAACAACGCACCAAACACTTTCTGCACCTGGGTGATGTGTGCGCCGATGGCCGTGTGACCACCCAGCTTTTCCTTCAGATAAGCCGCTGCCGATAGATGGTCGGCGTGCACATGGGTTTCCAGTATCCATTGCACGCTGGCTTCAAGCTCGGCCACGCGCTGGACCAGGCGGTCTGCCGAAACCGTGCAGGAGCGTCCGGACTTCGGGTCGTAATCGAGCACACTGTCGATCAATGCGCACTGGCGCGTTTCACGGTCCATGACCAGGTAGCTGATGGTCGAGGTCGCCTGGTCATAGAAGGCGTCCACGTGCAGGTTGTTGCCGATGATCATCACGTTTCTCCAAATTTTCCGCCCAGCCTTGTACAGGCGTAGGCAGTGACAGGAGCTTTATCAAGATACATGCCAGGCATTTTCCTGTTCGCGGGCCCATGAAAAACGGCAGGTTGCTGACAACTGTTGTTGTACTGGCAGCGCAAATTGGCAGTCGACTGTCAGCCAATGGCAGTGTTTGGCAGTCCTTGCTACCCTGCGTCGGTAACTCTACCGGTGTCCCCATGCCTGAAGCCCATCCTCTCATCCTAGCCCTGGTTTCCTACCTCGAGCACGATGCCCTGCCAACCATCGTGCTGGACACCGACTACAACATCCTCGCTGCGAATGCCGCCTATCGCCGCCAGTTCGGCTACCACGACCAGGCACCGTTGGGTAAAAAGTGCCACAAGGTCTCGCATCACTATGCCGTGCCTTGTGATCAGGCAGGTGAGCATTGCCCGATGCGCAAGGCGTGGCACAGCAAGGTTCCAGAGCGGGTCTTGCATATTCATCACACGCCACGTGGCCCCGAACATGTGGATGTCGAGTTGCGTCCGATCCTGGATGAACAGGGCAGGGTGGTAGCCTTCGTCGAGCGCCTGGCCAGCATCACCCTGGCGTCGGCGCAGCCTCAGGAACAAGGGCTGGTAGGTCGCGCCCCTGCATTCAAGGCTGCCCTGTCCAGCCTGCAACGTGCAGCGCCAGCGCAGATTCCGGTATTGCTGCAAGGTGAGTCGGGTACCGGCAAGGAATTGTTCGCCCGCGCGGTGCACATGGGCAGCCCCAGGGCCAACGGCCCGTTGGTAGTCGTCGACTGTACCGGCCTGACTGAGTCATTGTTCGAGAGCGAGTTGTTCGGCTACGAGAAGGGCGCATTCACGGGCGCCAACCAGCGCAAGATCGGCCTAGCTGAAGCGGCGCATGGCGGAACCCTGTTCCTCGATGAAATTGGCGAAGTGCCGCTGGCAATGCAGGTGAAGCTGCTACGCCTGATCGAGTCTGGCAGTTTTCGTCCGGTCGGCAGCCTGCGCACGGTGCATTCGGATTTCCGCCTGGTGTCGGCTACTCACAAACCGCTCAGGAAGATGGTTGCAGATGGCAGCTTCCGCGAAGACCTGTACTACCGCATCAGCGGCTTTCCGATCCGCCTGCCCGCATTACGCGAGCGGGTAGAAGATCTGCCTCTGCTCGCGCAGAGTCTGCTTCAACGCATGGCTGGCAAGCCGACACCCAGGCTGAGTGAGGATGCCGTACAGCAGCTTCGTCTGCATCCGTTCCCGGGCAATATCCGCGAGCTGCGCAATATCCTCGAACGGGCGCGGTTGTTTGCCGATGACGGGCTGATTCGGCCGGAGCATTTGCCGGAGGATATCGGGCCGGCTGCAGCGGTCTCCGGCGGCGGGCGGCGCAATCATCTGGGTGAGCTGGCGCAGGCGCTGGAACAGTTCAAGGGCTCGCGCAGTGAACTGGCTCGTCACTTGGGCTTGAGCGAGCGCACGCTATACCGCCGCTTGAAGGAGCTCGGCCTGAATTGACGCTTTGCTGGTAGCGCCATCCGTCAGGTCGGCCACACGACCATCCACCTCCAGGCCTTCCGCAGCAGCTCGGCCACCGCTGGCCAAGGCAACGAGCAATGGCAATACCTGTACCTTTGTCACTGCCGGAACCGCTGATCAAAGCTACTTGAGACGCCCACTGAGTCGACATGAAACGCTCCGGTTGAGGAAGTCATTCGCGTGAGAGTCTTTCAAGAAATCCGGATCATGCGCCCACCCGTGATCCAGGGCTGCGGAAGAGACCGGCTTGCCATAAAAATCCGGCAAAAAGAAAAGCCCGCGGTTGCGGGCTTTTCTTTTTATCTACACCTGATCAGAAATCCAGGTTCGATACCGACAGCGCGTTGCTTTCGATGAAGTCACGACGCGGCTCGACCGCGTCACCCATCAGGGTGTTGAAGATCTGGTCGGCAGCGATCGCGTCTTCGATGGTGACCTTGAGCATGCGGCGAACAGCCGGGTCCATGGTTGTTTCCCACAGTTGGTCCGGGTTCATCTCGCCCAGCCCTTTGTATCGCTGGATGGTGTGGCGCTTGGTGGTCTCGTTCATCAGCCAGTCGAGGCCTTCCTTGAACTCGACGATCGCTTTGCGGCGCTCACCACGCTGCACGTAGGCGCCTTCACCCAACAGGCTGGACAGCTTGGCACCGATGTTGACCACGGTCCGGTAGTCATTGCTGCCGAAGAAGTCGCGGTTGAAGGTGACATAGCTGGCCAAGCCGTGGGAGGTGATTTCCACCTCTGGCAGCCATACATTGCGTTCCTTGTCTTCGCGCAGGCTGGCTTTGTAGACCAGGCCAGACTTCTGGCTGTTGCTCAGACGTTCCTGGAACTGAGCCAGCCAGGCTTGCATCACCGCGTGGTCCCCCAACTGCTCCAGGGTCACCTCCGGCAAGTAGATGAAGTGCTCGGTCAGCTCTTCCGGGTACAAGCGCGACAGACGCTTGAGGGTCTTCATGACGCTACGGAATTCGTTGACCAACGCTTCCAGCTGCACACCGGACACCGCTGGCGCCGACTCGTCCAGGTGAAGGCTGGCATCTTCCAGGGCCGACTGGGTCATGTACTCTTCCATGGCCTCGTCGTCCTTGATGTACTGCTCCTGCTTGCCCTTCTTCACTTTGTACAGCGGCGGCTGGGCAATGTAGATGTAGCCACGCTCGACCAGCTCCGGCAACTGACGGAAGAAGAAGGTCAGCAGCAGGGTACGAATGTGCGAACCGTCGACGTCAGCATCGGTCATGATGATGATGTTGTGATAGCGCAGCTTGTCGATGTTGTACTCTTCGCGGCCGATACCACAGCCCAGCGCAGTGATCAGCGTGCCGACTTCCTGAGACGAGATCATCTTGTCGAAGCGTGCTTTCTCGACGTTGAGGATCTTGCCCTTCAAAGGCAGGATTGCCTGGGTACGACGGTTGCGGCCTTGCTTGGCCGAGCCACCTGCAGAGTCACCCTCCACCAGGTACAGTTCGGAAAGGGCAGGGTCCTTCTCCTGGCAGTCCGCCAGTTTGCCCGGCAAGCCAGCAATATCCAGCGCACCTTTGCGGCGAGTCATTTCGCGAGCCTTACGGGCGGCTTCGCGGGCACGCGCCGCGTCGATCATTTTGCCAACGACGGCTTTGGCCTCGTTCGGATTTTCCAGCAGGAAATCGGCGAAGTACTTGTTCATCTCCTGTTCCACGGCGGTCTTAACCTCCGAGGAAACCAGCTTGTCCTTGGTCTGCGAGCTGAACTTCGGGTCCGGTACCTTCACCGAGATGATCGCGGTCAGGCCCTCACGGGCGTCATCGCCAGTGGTTGCCACCTTGTTCTTCTTGGCCAGGCCTTCCTGCTCGATGTAGCTGTTAAGGCTGCGGGTCAGAGAGGAACGGAAGCCCACCAGGTGCGTACCGCCGTCACGTTGCGGAATGTTGTTGGTGAAGCACAGCAGGTTTTCGTTGAAGCTGTCATTCCACTGCAGGGCAACTTCCACGCCTACGCCATCGTCGCGCTGGACATTGAAGTGGAACACCTGGGAGTTCACCGGGGTCTTGTTGGTGTTCAGGTACTCGACGAATGCACGTAAGCCACCTTCGTACTTGAAAAACTCTTCCTTGCCGCTGCGCTCATCTTTCAGCAGGATGCCAACGCCCGAGTTGAGGAACGACAACTCACGGATACGCTTGGCCAGGATGTCCCAGCTGAAGTGAATGTTCTTGAAGGTTTCGGCCGAAGGCTTGAAGTGGATGTGGGTACCCGTGGTTTCGCTGTCACCAACTACCGCCATCGGTGCCTGGGGAACCCCGTGGACGTAGGTCTGCTCCCAGATCTTGCCGCTACGGCGTACGGTCAGTACCAGTTTCTCGGACAGGGCGTTCACCACGGAAACACCTACACCGTGTAGACCGCCGGATACCTTGTAGGAGTTGTCGTCGAACTTACCGCCGGCGTGCAGTACGGTCATGATGACTTCAGCTGCGGAAACGCCTTCTTCTTTATGCACGTCGACCGGAATGCCGCGACCGTTGTCGCGCACACTGATGGATTCGTCCGGGTGGATGATGACGGTGATGTCGTCGCAGTGACCGGCGAGGGCTTCGTCGATGGAGTTGTCGACCACCTCGAAGACCATGTGGTGCAGGCCGCTACCATCATCGGTGTCGCCAATGTACATGCCGGGACGCTTGCGTACGGCATCCAAACCTTTCAGCACCTTGATGCTGGAGGAGTCGTACGTTTGATTTTCGCTCATGCCTTCACTCCCGATGGTCGTGGGTCTGGGTGATACGGCCTTGTTCCACGTGGAACAAAGCAACTGGCGTTTCCGTCTGCCAGTCTTCCCTCAGTAATTCATGATCTACACAGGTGATGAACACCTGGCAGCGTAATTCTTCAAGCAAGCGGCACAGCGCGCGGCGATGCTGGTCATCCAGTTCCGACGGCAAGTCATCCACGAGATAAATACAGTGACCGCGGCGAGCCTGACTAACGAGGTGGCCTTGGGCAATGCGCAAAGCGCATACCACCAGCTTTTGCTGACCACGCGACAGAATGTCGGCTGCGTTGTTGGCAGCCAGACGAAGACGCAGATCAGCGCGCTGCGGACCGGCCTGGGTGTGGCCCATCTGCTGATCTCGAAGAAGAGACGAGGCGAGCACTTCTTGCAGTTCCCGGTCCTTATCCCAGCCTCGGTAGTAGCTCAGGGTCAACCCGTCCAGCTCGACCAGTTCGCTCAGGGTTCGCTCGAAGACGGGCTTCAAGGCCTTGATGTAGTTGCGACGGTATTCATCTATTTCCGCGCTGGCCAGGCACAATTCCCGGTCCCAGGCGGCTTGCGAAGCTGGGTCAAGTGTACCATGACGCAACCATGAGTTCCGCTGCCGCAGCGCCTTCTGCAGCCGCTGCCACGCTGGCAGGAAGCGAGGTTCCACGTGGAACACTCCCCAATCCAGGAACTGGCGGCGAATTTTCGGCGCACCTTCCAGCAAGCGGAAGCTGTCCGGGTTAATGAGCTGAAGCGGTAGCAATTCAGCCAGCTGTGCTGCGCTACGTGCGTTTTGCCCATCGATACGAATAGTGAACTCCCCTTGCCGCTCGCGGGACACGCCCAAGTTGCTGCAGCCACCCTCGGCCAACTGCACTTCGCCAAATACGGTACATACAGGCTGTTCGTATTGAATGACCGGGTTCAAGCGGGTGCTGCGGAAAGAGCGCGCAAGCCCGAGTAGGTACACAGCTTCGAGCACGCTGGTCTTGCCGCTGCCGTTGGCGCCGTAGAGGATGTTGATGCGGGGAGAGGGTAAGAGTGTCACCGGGTGCAAGTTGCGCACCGCGGTGACCATGATACGTCGAAGGGACATTTCGCCTGCTACGGGTTACAGGCGCATCGGCATGACAACGTAGGAAGAATCGTCGTTACCTGCTTCCTGCAGCAGCGCACTGCTGTTGGAGTCGGACAGGATGAGACGAACTTGCTCGGTAGTCATTACGCCCAGCACGTCCAGCAGGTAGCTGACGTTGAAGCCGATTTCCAGCGAGCTACCTTCGTAGTCCACGCTGATTTCTTCTTCAGCTTCTTCCTGCTCAGGGTTGTTGGCCTGGATTTTCAATTGGCCAGCTGCCAGCTGCAGGCGAATACCGCGGTACTTCTCGTTGGAAAGAATTGCAGTACGGCTAAACGCTTCGCGCAGCGCCTGGCGATCGCCGACCACAAGCTTGTCACCGCCTTTTGGCAGAACCCGCTCATAGTCCGGGAACTTGCCGTCCACCAGTTTGGAGGTGAAGGTGAATTCACCGGTGGTGGCACGGATGTGGTGCTGGCCCAGGACGATGCTGACCATACCTTCCGGGTCGGTGAGCAGGCGCGCCAGCTCGAGGATACCTTTACGCGGCACGATTACCTGATGGCGCTCGTCCTGCTCGATCGGCGCGCTCATGGAGCACAGCGCCAGGCGGTGGCCGTCGGTCGATACCGCGCGCAGGGTGTTGCGGGATACCTCCAGCAGCATGCCGTTGAGGTAGTAGCGCACATCCTGCTGAGCCATGGCGAAGCTGGTGCGTTCGATCAGGCGGCGCAGTTTGCTTTGTTCCAGGTTGCAGGTCAGCGAGCCCGGGCCTTCTTCGACGGTCGGGAAGTCGTTGGCTGGCAGGGTCGACAGGGTAAAGCGGCTGCGGCCGGCCTTGACCAACAGTTTCTGCTCGTCAACCTTGATATCGATCAGGGCGTCGTTTGGCAGGCTTTTGCAAATGTCCATCAGCTTGCGAGCTGGAACAGTGATTTCGCCAGGCTCGGCTGGCTCTTCCAGTTGCACGCGGCCTACCAGTTCGACTTCCAGGTCGGTACCGGTCAACGACAGTTGCTGGCCTTGAACGACCAGCAATACGTTGGACAGCACCGGCAAGGTCTGACGGCGCTCGACGACACCGGCGACCAGTTGCAGGGGTTTCAACAGGGCTTCGCGTTGAATGGTGAAATGCATGGTCTAGTCCCTTGCCTTCAATTAGCTGCGCAGACGGCCATCAGGTCGTCAGCGTCCGCAGCAGGTTCTTGTAGTCCTCGCGGATGTCCGCGTCGGATTCCTTCAGTTCATTGATCTTGCGACAGGCGTGCAGCACAGTCGTATGGTCGCGACCACCGAACATGTCGCCGATTTCGGGCAGACTGTGGTTGGTCAGCTCTTTGGACAATGCCATGGCTACCTGGCGCGGACGCGCGACAGAACGCGAACGCCGTTTGGACAACAGATCGGAGATCTTGATCTTGTAGTACTCGGCGACAGTACGCTGAATGTTATCCACACTGACCAGCTTGTCTTGCAGCGCCAGCAGATCCTTTAGCGACTCACGGATCAACTCGATGGTGATGTCGCGGCCCATGAAGTGCGAGTGAGCGATCACCCGTTTCAACGCGCCTTCCAGTTCACGGACGTTGGAGCGGATACGCTGGGCAATGAAGAACGCGGCGTCATGCGGCAACTCGACCTTGGCCTGGTCGGCTTTCTTCATCAGGATCGCCACGCGGGTTTCCAGCTCGGGTGGCTCGACTGCCACCGTCAGGCCCCAACCAAAGCGCGACTTCAGGCGTTCTTCCAGGCCTTCGATCTCCTTGGGGTAGCGGTCAGAGGTAAGAATGACCTGCTGACCGCCCTCGAGCAGAGCGTTGAAGGTGTGGAAAAACTCTTCCTGCGAGCGCTCCTTCCGGGCAAAGAACTGGATATCGTCGATCAGCAATGCATCCACCGAACGGTAGAAGCGCTTGAATTCGTTGATGGCATTGAGCTGCAGCGCCTTGACCATATCCGCGACGAAACGCTCCGAATGCAGGTACACGACCTTGGCGTTCGGGTTCTTTTTCAGCAGGTGGTTACCCACAGCATGCATGAGGTGGGTCTTACCCAAGCCCACGCCCCCATAAAGGAAGAGCGGGTTGTAGCCATGCTTGGGGTTGTCGGCCACCTGCCAGGCAGCAGCTCGCGCCAGCTGGTTCGACTTACCTTCGACGAACGTGTCGAAGGTAAAGGTGCGATTCAGGTAGCTGGTGTGCTTGAGCGCGCCTTCGACCTGCACGGTACGTTGTTCGGTCCGGGCGCTGGCGGCTGACTGCGCAGCCGGTTCGGCCATGGAATCGAAGCTGTCACGCAAGGACGGCTCGGCCAACTCATCGACCAGCACAGGCTCAGACGCTGCCACTGCAACCGGTTCGACCGCTGCCGGCACTGCCTTCTGGGTCTGGCTCTGTGCCTGGGTATTGGCCAGCGATGCAGCCACCGCAGCACTGACTGGCGCGTTGGGTGCAGCACGTGGTGCCGAGCTGCGCCGGCTACCGATCAACAAGGAAAGGGCAGGCGCAATGCCACTGCCGTTCTCGCCCAACAGTTCGAGCAAGCGCCCCAGGTACTTTTCATTGACCCAATCGAGAACGAAACGGTTAGGCGCATAGACGCGCAACTCGTCGCCTTCGGCTTCGACCTGTAGCGGACGGATCCAGGTGTTGAATTGCTGGGCAGGCAGTTCATCGCGCAGAAGCTCCACGCACTGCTGCCAAAGTTCCACTGACACGGATTTCCCCTGAGTTTGAAAGCCGGATGAGGCAAAAACAAACCGCCATTGTACCGGTCGGGCGCCCAGTTATCCACATGTGGACACGTTAGGAGCCATGACAAAACAGCCATTTATCGACCAAAACGGCTTTACCCGAGTGTGAATAAGCCCTGTGGATAACCAACCTTGGAGGCTATGCACAACCCTGGGTCTTGCCCTGTTGATAACTCGCCTGTGGAAAAGTTTGCATTTCATCCACAGCTTTCGACCACGAAAAAAACAAGCGCAGCACCGGTTGGAAACACAGTTGTGAAACGCTGCGTACCTTGATTTTATTGGGCTAGCTATGGTTACCCACAGAAGCTTATCCACCTAAGATCTATAAGTTCTTCAGAAAAGCTTTTTATATGTCTCTTCTTTTTTTCATGTTGTCCCCAATGTCGCTGTCCGATCAAGCGGCTTGGCGATGCCCGAGTGAGCCACCGTCCATCACACGCTCTATATGGAAAGGCTGGTTGGAAATTGACCTATGGGCTTGCTTTCTCTAGAATCGCCGGTCTCTTAAAAAGGGGGCCATCCCGGCCCGTCGTCGACAAACCAGGTAACACGCCATGAAACGTACTTTCCAACCAAGCACCATCAAGCGCGCGCGCACCCACGGCTTCCGTGCCCGTATGGCTACCAAGAACGGCCGCGCTGTTCTGTCGCGTCGTCGTGCCAAAGGCCGTAAGCGTCTGGCCATTTGATTTTTCGGCACAGGTGGTGAGTCAGGACTTCAGTCGGGAAAAGCGACTGCTTACACCCCGGCATTTCAAAGCGGTCTTCGACTCCCCAACCGGCAAGGTTCCAGGGAAAAACCTGCTGATCCTTGCTCGCGAGAACGGCCTCGATCACCCACGCCTAGGCCTGGTAATCGGAAAGAAGAGCGTCAAGCTCGCCGTTCAACGCAACCGCCTCAAGCGCTTGATGCGCGATTCCTTTCGTCTGAACCAGCATTTGCTTGCCGGGCTGGACATCGTGATCGTCGCGCGCAAGGGATTGGGTGAGATAGAAAACCCGGAATTGCACCAACACTTTGGCAAACTCTGGAAACGCCTGGCGCGCAGCCGGCCCGCTCCAGCAGTTACCGCCGATTCCGCAGGGGTAGACAGCCAAGATGCGTAAACTGGCCCTCGTTCCGATCCAGTTTTACCGTTACGCCATTAGTCCTCTGATGGCCAGTCACTGTCGTTTCTTCCCCAGTTGCTCCTGTTACGCTTATGAAGCCATTGAAAACCACGGCCTCTGGCGTGGTGGGTGGCTAGCCGTTCGTCGCCTGGGGCGTTGTCATCCGTGGAACGACGGCGGTTTCGATCCCGTTCCTCCCGCTCCTTCCTCCCGAACTTCTTCGATAGCCGAGTAATCATGGATATTAAACGCACGATCCTGATCGTCGCCCTGGCAATCGTGTCCTACGTCATGGTCCTCAAGTGGAACCAGGACTACGGCCAGGCTGCCCTGCCGACTCAGAATACTGCTGCCAGCACTGTTGCCCCGGGCCTGCCGGATGGCGTACCGGCCGGTAACGCCGGCGCCAGCGCCGATGTGCCGAGCGCCAATGCCGAAACCAGCGCTGCCGAACTGGCACCGGTCGCGGTCAGCAAGGACCTGATCCGGGTCAAGACCGATGTACTGGACCTGGCTATCGATCCGGTCGGTGGTGACATCGTCCAGCTGAACCTGCCGAAGTTCCCACGTCGCCAGGACCACCCGGAGATTCCGTTCCAGCTGTTCGATAACGGTGGCGAGCGTGTCTACCTGGCACAAAGCGGCCTGACCGGTGTCAACGGCCCGGACGCCCGCCCAACCGGCCGCCCGCTGTACGCTGCCGATCAGAAGGGTTACCAGCTGGCTGATGGCCAGGACCAACTGGTGGTCGACCTGAAGTTCAGCGACAACGGTGTCAACTACATCAAGCGCTTCAGCTTCAAGCGTGGCGAGTATGACCTGACCGTCACCTACCTGATCGACAACCAGAGTGGTCAGGCCTGGAGCGGCAACATGTTTGCCCAGCTCAAGCGTGATGCCAGCTCCGACCCGTCGTCGAGTACTGCAACCGGCACCGCGACCTACCTGGGCGCCGCCTTGTGGACAGCTTCCGAGCCTTACAAAAAGGTCTCGATGAAGGACATCGACAAAGGTAGTTTGAAAGAAAATGTGTCCGGCGGCTGGGTCGCTTGGCTGCAGCACTACTTTGTGACCGCCTGGATTCCGGCCAAGTCGGACAGCAATGTTGTCCAGACCCGCAAGGACAGCCAGGGCAACTACATCATCGGCTACACCGGCCCGGCCATCAGCGTACCTGCTGGCGGCAAGGTCGAAACCAGCGCGATGCTGTACGCCGGCCCGAAGATCCAGTCCAAGCTGAAGGAGTTGTCCCCAGGCCTGGAACTGACCGTCGACTATGGCTTCCTGTGGTTCATTGCCCAGCCGATTTTCTGGCTGCTGCAACATATCCACAGCCTGCTGGGTAACTGGGGCTGGTCGATCATCGTCCTGACCATGCTCATCAAGGGTCTGTTCTTCCCGCTCTCGGCTGCCAGCTACCGTTCGATGGCGCGCATGCGTGCCGTTGCACCGAAGCTTGCTGCGCTCAAGGAACGCTTCGGTGATGATCGCCAGAAGATGTCCCAGGCGATGATGGAGCTGTACAAGAAAGAGAAGATCAACCCGCTGGGCGGCTGCCTGCCGATCCTGGTACAGATGCCGGTGTTCCTGGCCCTGTACTGGGTACTGCTGGAAAGCGTGGAAATGCGCCAGGCCCCGTGGATGCTGTGGATTACCGACCTGTCGATCAAGGATCCGTTCTTCATCCTGCCGATCATCATGGGCGCCACCATGTTCATCCAGCAGCGCCTGAACCCGACCCCACCGGATCCGATGCAGGCCAAGGTGATGAAAATGATGCCGATCATCTTCACCTTCTTCTTCCTGTGGTTCCCGGCTGGTCTGGTGCTGTACTGGGTTGTGAACAACTGCTTGTCGATTGCACAGCAGTGGTACATCACCCGCAGCATCGAAGCAGCTACCAAAAAAGCTGCTGCTTGACAGGCTATTGCGCTAGCCTGTGAATAAAAAACGCCCCCTAGTGGGGCGTTTTTGCTATCTGTCGTTTTGTCGTAGAGGCTTTCGAGCATGAACATTGTGCGTGAGACCATCGCTGCCATCGCCACTGCCCAGGGCCGCGGCGGTGTCGGTATTGTCAGGTTGTCCGGCCCCCTGGCTGCCAAGGCCGGGCAGCTGATAACCGGCCGTACGCTGACCCCGCGGCATGCCCACTACGGCCCGTTCCGCGACGAAGAAGAGCTGGTGCTGGACGAAGGGATCGCACTGTTCTTCCCCGGGCCGAATTCGTTCACCGGTGAGGATGTGCTCGAACTGCAGGGCCATGGTGGCCCGGTGGTCCTGGACATGTTGCTGCAGCGCTGTGTACAAGTTGGTTGCCGCCTGGCCCGCCCGGGCGAATTCAGCGAGCGCGCCTTCCTCAACGACAAACTCGACCTGGCCCAGGCCGAAGCCATCGCTGACCTGATCGAAGCCAGCTCAAGCCAGGCGGCGCGCAATGCCCTGCGTTCACTGCAGGGGGAATTTTCCAGGCGTGTGCATTCCCTGACCGAAGCATTGATTGCCCTGCGCATTTACGTCGAGGCGGCGATCGACTTCCCTGAGGAGGAGATCGACTTCCTGGCTGATGGCCACGTCCTGTCGATGCTAGATGCGGTACGCCAGGAGTTGTCCACAGTGCAGCGTGAAGCCGGGCAGGGCGCCTTGTTGCGTGACGGCATGACCGTAGTCATCGCTGGGCGGCCGAACGCCGGCAAATCGAGCCTGCTGAACCAGCTGGCCGGCCGCGAAGCCGCGATCGTCACCGATATCGCCGGTACCACCCGGGACATCTTGCGTGAACATATCCACATCGACGGCATGCCGCTGCATGTTGTTGATACCGCTGGTCTGCGCGACACCGACGATCATGTGGAAAAGATCGGTGTGGAACGTGCACTGAAAGCCATTGGCGAGGCCGACCGGGTGCTGCTGGTAGTGGACTCGACGGCCCCCGAGGCCAGCGATCCTTTCGCCTTGTGGCCAGAATTTCTCGACCAGCGTCCAGACCCGGGCAAGGTCACACTGATCCGCAACAAGGCCGACTTGAGTGGTGAGCCGGTGGCACTCGAGCAGTGTGATGACGGCCATGTGACGATAACCCTTAGCGCCAAAGGGGACGACCTGGGGCTGCAACTGTTGCGTGACCACCTGAAGGCCTGCATGGGCTATGAGCAGACAGCCGAAAGTGGTTTCAGCGCTCGTCGACGCCACCTGGATGCCTTGCGTCAGGCCAGCGAGCATCTGGAGCATGGCCGTGCCCAACTGACCCTGGCCGGGGCGGGTGAGCTGTTGGCAGAAGACCTCCGCCAGGCTCAGCAGGCCCTGGGCGAGATTACCGGGGCATTCAGCTCTGACGACCTGCTGGGGCGGATCTTCTCCAGTTTCTGCATCGGCAAGTAATCCACAGCCACGCAAGGCCAAGGGCCGCTCCTTCGGGAGCGGCTTTTTTTTGCCTTGAATTTCATCGCAGCAGATACCCGTAGCCAGGCGGACGGAGTACCTATGGGAGCGGGCATGCCCGCGAAGAGCGCCCCAAAAATCCAGAATTTCTGTAGCTCTACCGACATTTGCGGGCTCGCCCGCTTTCTTCTTGTCTGTACCTGACCGTCATCTCAATGATTTTCCTGGTTTCAGGTTGAAAACCCATTCAGGAGCCCTGTGGAAAACTCGTCTTCAGCTCAGTTGATAAGCAGGCTTTTTTTCTGAGGACAAACCGCCCTGTGGGTAAGCAGCCATTTAATCCACAGGCTAAATCGCGTTATCCAGAGCCCTCATGGCACTCCAGCCACAGGGTTTAATTTCTCGGCAGGTAGCGTGATTCATGGGCTGCATGCGTTTATCCACAGACAGGGCTGTGCATAAGAATAAACATAAAAACAAAGCTTTTTTAAATTTTTCCTCTTTGATTTCTGTTGTCTGCCATTCATCCACAGACTGGTCAAAATTTGCTCAGACGGTTTCTTTAAAGGGGGTGAAGTCCCTATACTTGTCCGCTTACCTTCTCTATTCGCAAAAACAGGCACGAGGTGCGTGGTGGATTTCCCTTCCCGTTTTGAAGTGATCGTCATCGGCGGCGGCCATGCCGGTACCGAGGCTGCGCTTGCGTCTGCACGCATGGGTGTGAAAACCCTGCTGCTGACCCATAACGTGGAAACCCTCGGTCATATGAGCTGCAACCCCGCCATTGGCGGCATTGGCAAAAGCCATCTGGTCAAAGAGATTGATGCCCTCGGCGGCGCCATGGCGTTGGCCACCGACAAGAGCGGCATCCAGTTCCGCGTTCTGAACAACCGCAAGGGCCCGGCCGTACGCGCTACCCGTGCTCAGGCCGATCGCGCCATCTACAAGGCAGTGGTACGCGAAATCCTGGAAAACCAGCCAAACCTGTGGATATTCCAGCAGTCCTGCGACGACCTGATCGTCGAACAGGACCAGGTCAAAGGCGTGGTGACCCAGATGGGCCTGCGTTTCTTCGCCGAATCGGTGGTACTGACCACCGGTACCTTCCTCGGCGGCCTTATCCACATTGGTCTGCAGAACCATTCCGGTGGTCGCGCCGGTGATCCGCCTTCGATCGCCCTGGCCCACCGCATGCGTGAACTGCCGCTGCGCGTTGGTCGCCTGAAAACCGGTACTCCGCCACGCATCGACGGTCGTTCGGTGGACTTCTCGGTGATGACCGAGCAGCCAGGCGATACGCCAATCCCGGTGATGTCGTTCATGGGCAATGCCGAGATGCATCCGCGCCAGGTGAGCTGCTGGATTACCCATACCAATGCCCGCACCCACGAGATCATTGCCTCGAACCTCGACCGTTCGCCGATGTACTCGGGCGTGATCGAAGGGGTCGGCCCGCGCTATTGCCCGTCGATCGAAGACAAGATCCACCGCTTCGCCGACAAGGAAAGCCACCAGGTGTTCATCGAACCGGAAGGCCTGAACACCCACGAGCTGTACCCCAACGGAATTTCCACTTCGCTGCCGTTCGACGTGCAGCTGGAACTGGTACGTTCGATCCGCGGTATGGAAAACGCCCACATCGTGCGCCCGGGCTATGCCATCGAGTACGACTACTTCGACCCGCGCGACCTCAAGTACAGTCTTGAAACCAAAGTCATCGGCGGCCTGTTCTTCGCTGGCCAGATCAACGGCACCACCGGTTATGAAGAAGCCGGCGCCCAGGGCCTGCTGGCCGGTACCAACGCCGCCCTGCGGGCGCAGGGCCGTGAAAGCTGGTGCCCGCGTCGCGACGAGGCCTACATCGGTGTGCTGGTGGACGACCTGATCACCCTGGGTACCCAGGAGCCGTACCGCATGTTCACTTCACGGGCCGAGTACCGCCTGATCCTGCGTGAAGACAACGCTGATCTGCGTTTGACCGAAAAGGGTCGTGAACTTGGCCTGATCGACGACCAGCGCTGGGCCGCTTTCTGCGCCAAGCGCGATGGCATCGAGCGTGAGGAACAACGCCTGAAATCGACCTGGGTACGGCCGAATACCGCGCAAGGCCAGGCCATTGTGGATAAGTTCGGTACTCCGCTCAGCCACGAGTACAGCCTGCTCAACCTGCTGGCCCGCCCGGAAATCGACTACGCCGGGCTGATCGAGGCGACCGGCGGTGAAGCGATCGATCCACAGGTCGCCGAACAGGTCGAGATCCGTACCAAGTACGCCGGTTACATCGACCGGCAGCAGGATGAAATCGCTCGCCTGCGTGCCAGTGAAGACACCCGCCTACCTGTGGATATCGATTACTCGAGCATTTCCGGGCTGTCCAAGGAAATCCAGGGCAAGCTGGGCCAGACCCGTCCGGAAACCCTCGGCCAGGCTTCGCGCATTCCTGGCGTTACTCCGGCGGCGATTTCCCTGTTGCTGATTCACTTGAAGAAACGCGGCGCTGGCCGCGAATTGGAGCAAAGCGCTTGAGTTCCCTGGTCACCCCGCAACACGCTGAAGAGTTGTCCACAGGTGCGCGCCAACTCGGTGTCGAGCTGAGCGCCGAACAGCACGAAAAGCTGCTCGGTTACCTGGCCCTGTTGATCAAATGGAACAAAGCCTACAACCTGACTGCCGTGCGCGACCCCGACGAGATGGTGTCGCGTCATCTGCTGGACAGCCTCAGCGTCATGCCGTTTATCCACAGCGAACGTGACAACTGGCTGGATGTCGGCAGTGGCGGCGGCATGCCGGGCATCCCATTGGCTATCCTGCATCCGCACAAGCGGGTGACGGTGCTGGATGCCAACGGCAAGAAGACGCGCTTCCTGACCCAGGTGAAAATGGAACTCAAGCTGGACAACCTCACGGTTATCCACAGCCGGGTCGAGGCCTTTCAGCCGGCACAACCGTTCGATGGGATCATCTCTCGCGCTTTCAGCAGCATGGAGAACTTCACCAACTGGACCCGCCACCTGGGCGACATCGGGACGCAATGGCTTGCAATGAAGGGGCTGCATCCTGCCGATGAACTGGTAGCATTGCCCGCAGACTTCACAGTGGAAAGCGAGCAGGCCCTGACCGTTCCAGGTTGCCAGGGCCAGCGCCATCTGCTGATACTGCGCCGCAAGGCATGACTGGGAACACACGCAACAATGGCTAAGGTATTCGCAATCGCGAACCAGAAGGGTGGTGTGGGCAAGACTACCACCTGTATCAATCTCGCTGCCTCGCTGGCCGCAACCAAGCGTCGTGTGCTGCTGATCGACCTCGATCCGCAAGGCAACGCCACCATGGGCAGCGGTGTGGACAAGCACGAGCTCGAGCACTCGGTCTACGACCTGTTGATCGGGGAATGCGACCTGGCCCAGGCCATGCATTACTCCGAACACGGTGGCTTCCAGTTGCTGCCGGCAAACCGTGACCTGACTGCCGCCGAAGTGGTGCTGCTGGAAATGCAGGTCAAGGAAAGCCGCCTGCGCAACGCCCTGGCGCCGATCCGCGACAACTACGACTACATCCTCATCGACTGCCCGCCGTCGCTGTCGATGCTGACGCTGAACGCACTGGTCGCCTCGGATGGCGTAATCATCCCGATGCAGTGCGAATACTACGCACTGGAAGGTCTCAGTGACCTTGTGGATAACATCAAGCGCATCGCTGCCCGGTTGAATCCGGAGCTGAAGATCGAGGGCCTGTTGCGGACCATGTACGACCCGCGGCTGAGCCTGAACAACGATGTCTCGGCGCAGTTGAAGGAGCACTTCGGCCCGCAGCTGTACGACACGGTCATTCCGCGCAACATTCGCTTGGCCGAGGCCCCCAGCTTCGGCATGCCGGCCCTGGCCTACGACAAGCAATCGCGCGGCGCGCTGGCATATCTGGCCCTGGCCGGGGAACTGGTGCGCCGTCAACGCCGTCAATCACGCACTGCACAAACAACTTAAGGAATCCGTATGGCCGTCAAGAAACGGGGTCTCGGACGTGGGTTGGATGCACTGCTCAGTGGTCCTTCCGTCAGCGCGCTCGAAGAGCAGGCTGTGAAGATCGACCAGAAAGAACTGCAACACCTGCCGGTCGAGCTGATCCAGCGTGGCAAGTACCAGCCGCGCCGGGACATGGACCCGGAGGCGCTGGAAGAGCTTGCGCACTCGATTCGCAACCATGGTGTGATGCAACCGATCGTGGTGCGCCCGATCGGCGACAACCGCTACGAGATCATCGCCGGTGAGCGCCGCTGGCGCGCCACCCAGCAGGCTGGCCTGGACAAGATCCCGGCAATGGTCCGCGAAGTGCCCGACGAAGCTGCCATCGCCATGGCGCTGATCGAGAACATCCAGCGCGAGGACCTCAACCCACTGGAAGAGGCCCTGGCACTGCAGCGCCTGCAGCAGGAATTCGAACTCACACAGCAACAGGTGGCCGACGCCGTGGGCAAGTCGCGGGTAACCGTGGCCAACCTGCTGCGCCTGATCACCTTGCCTGAGGCGATCAAGACCATGCTCGCCCATGGCGACCTGGAGATGGGCCACGCACGTGCATTGCTCGGGCTGGAAGAAAACCGTCAGGAAGAGGGGGCGCGTCATGTTGTCGCACGCGGCCTCACCGTGCGCCAAACCGAGGCACTGGTCCGTCAGTGGCTCAGCGACAAACCTGATCCGGTCGAGCCGAGCAAACCTGATCCGGATATCGCACGGCTTGAACAGCGTCTCGCAGAGCGCCTGGGCTCGGCCGTGCAGATTCGTCATGGCAACAAGGGCAAAGGCCAGTTGGTTATTCGCTACAACTCGCTTGATGAGTTGCAAGGCGTGCTTGCTCACATCCGCTGAAACAATTCCTGTTGTAGCGTGCAGTCGGAAATCACTACGAAGAGTTGAATAGGGGTTAATCCACCCCTATACTCTGCGCGCATTTTGTCGGCACAAATTATGCCAAGTCATAGCTGACTTGTTGGTCGACTTCCGAGGAGCAGTTGTGATGGAAATCCGCACGCCAAACCGCCTGCCTTTCCATCGCTGGGCGGTTTTTCCGGTACTGCTGGCTCAATTTGTCGTACTGCTGCTGGCAACCTTGGTGTTGTGGCAGTGGAAAGGGGCGGTCAGTGGATATTCAGGCCTTTGCGGAGGCTTGATTGCCTGGCTACCCAATGTGTACTTCGCCTGGAAGGCTTTTCGCTTCAGCGGAGCCCGGGCGGCACAAGCCATCGTCAAGTCGTTTTACGCTGGCGAGGCAGGCAAGATGATTTTGACGGCAGTGCTTTTTGCACTGACCTTTGCAGGAGTGAAGCCATTGGCGCCGTTAGCAGTATTCGGCGTCTTCGTGCTGACCCTTTTGGTCAGCTGGTTCGCGCCCCTGCTGATGAATAAAAGACTTTCGAGACCTTAGGGCGTTTGAGGCAACCATGGCAGCAGAAACCGCTTCGGGCTATATCCAGCACCACTTGCAGAACCTGACCTACGGTCAACTACCAGACGGCAGCTGGGGCTTCGCCCATTCGGCTGCAGAAGCCAAGGCAATGGGCTTCTGGGCGTTCCACCTGGACACCCTGGGTTGGTCCGTCGCGCTGGGTCTGATCTTCCTGTTCATCTTCCGCATGGCGGCCAAGAAGGCGACTTCCGGCCAGCCTGGCGGCCTGCAGAACTTCGTTGAAGTGCTGGTGGACTTCGTCAACGGCAGCGTGAAGGACTCCTTCCACGGCCGTAGCCCGGTAATCGCCCCGCTGGCGCTGACCATCTTCGTCTGGGTGTTCCTGATGAACGCCATCGACCTGGTACCGGTCGACTGGATTCCTCAGCTGGCCATCCTGATTTCCGGTGACCCGCACATTCCGTTCCGCGCCGTGTCGACCACCGACCCGAACGCGACCTTGGCCATGGCCTTCTGCGTGTTCGCCCTGATCATCTTCTACAGCATCAAGGTCAAGGGCCTGGGCGGCTTCATCGGTGAGCTGACCCTGCACCCGTTCGGCAGCAAGAACATCTTCGTGCAGATCCTGCTGATTCCGGTCAACTTCCTGCTGGAATTCGTCACCCTGATCGCCAAGCCGATCTCGCTGGCACTGCGTCTGTTCGGCAACATGTACGCCGGCGAACTGGTGTTCATCCTGATCGCCGTGATGTTCGGCGCCGGCATCCTGTGGCTCAGCGGCCTGGGTGTGGTGCTGCAGTGGGCGTGGGCTGTGTTCCACATCCTGATCATCACCCTGCAAGCCTTCATCTTCATGATGCTTACCATCGTCTACCTGTCGATGGCTCACGAAGATAACCATTAAGACCGCCTGGCGTGTCTGATAGCCTTCCCCGCTCGTTTGGGGGGAGGGCTTAAAAAGTCCGCAAGGGCATGCTGTACCAAACGATTTGTTTTACCGCTTCAAACTAAAAACCTAACCAATACGACGTAAAAGTCGGGAGGAAAGATGGAAACTGTAGTTGGTCTGACCGCTATCGCTGTTGCTCTGCTGATCGGCCTGGGTGCTCTGGGTACCGCCATTGGTTTCGGCCTGCTGGGCGGCAAGTTCCTGGAAGGCGCTGCTCGTCAGCCTGAAATGGTTCCGATGCTGCAGGTCAAAATGTTCATCGTTGCCGGTCTGCTCGACGCCGTAACCATGATCGGTGTTGGTATCGCTCTGTTCTTCACCTTCGCGAACCCCTTCGTTGGTCAGATCGCCGGCTAATCACTCGTTTCCACGAGTTGATTGGTGTGATGGACAAAGACCGAGCGAGGTGTTGGCGTGAACATTAATGCAACCCTGATTGGCCAATCCGTTGCTTTTCTGATTTTTGTACTCTTCTGCATGAAGTATGTATGGCCTCCGGTCATCACTGCCCTGCAAGAGCGCCAAAAGAAGATTGCCGACGGCTTGGACGCTGCCAACCGCGCAGCTCGCGACCTGGAGCTGGCCCAAGAGAAAGCGGGTCAGCAACTGCGTGAAGCAAAGGCACAGGCAGCCGAAATCATTGAGCAAAGCAAGAAACGCGCTGCTCAGCTTGTCGAGGAAGCCCGTGAACAGGCTCGCGTCGAAGCTGACCGTGTGAAGGCTCAGGCTCAAGCCGAGATCGAACAGGAACTGAACAGCGTCAAAGACGCCCTGCGTGCCCAAGTGGGTGCCCTGGCTGTTGGCGGTGCTGAAAAGATCCTTGGCGCCACAATCGATCAAAACGCGCATGCGGAGCTGGTTAACAAACTGGCCGCTGAAATTTAAGCGAGGGCGATCATGGCAGAACTGACCACGTTGGCCCGACCTTACGCTAAGGCTGCCTTTGAGCATGCCCAGGCCCATCAGCAACTGGCCAATTGGTCAGCCATGCTCGGCCTGGCTGCTGCGGTGTCGGAAGACGACACCATGCAGCGCCTGCTCAAGGCCCCGCGACTGACAAGCGCAGAAAAGGCCGCCGCATTCATTGAAGTGTGCGGTGACAAGTTCGATGCACAGGCACAGAATTTCATTCATGTTGCCGCGGAAAACGACCGTCTCCTGCTCCTGCCGGAGATTGCCACCCTGTTCGACCTGTACAAGGCCGAGCAAGAGAAATCCGTGGACGTGGAAGTCACCAGTGCTTTTGCGTTGAACCAAGAACAGCAAGACAAACTCGCCAAGGTTCTCAGTGCACGGCTCAGCCGGGAAGTGCGCCTGCACGCGTCGGAGGATGCCAGCCTGATCGGCGGCGTCGTCATCCGCGCCGGCGACCTGGTAATCGATGGCTCGGTTCGCGGCAAGATCGCGAAACTGGCCGAAGCATTGAAATCTTGAGTTTGAAGGGGCAGCAGAGCAATGCAGCAACTCAATCCTTCCGAAATTAGTGAAATCATCAAGGGTCGCATCGAGAAGCTCGATGTCGGCTCCCAAGCCCGTAACGAAGGTACCGTCGTAAGCGTTTCCGACGGTATCGTACGGATCCACGGTCTGGCCGACGCTATGTACGGCGAAATGATCGAGTTCCCGGGCGGCGTATACGGTATGGCACTGAACCTGGAGCAAGACTCCGTAGGTGCGGTGGTACTGGGTGCGTACACCTCCCTCGCCGAGGGCATGAGCGCCAAGTGCACCGGTCGCATCCTGGAAGTTCCGGTCGGCAAAGGCCTGCTGGGCCGCGTCGTCGACGCTCTGGGTAACCCGATCGATGGCAAAGGTCCTCTGGCCACCACCGAAACCGACGCGGTCGAAAAGGTCGCTCCGGGTGTGATCTGGCGTAAGTCGGTAGACCAGCCTGTACAGACTGGCTACAAGTCGGTTGACGCCATGATCCCGGTTGGCCGTGGCCAGCGCGAGCTGATCATCGGTGACCGTCAGATCGGTAAGACCGCCATGGCGGTCGACGCGATCATCAACCAGAAAAACAGCGGCATCTTCTGCGTATACGTGGCCGTAGGCCAGAAGCAGTCGACCATCGCCAACGTTGTGCGCAAGCTGGAAGAAGCCGGCGCCCTGGCCAACACCATCGTTGTTGCCGCCAGCGCCTCGGAATCGGCCGCGCTGCAGTTCCTGGCTCCTTACGCCGGCTGCACCATGGGCGAATACTTCCGTGACCGCGGTGAAGACGCCCTGATCGTTTACGATGACCTGTCCAAGCAGGCCGTTGCCTACCGTCAGATCTCCCTGCTGCTGCGCCGTCCGCCAGGACGTGAAGCGTACCCAGGTGACGTGTTCTATCTCCACTCCCGTCTGCTGGAGCGTGCATCGCGCGTTTCGGAAGAGTACGTCGAGAAGTTCACCAACGGCGCAGTCACTGGCAAGACCGGTTCCCTGACCGCCCTGCCGATCATCGAAACCCAGGCTGGCGACGTTTCCGCGTTCGTTCCGACCAACGTGATTTCCATCACCGACGGTCAGATCTTCCTGGAATCGGCCATGTTCAACTCGGGCATCCGCCCTGCAGTTAACGCCGGTGTTTCGGTATCCCGCGTAGGTGGTGCCGCTCAGACCAAGATCATCAAGAAGCTGTCCGGTGGTATTCGTACCGCTCTGGCTCAGTACCGTGAACTGGCTGCATTCGCCCAGTTCGCTTCCGATCTGGACGAAGCGACCCGCAAGCAGCTGGAGCATGGTCAGCGCGTTACCGAGCTGATGAAGCAGAAGCAGTACGCGCCAATGTCCATCGCGGACATGGCTCTGTCGCTGTATGCCGCTGAGCGTGGCTTCCTGACCGACGTAGAAGTCTCCAAGGTCGGCAGCTTCGAGCAAGCTCTGATCGCCTACTTCAACCGTGATCACGCCGAACTGATGGCCAAGATCAACGTGAAGGGTGACTTCAACGACGAAATCGACGCTGGCATGAAAGCTGGTATCGAGAAGTTCAAGGCCACCCAGACCTGGTAAGCCGCAGCGGGGGCCCTGGCCCCCGCTTGCTAACCTGATAGGTGATACATGGCAGGCGCAAAAGAGATTCGCAGTAAGATTGCGAGCATCAAAAGCACGCAAAAAATTACCAGCGCCATGGAAAAAGTGGCGGTCAGCAAAATGCGCAAGGCACAACTGCGCATGGCTGCTAGCCGTCCTTATGCGGAGCGTATCCGCCAGGTGATCGGTCATCTGGCCAACGCCAACCCGGAGTACCGCCACCCGTTCATGATCGAGCGCCCTGTAAAGCGCGCCGGTTATATCGTGGTGAGCAGTGACCGTGGTCTGTGCGGTGGCTTGAACACCAACCTGTTCAAGGCCCTGGTCAAGGACATGAACGAGAACCGCGAACAGGGCGTTGAAATCGACCTGTGCGTGATCGGCAGCAAGGGTGCGGCATTCTTCCGCAACTTTGGCGGTAACGTCGTAGCCGCGATCAGCCACTTGGGCGAAGAGCCATCGATCAATGACCTGATCGGCTCCGTCAAAGTGATGCTGGACGCCTACCTGGACGGCCGCATCGATCGCCTCTCGGTGGTTTCGAACAAGTTCATCAACACCATGACCCAAAAACCGACGGTCGAGCAATTGGTACCGTTGGTGGCAACCCCGGATCAGGATCTCAAGCATCACTGGGACTACCTGTACGAACCCGACGCAAAAGAGCTGCTGGACGGCTTGATGGTGCGTTACGTGGAGTCGCAGGTGTACCAGGCGGTGGTCGAGAACAACGCTGCTGAACAAGCAGCCCGGATGATCGCCATGAAGAACGCCACAGACAACGCCGGTGATTTGATCAGCGAACTCCAGCTGATCTACAACAAGGCGCGTCAGGCTGCGATCACCCAGGAGATCTCGGAAATCGTCGGCGGCGCTGCCGCGGTTTAACGGTTCAAATATTCAGAGGATCCAGCTATGAGTAGCGGACGTATCGTTCAAATCATCGGCGCCGTCATCGACGTGGAATTCCCACGTGACGTCGTGCCGAGTGTTTACAACGCGCTGAAAGTACAAGGCGCGGACACCACCCTGGAAGTTCAGCAGCAGCTGGGCGACGGCGTGGTTCGTACCATTGCGATGGGCTCCACCGAAGGCCTGAAGCGCGGTCTGGATGTCGTCGACACCGGCGCTGCCATCTCCGTTCCTGTTGGTAAGGCCACTCTGGGCCGTATCATGGACGTTCTGGGCAACCCGATTGACGAAGCTGGCCCGATCGGCGAAGAAGAGCGTCGTGGTATCCACCAGAAGGCACCTTCCTTCGCTGACCAGGCAGGCGGCAACGACCTGCTGGAAACCGGCATCAAGGTTATCGACCTGGTTTGCCCGTTCGCCAAGGGTGGTAAGGTTGGTCTGTTCGGTGGTGCCGGCGTCGGCAAGACCGTTAACATGATGGAACTGATCCGCAACATCGCCATCGAGCACAGCGGTTATTCCGTGTTCGCTGGTGTGGGTGAGCGTACTCGTGAGGGTAACGACTTCTACCACGAGATGAAGGACTCCAACGTTCTCGACAAGGTAGCGCTGGTCTACGGTCAGATGAACGAGCCACCAGGAAACCGTCTGCGCGTAGCGCTGACCGGCCTGACCATGGCTGAGAAGTTCCGTGACGAAGGTAACGACGTTCTGCTGTTCGTCGACAACATCTATCGTTACACCTTGGCCGGTACCGAAGTATCCGCACTGCTGGGCCGTATGCCTTCCGCAGTAGGTTACCAGCCGACCCTGGCCGAAGAGATGGGCGTTCTGCAAGAGCGTATCACTTCGACCAAAGAAGGTTCGATCACCTCGATCCAGGCCGTATACGTACCTGCGGACGACCTGACCGACCCGTCGCCAGCTACCACCTTCGCCCACCTGGACGCCACCGTCGTTCTGTCCCGTGACATCGCTTCCCTGGGTATCTACCCAGCGGTTGACCCACTGGACTCGACTTCGCGCCAGCTGGACCCGAACGTGATCGGCAACGAGCACTACGAAACTGCCCGCCAGGTTCAGTATGTTCTGCAGCGCTACAAAGAGCTGAAGGACATCATCGCGATCCTGGGTATGGACGAACTGTCCGAAGCCGACAAGCAACTGGTAGCCCGCGCTCGTAAGATCCAGCGCTTCCTGTCGCAGCCGTTCTTCGTGGCCGAAGTCTTCACCGGTTCGCCAGGCAAGTACGTTTCCCTGAAAGACACCATCGCTGGCTTCAGCGGCATCCTCAAAGGTGACTACGACCACCTGCCAGAACAAGCGTTCTACATGGTCGGCAGCATCGACGAAGCGATCGAGAAAGCCAAGAAACTGTAATCCCGGCGCCCCGAAAGGGGCGCTAATCAGGTTGAGGCAAGCAGATGGCTATGACAGTCCATTGCGATATCGTCAGCGCGGAAGGAGAAATCTTCTCCGGTCTGGTCGAGATGGTGGTTGCGCACGGCAACCTGGGCGATCTGGGTATCGCTCCGGGCCACGCGCCGCTGATCACCAATCTGAAGCCAGGTCCGATTACGCTGACCAAGCAGGGCGGCGAGCGCGAGGTGTTCTACATCTCCGGCGGCTTCCTGGAAGTGCAGCCGAACATGGTCAAGGTACTCGCCGACACCGTGCAACGTGCAGCCGACCTGGACGAAGCCTCCGCTCAGGATGCCGTCAAGGCAGCTGAGAAGGCCCTGCATGAGAAAGGCGCGGATTTCGACTACAGTGCAGCATCCGCACGTCTGGCCGAGGCCGCAGCCCAGCTGCGTACCGTCCAGCAGATCCGCAAGAAGTTCGGCGGTTAATTCCGCAGGCTTCATGTAGATTGAGAACAAGGGTAGCCATCGGCTACCCTTTTTCTTTTTTTGTAACCTATACAACCGGTCATTTCACTGACCGCCCAGGATTGGTAGCCAGTAATGTCACTCGATATCGTTATTCTCGCTGCCGGCCAAGGCACCCGCATGCGCTCGGCGCTGCCCAAGGTGCTGCACCCGGTAGCCGGAAATTCCATGCTCGGGCATGTTATCCACAGCGCGCGCCAGCTTCAGCCGCAAGGTATCCACGTGGTCATCGGCCATGGTGCCGAGTTGGTACGAGAGCGCCTGGCCGCCGACGACCTGAACTTCGTCATGCAGGACAAGCAGTTGGGCACCGGCCATGCAGTTGCCCAGGCGCTGCCGGCCTTGACTGCCGATACCGTGCTGGTGCTATACGGCGACGTGCCATTGATTGAAGTGGAGACGCTGCAGCGCCTGCTGGCCAAGGCCAACCCCCAGCAGCTGGGCCTGCTCACGGTAACCCTCGACGACCCGACCGGCTATGGCCGCATCGTGCGTGACGAGCAGGGCAAAGTGACCGCGATCGTTGAGCACAAGGACGCCAGCGATGCGCAGAAAGCGATCAAGGAAGGCAATACCGGTATTCTTGCCCTGCCAGCCGCACGCCTGGCTGACTGGATGGGTCGCCTGTCGAACAACAACGCCCAAGGCGAGTATTACCTGACCGATGTCATCGCCATGGCGGTGGCCGACGGTCTGGTCGTGGCTACCGAACAGCCACACGACCCTATGGAAGTGCAAGGCGCCAATGACCGTCGCCAGCTGTCCGAGCTGGAACGTCACTACCAGCTGCGCGAAGCCCGCCGTCTGATGGCTCAGGGGGTGACCCTTCGCGATCCGGCGCGCTTCGATGTTCGTGGTGAAGTGACCGTTGGCCGTGACGTGCTGATCGACATCAACGTGATTCTCGAAGGCAAGGTCGTCATCGAGGACGACGTACAGATCGGCCCGAACTGTGTAATCAAGAACACTACCCTGCGCAGGGGCGCGGTGGTCAAAGCCAACAGCCACCTCGAAGGCGCCGTGATGGGTGAGGGCAGCGATGCCGGCCCGTTTGCCCGCCTGCGCCCGGGTAGCGTGCTGGAGGCCAAGGCCCATGTGGGTAACTTCGTCGAATTGAAAAACGCCCACTTGGGGGAGGGGGCCAAGGCTGGTCACCTGACCTACCTGGGCGATGCCGAGATTGGCGCACGCACCAACATCGGTGCCGGTACCATCACTTGCAACTACGATGGCGCCAACAAGTTCAAGACCGTGATGGGCGAAGATGTCTTCATCGGCTCGAACAACTCGCTGGTTGCCCCTGTGGATATCCAGGCGGGTGCGACCACGGCAGCCGGTTCGACCATCACCCAGACTGTCGAGGCAGGCGATTTGGCGGTGGCCCGAGCCCGCCAGCGCAACATCCCGGGCTGGAAGCGGCCGGAGAAGATCAAGAAAAGCTGAGTTATACACAGCTGTTTCGATCGAAAGCCGACTTGTGTGAATAAGTCGGCTTTTTTGTGGGCGAGCCAGCCAAGAGGTGCACCCTTCGCGGGCGAACCCGCTCCCACAAGGTGGCCATTTATCCTTGGGTGTTATCCACAGCTTGACGGATGACCAATCTTAGGTTTTGATTGCGAGCATTATCTTTCGAATCGAAACTTAAGCGCTCATGTCGAAACGAAACACACCGCAACGGCGGCACAACATCCTGGCATTGCTCAGCGAGCAGGGCGAGGTGAGTGTGGACGCGTTGGCCAAACGTTTCGCCACCTCGGAAGTCACCATTCGCAAGGACCTGGCAGCCCTCGAAGCCAACGGCCTCCTGTTACGCCGTTATGGTGGCGCAGTCCCGGTGCCGCAAGAACTGCTCGCTGAACCCGCCCAGCCCGTGTCTTCCTATAAGAAGGCCATTGCGCGTGCCGCCGTCGGGCGTATTCGTGAACATGCACGCATCATCATCGACAGTGGCAGCACCACGGCAGCCATGATTCCCGAACTGGGGCGCCAGCCTGGCCTGGTGGTGATGACCAATTCGCTGAACGTCGCCCGCGCCATCTGCGACCTCGAACATGAGCCAGTGCTGCTGATGACGGGCGGTACCTGGGACCCACATTCCGAGTCGTTCCAGGGCCAGGTGGCCGAGCAAGTGTTACGTTCCTATGATTTCGACCAGCTGTTCATCGGTGCCGATGGTATCGATCTCGGCCGGGGCACCACCACCTTCAACGAGTTGCTCGGGCTGAGCCGGGTCATGGCCGAAGTCGCCCGTGAAGTGATCGTGATGGTCGAGTCGGACAAGGTAGGGCGCAAGATCCCCAACCTCGAGTTGCCCTGGGGCAGCGTGCACACCCTCATTACTGACGAACGCCTGCCCGCAGCGGCACGCGAACAAATTCAAGCCCGCGGCATCAACCTGATCTGTGCCGCGATCAGCCAGGAGCAATAAAACATGTGTGGAATCGTTGGTGCCGTCGCCGAGCGCAACATTACAGCCATCCTGATCGAAGGCCTCAAGCGTCTTGAGTACCGCGGCTACGACAGCGCCGGCCTGGCCGTTCTCACCCAGAACGGTGAACTGCAACGCCGTCGCCGTATCGGCAAGGTCAGCGAGCTGGAAGCTGCGGTTGTCGCCGAGCCACTGTCTGGGCAGTTGGGCATCGCCCATACCCGCTGGGCTACCCACGGTGCGCCGACCGAAGGTAATGCCCACCCGCACTTCTCCAGCGACGCCGTGGCAGTGGTGCACAATGGCATCATCGAGAACCATGAAGAACTGCGCGAGGAATTGAAAGGCCTTGGCTACGTCTTCACTTCGCAGACCGATACCGAAGTCATCGTTCACCTGATCCACCACACCCTCAAGCGCATTCCAGACCTGACCGATGCCCTGAAGGCCGCTGTGAAGCGCCTGCATGGAGCCTACGGCCTGGCGCTGGTCAGTGCCAGCCAACCCGACCGCCTGGTCGCGGCACGCAGCGGCAGCCCGCTGGTCATCGGCCTGGGACTGGGTGAAAACTTCCTGGCCTCCGACCAGCTGGCGCTGCGCCAGGTCACCGACCGCTTCATGTACCTTGAAGAAGGCGACATCGCCGAGATCCGCCGTGATCAGGTGAGCATCTGGGACCAGGCCGGGCACAAGGTACAGCGAGAGACCGTGCAGTACCACGAAGGCGCCGAAGCGGCCGACAAGGGCGCCTATCGCCACTTCATGCTCAAGGAAATCCACGAGCAGCCAAGCGTAGTGCAGCGCACCCTGGAAGGCCGCCTGGGCAAGGATCACGTCATGGTTCAAGCCTTCGGCCCACAGGCTGCCGAGCTGTTCGCCAAGGTGCGTAACGTGCAGATCGTTGCCTGCGGCACCAGCTACCACGCAGGCATGGTGGCCCGCTACTGGCTGGAAGAGCTGGCCGGCATACCTTGCCAGGTGGAAGTGGCCAGCGAATTCCGCTACCGCAAGGTCGTGGTGCAACCGGACACCCTGTTCGTCTCCATCTCCCAGTCCGGCGAAACCGCCGACACCCTGGCAGCGCTGCGTAACGCCAAGGAGCTGGGTTTCCTGGGCAGCCTGGCCATCTGCAACGTAGGCATCAGCTCGCTGGTGCGTGAGTCCGACCTGACCCTGCTGACCCTGGCTGGCCCGGAAATCGGCGTAGCCTCGACCAAGGCTTTCACCACCCAGCTGGTTTCGCTGATGCTGCTGACCCTGGCCCTGGGCCAGGTACGCGGTACCCTGCAAGCCGGTGTCGAGGCCGAGCTGGTGGAAGAGCTGCGCCGCTTGCCGGCCCGCCTGGGCGAAGCGCTGGCGATGGACGGCATTGTCGAGAAGACCGCCGAGCTGTTCGCCGACAAGCACCACACCCTGTTCCTGGGCCGTGGCGCCCAGTATCCGGTGGCCATGGAAGGTGCGCTCAAGCTCAAGGAGATCTCCTACATCCACGCCGAAGCCTATCCGGCGGGCGAGCTCAAGCACGGCCCGCTGGCCCTGGTAGATAACGATATGCCAGTGGTTACCGTGGCGCCGAACAATGAACTGCTGGAAAAGCTCAAGTCCAACCTGCAGGAGGTGCGCGCCCGTGGTGGCGAGCTGGTGGTGTTCGCCGACGAGCAGGCCGGCATGAGCAATGGCGAAGGAACCCACGTGATCAAGGTGCCGCACATCATCGATGCCCTGGCGCCGATCCTCTACACCATCCCGTTGCAATTGCTGTCGTACTACGTGGCAGTGCTTAAGGGTACTGATGTGGACCAGCCGCGCAACTTGGCCAAGTCAGTGACTGTGGAATAAGGCTATCCGGTTTCGGCGGCCGTTGGTTTCTGGTAACTAAAGCTGCCGCAGATGGAGGGAGCCGCCCCTGGCTCCCTTCGTCGACAGGCACTTCCTTTCTTCCGTTGCGCTGGCCGCACGCCGGTTTCGTCTCTTATCCACGCCTCTGCCAATACTCGCCTGCTGCCGCAGCGTTCCAGTGCCGATCTTTAGCTTGTCAAAATGACGCCCTATTCCGCGACACCCTCTAGCAATAGCGCATCAGTGGCTGCATTAGCTGGAGCAAGAAATTGGTGTCTAATTTAGTCACAGCAGGGGCGCAATTAAAGCGTTTGTCAGCTTTTGTGCTTCACGCCAATCTTAGGGCCGTACTTCTGTGGGAACGATTGGGTTGCGCTATCAGGGCCTGCAACTGTAACTACCTGTGGCCGGTGCTGACTTGTTGTTCACCGGGCTGCCGGGGCAGTACATGAAGCTGTTGAGTTTATTGCCAGGAGGCACCTTGCATGGCCAGTTATGGACTGTTTCTCATCCTTGCGACCCTTACCGTATTGAGCCCCGGTCCCGGGGTGGTGCTGACCCTCTCCAATGCCCTGCGCCACGGCTGGAGCGGTGCTCTGCCCGGGATCTTCGGTATCGCCTTGGGCGCTTTCATCGTCGCTGGGCTTTCGGCCAGCAGCGTGGGATTGGTTCTGGCGACCTCGGCAACGGCGTTTACCGTGCTCAAGTACGTCGGCGCGTTGTACCTGTTGTACTTGGGAGTGAAGATGTGGCGTACCCAGCGTTTCATTCCGGAGCTCACCGTGACCGCTACGCAGCCATGGCGGCGCTTCGTCGAAGCGTTATCGATCCAGCTGCTGAATCCAAAGGCTGGATTCTTTTTCCTGGCGGTGTTCCCACAATTCATCAGCCCGCAGGATAACTACTACAGACAGTTCTTCCTGCTGGTTTCGTCCTATGCGTTGCTGGTCGTGCTGGTACACACCGGCTACGCGCTGATGGCCAATGGTGCCAGGGGTTGGTTGTCGACCAACCGTGGCGCGCGAATCGTCGGCAAGCTTTCCGGAATCACCTTCTTTTGTTTTGGTATTCTGATGGCGTCGGCCAGCAAATAAAACGCTAAATTGAACTTATCCGAAAGTCGCAATCTATATGTCACATGCGACCCGTACCTTGGTCGTATCGCGATAGCCACGACAAACGGATAAACAGAGTTCCAGCACCCTCATTGACTTACATTTTAATATCTCCGACTATCACGCTTGCGCGGTAAGCCGAGACTTACGATCTTTTCGAGCAACAACTCTAAAATGGTTTGCGCGGCGCAATGGCTTTGCCAATTTATGGCGCCGTAGAAACGGCAGGAACACGACATGGACAGTCGAAACCGGGACACAGCCACGACATGCGATAAAAATCACCCCATCACGCACCTGCACGACGAGCTGCAGCGTCAATTGTGTGATTTGAAAGACTTGAAATACGCCTACTACGCGGCTACTCAAAATCGCAATGTAGAGCCGATTATTATTTCAAATTACCCACCGAGCTGGGTCAAGAGCTATAAAGATAACAAGAGCTATCTGATTGACCCGATCATCAAACACGGGCTCAAGGAGATCGCCCCCTTCTCCTGGCACGAAGCACTTGCCAACAGCGGTCCCGAAGGCGTGGACTTCTTCAGGCGCGCCACCCGTTATCGAATTTGCTCGGGTAGCACATTCACCCTGCGCGATGCTTCCGGGACATTCTGTGCCTTGAGCGTGTGCGATGCGGGCTCGCAAATGGATTTTGACCGGCGTATGGCCAAGCAGCAAAGTCAGCTGCAAATGCTACTGATCAAATTTCATAGCTGGTTGATGACCTCTCGGACGACGGATCAGCTGTTTTCCAGCGCCGCCGATGGGCCGCTTTCTACTCGCGAATTGGGCGTGCTGCAATTGGTCATGCGCGGCAAGAGCTATCGCGAGATTGCCACGGACTGTGGAATTTCAGAGCGCACAGTGAAATTCCATATGTCGAACATTTCTGGAAAATTGCAGGTCGGCAACGCCAAGCAAGCCGTCTACGAGGCAAAGCGACAGGGCATCATCTGATCAGGCGATGTAGTTGCCGGATACATCATGCAACTGCAGGCTCAACGGCCACTGCTGGGTCTGCAGTGATGACAACGGTTGCTTACGCGCAATGCTTTCGAGCAGTCGCAGTCGGTTGGACGAGCTGATCGGCATGTCCAGCAAATGCACCGTCTCACCCGGCGATGCCTCGCCGCTGTCCAGAATCTGGTAGTGCCAGCCAGCCTGTCGAACGATGCGCGCCATGGCATCGCTGACCACGGTGACGATCGATTTCAGGCCGGTCAGCTCACCGTGGTCATGCATGCTGAAAAGCAACATTTCGGTCAATGGCAAGTGCGCCAGGCCCAGCTTGCGTGAGCGGGTCTTATCGACGAAGAAGCGGCTGGATTCAGCCATCAACGCCCTCTTGGGCGGTACGCAGCTGAAGAAATCGCGAAAGGGCCCTTCAACCATATAAGGGTGCAGTGTATTGATCAGGCGGAGGCCGGCCAACGGTATGCCTTGGCAAGTGCCTACCAGATAAGTGGTGTTCCAGTTGTCATACTCATCCAACTCAATACCATTTCTTACAGTGACCTTCCAGTTAAGGCGATCACAGAAGACATGCTTGCGTAAGCCGTATAACTCGGCAACCCAGGGATGCGGGTCACGACGGTATTCAATCTTGTGAAAGTCGATAGTTATCATGTTGGGCTGTTCCCTTGCCTCAGGTATGGCGGGCGCGCGGGCGTTGGTATACGGCATGCCCTTTGAAGTGCAACCTGCTGATTCTATCAACTGCCGGCGCTCAGCAACCTGTACTTAAGTTCATGCAGTTCGTCGTCGCTATATCGAGAAATACCCCGGCCTGTACCTAGATACAGTTGTTGCCATCGCAGAATTGGGCACACTTCCCCGGCCGTTGTGTGGACGCAAGTTTTCACAACTTCAACGACGCTATTTGCCAGGCGTACGGCTGCGGTGGGCATCGAAAAACATCGTACGTCCGTCTGTCGCCGGCACTTACCGCCTGCACTCAATGTCGCCCTTGTTCATACGAGGGTTGTCACGCCAGCACATCAATCAGGGAAGACCATGGAAAAGCCAGCCTCTCCAGCACCTCGCCGCGTCGTCGTTACTGGTTACGGTGCGATCTGCTCGCTCGGCCAGAACGCCGATGCCATCTGGGACGCGATGATGGATTACCAGATCGGCTATCGTCTGCACCGTTTTGATGACCCGACGATCCATGCGCGCTTCTTCGGTTTTATCGATGAATTTGGTCGCGAGGCCATGCGACCGTTCTCGAAGAAGATCTCCAAGATGTTGCCTCTGTTCGCCAAGTACAGCTTGGTGGCCGCCAACGAAGCATTGCACATGGCTTATGGCGACACACCACTGGATGACGTGGTCGCGCCCTTCGACCGTGGTGTCGTTCTCGGCACCGGTTGGGGAGGGCTGGACACGGCGAACTTCAACAACAACGAATACTGCCAACAGGGCATTTCCACCTCGTTCGCCACGGTCATGTCGATGTGCAATGCCGGGACGGCAGCCATCACCATGAACTGGAACATGCGGGGTGTGCAAAACAGCCCGGTGGCAGCCTGCGCTACTGGGACCATCGCCATTGGCGAAGCCTATGAAGCGATTCGTGCCGGTCGAGCGAAAATGATGATCGCCGGTGGCAGCGAATCGTTGAAAGAGCAGTTCAACGTCTGGTCGATCGACGTCATCCAGGCTTTGAGCAAAGAGCAGGAAAACCCGCGCCTGGCCTGCTGCCCGTTCAGCAAAGGGCGAAGCGGTTTCATCCTTTCCGAAGGTGCGGCGGTGCTGTGCCTTGAGGATTATGAGCTGGCCAAGGCTCGCGGCGCCAAGATCCTTGGCGAAATCACCGGCTACGCCAACTACTCGGACGCCTTCGACATGACGGCCCCGGCCGAGGACATGCAGGCGCGAGTGCGGGTGATTCAGGAAGTGTGCAGGCAAGCCAGTGTCGATGCGCCGCACATCGACTACATCAACTTGCATGGCACCTCCACACCGCTGAACGACGTCAATGAAGCCCGTTCCATCAAACTGGCGCTGGGTGACGCTGCCCATGGCATTCCGATGTCCAGCACCAAGTCGTACACCGGCCATCTGATTGGTGCAGCAGGTTCGATGGAAGCGATCTTCTGCCTCAAAGCCATGGCCCGTGGAACGATCCCGGCAACCATCCATCTTGATGAGGCCGATCCTGAGTGCGATCTGAACTTCGTACCTAACGAGCACTTGCACGGGCAGCGCCTGGAAAACGTGCTGAACCTGAGCTTTGGGTTCGGTGGCGCCAACGCCGGCATCATGCTGCGCAAGGTGCAATGATGATGCAGTGGCAATTTGGCCCTGAACAGATCGAAGCGTGGGCTGATCTTTCCGGCGACCGCAACCCTATTCATTTTGACCTGGAAGCAGCGCGACGCATGGACGCCGCGGATGTCGTGGTGCACGGCATGCTGGCGCTGCTGCCAATCAAACATCAAATGGGGCGTGCGGCCGACGGCCGCGATGACGACTGGCTACAGTTCAAGGCGCTACTGAAGGCGCCGGTTCTGCGCAACTGCCCAGTCGCGCTTTCAACCCGCCCCCGCAGTGCAAGCACTGCATTCACGCTGCGTTCCGAGAACAGTGACAGCGAGCATGTGCTCGGCCATGTCTCCCAAGTTCCGCCGCCAACGTGGGCGTCGAAATCCCCAGGCTTCGCACTTGACCGGGAATATGTCGAGGCTTGGCTTACCCAGTTTCGTGAAGGGTTGGGCAAGGGGCTGGATGACTGGGTGGCACTGGATGCGCTGATATTTTCCCACTTCATCCGCAACCATCTGGGTGTGATCTTCGAGCGCCTGTCCGGGCAATTTGCCCAACGTCAGGTTCCTGAGCGTATCGAGGACATCACCAATCACCTGGTCGTGCAGACCAGTCACCAGATCACGTTCTGCACGCAACTGCGTTCGTTGGGCAGTTTGCAGTCCGATATCCGCTGCGAGATCGACAACATTCTCTTGATTGAAACACCAGGCAAGGCCGTCGGCACCCTCGACCTGGGAGTTGTCGTCAGCGGCAGCCATGTAATGACCATAACCCTCGGCTTGATGATCAAGACCGTTCTCACCCCTACTGGAGCGAAACAATGACCACCGTTGACCAAGTATTCACCATCGTTCGTGATCTGATCCTGGACCTCAAGGATGTCGATGAAAGCGAAGTGACCCTCGATACCACCATTGAAGCCATGGAGTTCGACAGCCTGGACTTCGTCGAGATGCAGGTAGTCGTGCAGAAAAAGATCGGCGTGGCGATCAATCCGGATTCGTTCGTCACCCGCAAGATCGCCACTTTGCTCCAGCTCTGTGAATTCATCGTCGAGCTCAAGGAATCGACTGCCGTCGAGGCCTGATCCGCTGGGCCCAATTCATGGAGGAGCAGGAAATGTCTACGCTGACCAATAGTGTGCTCGCTATTTCCCCGGCGAGGGAGTCGAAGGTTCGCAAGTTAAGCGAAGTGTCGCATCACAAGACGATGGACCATGCGACCGTACTGCCATGGGACCAGGACATCAATCGAAGCCTTTACCCCAAGGATCCCGAGCATCTGTGGATCAATGGAACACGCTATTGCGAAGGCTTGACCGACGCCCAGAAGCTGGAACTGGCCTGGCTTGAGACGGGCCGTGACATTTCCATGTTCATCTGGCTCGAGCAGACCATTCCGCCGTTGTACATGGGCTACATCACGCAGTTCCATGACCGTATTTCGCCGGACCTGCAGGAATACCTGATGATCTTTTCCAAGGAAGAGATCGTTCATACCCTCACCTTCAAACGCTTCATGGCCAAGGCTGGCCTGCAGATCTGGAACCCACCGGTCGGGCTCTATGAATTGCTGACCCAGACACTGCCGAAAATGGAGCCGGCGGTTGGCGTGTTGTTCACGCTGTTGATCGAATGGGTTGCCGAAATGGGGGCCATGCACACCTCCCAGGGCGCTGCGGTCGAACCCATGACCCGTACCCTGTTCCGTGAACACCACTATGACGAGGCACGGCACATCGCCTTTGGTCGCTGGATCAGCGAGTCCTACTTCGAAACTGCCAGCGCTGAATCGATCGCCCAGGTTAAAGCCATGAGCCGGAAAATCATTCCGGCGTTGATCGACATGTTCACCTACAACCCTGAAATCGCATCGCACACTTCCTTCGAGTTTCCGATTGCAGTGGATGACAGGGCAAAAATCGAAGAGGTTTGGCGTTCACCGAACAATGCTCGACTGAACGATGCCCGATTCGCCGAAATTTACGCCTGGATCGACAAGTTGGGGCTGCGGCAATGAGTTCATCGACCTGGGACGCAATCTTCGTGGGTACCGGAATCACGAGCCTGGCCTGCGCGGCCATGTTGGTCAAGCGTGATCCCGGTGCGCGCGTCCTGATGCTCGACAAGCATATTGTGGTTGGGGGCTATGCCTCGACGTTCAGCCGCCCCAAGCAATCGGCGATTTTCGATTGCAGCCTGCACAAGCTCAGCGGCATGTCGGAAGGCGGCAACCTCATCCGCATCCTGCGGGACCTGGGCCTGGAGGATGAACTGAACCTGGTCTACCCCAACGACTATTTCTGCGCCTACCAGAACGGCACAGCGCTGCCGTTGGCTAACGATGCCGACCAGGTCGAACGGCAACTGATCGAAAGGTTCCCTCATCAGGCCGAGCCCTTGGTTACCTTTTTCACTCAAGTACGCACCTATGGCCGCAACGGCTACTACCAGTTCCAGATGCTCGATGGCAGTTTCGAGCCGGACATGGCGCAGTTGCGCTGGGCCCATCGTAACCTCAAGCACAAGACCGTGCGTGAAGCGTTGCATGAGTTGTTCGATGACCCGTACCTGATTGAGATCCTGGCAGCACCTGGCATTTATGTAGGCGGCTACTCGGAGGATCTGGGCTACCTGTACTACCTGCATGTGGTGTATGCCACGCTCAATCGCGGCAACGCCTACGTGGCAGGCTCGTCCCAGCGCTTGTCCGACCTGCTGGCCCAGCAGGTCGAACAGGCCGGGGGCAAGATCATGCTCAGCACGCCTGTAGAAGAGGTGACCACCGACAACAGCGGCAATGTCACGGGGGTACGTACCCGGGCCGGTGAGTTTCATGCATCACAGGTCTTCATCAATACCTCACCCCATTATGCTGTGGAGCACTTGTTCCAGGCGGATGTGGACCTGACGAGCACCCGAGAGAAACTGGCCGCGTTGAAGCCGGCACGCTCGACCACCACGGTGTACCTGACCACCGATCAAGCGCCCGAACAGCTGGGGCTGCGGCATAGCGAGTCGATGCTGTTTGCTGCGGACCCCGCGCTGGCAGCCGAGCTGCGCATCAACGCCGAGCGCAGTGGTTTTCAGCCAGAGCTTTGTGAACAGGCCTTCTGGGCAATGTCCCCGATCGAGGTCACCAACTATCACGCCCTGGCACCCCCTGGCGGCAGGGTCGTGTGTATCAACGTGCTCGATTCCATCGCGCATTGGCCTGCAAGGCGGACGGCGCAATATCGCGCGAAGAAGCAACGCGCGTGTGAGGTGCTGGTGGAACGGCTGCTGGTTCAGATTCCTGAACTGCGTGGTCACATTTTGCATACGGAAGTGGCAACCCCGCATACCTATGTGCGCTTCACCAACAACACTGATGGCTCTGGCTACGGGGCGATGGTGGGTACCGATCTCAAAGGGCATGTCTTCCATCACGGCTTTCCGGTGCAGGGCGTGCAGTTTCTCAGCGCTTGGGTAGCGGGCCCAAGTTATGAAGCCGCCTTTGGCTATGCCGAAATGAAGGCCAGGCAATGGAGACGGGCATGACAGCGCATGCACACTCGCCCAGCTGGTTTGGGATCGCCGTTTCCAAACTGTTCATCCGCGTGATGTTCAGGCAGGTACAAGGGTGGAAGCGTGACGTGCCCAGCCGGGCCGAGGGCTTCGTTGAAACGGCCAGCGACGGCAGCAAGCTGGAAGGGGCGGTATTACTGGCCAACCCAGCCAAAGCCAAGGGTGTTGTGCTGCTTTGCCATCCGTTCTTGAAATATGGCATGCATTACTTTTTCGAGAACGGGATCGATCAGGCCTTCCTGGATCAGGGCTACCACGTCGTTGCCTTCAACTTCAAAGGCTTTGGGCGCAGCACCATCGGTGGTCATGCGTTCGCCGATGACGTGTTGTCCATTGCGCGAAAGATTGCACGGGAGTACCCAGGCCTGCCGATTCACCTGGTGGGCTGCTCATTTGGTGGCTACCACCTGTCACATGCCTTGGCACGTGACGCCTCGCCCTTCACATCGGCAGTTCTGGACAGCGTGCCGGTCTCGGTTCGCAGCTATTTCACGCGTGGTCCGTTGCGCCTTGCCATGCGCTGGATCAGCGGAAGCCGTCTGGCAGTGCCTACCGGTACCTGTGCGATCGACCATTCCCTGAAGAGCGTGCACCACCTGCCAATCGCTTACTTCTACGGATTGAGTGACCGCTATATCCCCGAGGCGAGTGTGGCAAGGCTGAGCCTGGATTGCACATCCCTGCATGTGGTCGGCTTCGAAGCGTGTCGCCACCTGGAAAACCATAAGAAACACCGGGATCAGTATTTCCAGGAGATCTTCGCGTTCTTCGCCCGGGCAGAATCTCATAAACCCGTTGTAACAGCCTGACTCCGGGCTCTTTGACTTAAGGAAACAGAACATGGATGTCCAACAGCTTGGCAAAGGCAAGTGGATACTCATCAGCGGCGGTACCCGCGGTATAGGGCGCGCACTTGTGCAACAGCTCGCGCGCGAGGGTTATGAGGTCGCGTTCACCTATCAATCCTCTGCTGACGCGGCCCGCCAGCTCGAGCAGGAGGTAGCCGCCAACGGCGGCCGGGCGCATGGGCATGCCTGTGACGGTCGGGATTTCCAGTCGGTCAGTTCATTGTGCGAACAGTTGGTCAAAGATCTCGGTGGCCCCTATGGCTTGATCAACAACATGGGCGTGACTGGCGACCAGTTGCTGTTCAATCTCGACGTCGAGCGCTATCGCGACGTGGTTGCAACTAACCTCGACTCGGCGGTTTATTTCAGCAAGTCGTTGGCCCCGGCCATGGCTGGCGAACGGCGCGGCAAGATTTTGCACATGTCCTCCGTCAGTGGCGTCAAGGGGAACAAGGGCCAATTGGGTTATTCCGCGACCAAGGCCGCGATGATCGGTATCACCAAGACCATGGCGTTGGAACTGGCGCGCTTCAAGATCAATGTCAATGCCATCGCTCCCGGCTACATCGCTACGGACATGATCGATCAGATCCCCGATCACGTGCGCAAGTCGATCACCGACAACATCCCTCTCAAGCGTTTCGGTGAAGTGCATGAAGTGGCTGCATTGGCCAGCTTCCTGTTGTCACCGCAAGCCGATTACATCACTGGCCAGACCTTCCTGATCGACGGCGGCCTGACGGCCTGATTCGCCTTGCGCAATTTGCTGTGTGGTGATGCCTGGAGCATTCATGAGTCAATCATACGATACTGTCTTTGTAGGATCAGGGCTGGGCGCGCTCGCCAGCGCCAGCCTGATGGCCCAACGAGGCCAAAAGGTCCTGGTGGTGGAAAAGCACAATATTCCCGGTGGTTACGCGAGCAATTTTCGCCGTAAAGACTTCACGTTCGATGTGTCTCTGCATTCGTTCGATGGTGTCGTCCGCGGTGCGCATTCATTCAAGGTGATCGAGGCTTGCGGTGTCGCGGACAAGGTCGAGTTTCTCCATCACCCGACGCTCTATCGCTACCGTTCACCCGATATCGATATCACCGTCGGGCATCGCGACCTGGAAGGTTACAAACAGACCCTGTATCGCTGCTTCCCCGAAGAAGTCGACAACATCAATCGGTTGTTCGCCGAGTCCAAGCGCAACTACCAGGACCTATGCGGCTTCCTTTATTCACCCAAACCGTTCTGGATGCGATTTGTCGCTACTCCCTTCGCCTATCCCCGGGTTCTGCGCTATGGCCATGAAACGGTGGATAAGTACTTTTCCAGGTTCACCCGCAACGAACGCCTGAAGGAAGTACTGTCGGCTCAGTGGAGCTACTACGGGCTGCCGGCGAAAGACTTGGCATTCGGCTATTTCTCGTACCCCTTCATCGACTATCTGGAGAACGGCGGCTACTCGATCAAGGGCGGCTCGCAGGCGCTTTCCTCGGCATTGGTCGAGGTTATCGAGGCGCACGGCGGCCGTGTCGAACTGGAGTCGGGAGTCCAGCAGATAATGGTTGACCGAGGCAGGGTAACCGGCGTCGTCACGCGCAGATCGGGGCCGGTGAAGGCCCGCAATGTCGTGGCCAATGTTTCCCCGCATGCCGTGGTGGGTTTGGCAGGAAAACAGCACTTCCCCAGCAAATACCTCACTCGCTTGGACAAGCTGAAGTTCTCGGTATCCGGCTTCCAGGTGTACTTGGGCCTGGATTGCCCGCTGAGTGAACTGGGTGTCGGCCCTGAGGAATACATCCACTTCTTTTCACCCGGGAAAACGCAACGCACGCAGTTCGAACATATCCAGGCCGGCGAACTGCATCAGGACAACACCAGTTGGTCGATCAATTATTTCTCCAATGTCGATCCGTCCATGGTGCCGCCTGGAAAATCCAGCCTTGGCCTGTTCACGCTCACCGGCCCCGACGTCTGGCACTCGCTGGACAAACTCGCTTACCGCCGCAAGAAAGCCGCGCTGACCGATTTGTTGATCGCTAATGCCGAGCGCGTCATTCCAGGCCTGCGCGACCATATCGAAGTCTGTGAAGCAGGGTCACCGCGGACGATGACCAAGTTCACCCAGAACCCACAAGGTGCGATCTACGGCTTCGAGCAAACGCCTCAGCAGTCCGGGCTGTTTAACCGCTTTCCGCAGAAGTATCCGGTAAAGGGGCTCTACCAGGTCGGCGCATGGACGTTCCCTGGTGCGGGCTTCATCGGAACGATGTTGTCCGCCCGCTTGTTGGTTGACCGCTATTTCTAGGCGGTGATGTGCCCGTCAAATGCGACCTCGAGAGACTAATCATGACTTATGTAGTGACAGACAACTGCATTCAGTGCCGACACACCAGCTGTGTGGATATATGCCCTGCAGACGCGTTCCACCTGGGGCCGAACTTCATCGTGATCAATCCGGAGGCCTGCGTCGATTGTGGTCTCTGCCTGCCGGAATGCCCTGAAGAGGCGATTTTACCGGAGAACCGCCTGGGGGAAGGTAATCGGCACTTCCTGGCGTTGAATGCCGAGCTTGCACAACATTGGCCGGTCATTCTCCAGAGCATTCCACCCCTGGATGATCACCGGAAGTGGAGCCATCAGCCGAACAAACTTGCACACCTTGTGCGCGAAGCCGAAGCGGTCGATCCGACCCGCGACCACCATCTGCAGCACGCTTGAAGTGCACCTGGACGAATGCCCATGCAAAGCTATGACCGATTCAAGACGCTGGAGAGCGATACCTTCGACGTGATTGTCGTGGGTGCCGGCATTGGTGGGCTGACCGCAGCCGCTACCCTCGCCAACCGTGGCAAGCAGGTATTGGTGCTGGATATGCACTATGAAATGGGGGGCTGCGCCACGGTCTTTCATCGTAAGGGCAAGGATTACGAGTTCGATGTAGGTCTTCACTACATTGGCGACTGTGGCAAGGAAGGGTTGATCCCTCGTATTTTGCGCGGGGCCGGCATCGACGATGGTGAAATCAACTTTATCGAGCAGGATCCAGAAGGTTTCGAAACGCTTTGCTTCCCCGATTTTCAGTTTGCCGTGCCGCGCGGGTATGAGCGCTTCCGGGAAAGGCTCATCGAAGCGTTCCCCAAGGAAAAATCAGGCATCAACCGTTATTTCAAGATGCTGCAGCAAGTCTGGGACTTCATGGGCATCCACTCCCGGCCGCTCTCCGCGCTGTGGGTACTGCCACGCTCCTGGATGCTGATGCGCCATTCGAAATCGACGGTTGCCCAGTTTCTTGACACCTGCACACAGGATCAGCGACTGCGCGCCATCCTGACCGGGCAGCTCGGCGTTTACCATCAACCTCCCAGCAGGGCGACCATGGCTGGGCACGCTGCAGTGGTCAACCACTTCCTGCAAGGGTCATATTACCCGTCGGGAGGGGGCCAGATGTTCTCTGACAAACTCGGCGCGGTTGTCGAACGCAACGGAGGAAAGATCCTGCTGCGTTCCAAGGTCGAGCGTATCCTGGTCGAGAAGGGCCGCGCGGTAGGTGTCGAATTCAGTAACAAGCACTTGGGCAAACGTACGGTCAGGGCAGACGCGGTGATCTGCAACGCCGACATCAAACACACCTTGCTGGACTTGATCGGACGGGACCACCTCAAGGCCAAAACCGTCGGCAAGGCCGAGTGTTTCGAAATGTCGCCGGCTATGGGAGTGGTTTACCTGGGCATCGACATGGACCTGAAGGCGATGGGTCTTAAAAATACCAACTATCGCATCTATCCCGGTTGCGACTACGAGCGTGCCTACCGCGAGGTGTTCGCCGGACAATTCCCGGATGAGCCGCATCTGTTCATCGGTAATGCCACCATGAAGGACCCGGATAATCCGGCCATTGCCCCGCCTGGCATCTACAACCTGCAATTGATGTCGGCAGTTCCTTCGAACCCGGAAAGCTGGGGTGTTACGCAGGCCGAGGTAGCTGATGGCAGCTATCGGAACAACCCGGCTTACCTGGCAAAAAAGGAATGGTATGCCCGGCAATTGATTGCGCTGGCTGAACGCGTGATACCGGGGATGTCGGAGCATATCGTGTATCAGGAAGTCTCCACTCCGTTCTCGGTGACCCGTTTCATCGGTTCAGCCGGAGGAACATCTTATGGCTTGGCGTTCACGCCTGAGTACTTCCTGCATAATCGCCCGGGTACCAAGACCGAAATACGAAACCTGTTCTTGTGTGGTGCATCCACTCGCACCGGGCACGGGATATTTGGTGCTATGACGGGGGGTGTCGAAGCCGCTGCCGCTGTCGACGGCCGCAAGCTACGCTACCAGATCATGGATGTCGGCACGCGCGCCGAGGCCCAAGTGAGCGCTTGAGTCCACACAACGCCGGGCAGCAAGGCCGTAGACCATGAAGCAGCTGGCGCTGTGCACTCATCAAGGAGAGATGACATGTCGAATGACTACAACACCGCTTTGCTGCTGGCTGCTGGGCTTAGTCTGCTGGCGTCGATCATGCACCTGGGCATAATCCTGGTGGGGCCATCGTGGTATCGCTTGTTCGGCGCCGGCGAGCGTATCGTGCGTGCGGCCCAGGCCGGGCGCTGGTATCCGGCGCTAGTGACGGCGGCCATTGCCCTGGTTCTCGCTACCTGGGGCCTTTATGCCTTGTCGGGAGCCGGAGTGGTCGATCCATTGCCCCTGTTACGGCCGGCGCTGATCGCCATTACCGCGATCTACCTGTTACGCGGTGTACTTGGACCTTTTGCACTGGCTGGTACCGGGCGCAGTGGCCGTTTCATCGTGGTCAGCTCGGCAATATGCTTGTTGTATGGCCTTGTGCACCTGGTCGGGCTCATTCAAGTGTGGCAGTTGCTCAATTCCACTGGCTGATTACGGCTGGCGAGCGTAAATCGGCAAATGCATCAAAAGGGCGAACCTCACGGGTCGCCCTTTTTGCGCACAGCTTTTCGACGCCGTCAGATCTGCATGGCCATGCCGTCCACGTTCATCGCCGCCTGGCGCAAGGCCTCGGAGCGGGTCGGGTGAGGGTGGCAGGTGAGGGCGATGTCTTCCGCCGATGCCGAGAACTCCATGGCTACGCAGAATTCGCCAATCATCTCACTGACGCTTGGGCCCACCAGGTGCACACCTAATACTTCATCGGTATGGGCATCGGCGATGACCTTGGCGAAGCCTTCGGTCTCGTGATTGATCTTGGCACGGCTGTTGGCGGTGAAGGGGAACTTGCCGACCTTGTAGGCACGCCCTTCGGCCTTGAGTTGCTCTTCGGTCTTGCCCACGCTGGCCAGTTCCGGGCGCGTATAGATCACCCCAGGAATGAGGTTGTAGTTGACCTCGTGGGGTTTGCCGGCGATGCGTTCGATACAAGCCACCGCTTCGTCTTCGGCCTTGTGCGCCAGCATCGGGCCGGAGGTGACATCGCCAATCACCCAGATGCCCGGCACGGAGGTGCGGTGGTGTTCGTTGCCGAGCATGCCGCGCTTGTCGCTTGCCAGGCCCACGCTTTCCAGATTCAGCCCTTGGGTGTAAGGGCGGCGGCCGATGGCGACCAGTACATAGTCGGCTTGCAGCGTTTCAGCGTTGCCGCCTGCGGCTGGCTCCAGGGTCAGGCTGACCCCGTCGGTGCTGACGTTGGCCTGGGTCACCTTGCTGCCCAGCTTGAACGCCATGCCTTGCTTGGCCAATGCTTTCTGCAGGGCCTTGGCGGTTTCTTCATCGGTGCCCGGGCAGATACGGTCGAGGTATTCGATGACTGTGACCTGGCTGCCCAGGCGACGCCATACCGAACCGAGTTCGAGGCCGATCACGCCGGCACCGATGACGACCAGGTGCTTGGGTACCTGCGGCAGGGAAAGGGCGCCGGTCGAGTCGATGATGCGCTGGTTGTCGATGGCCACGCCTGGCAGCGGCGTAGGCTCCGAGCCAGTGGCAATGACGATGTCCTTGGCTTGCAGTGTGGTTTCACTGCCGTCCTCGGCCTTGACCACGACCTTGCCAACGCCATCCAGGCGTCCCCAGCCCTTGATCCAGTCGACCTTGTTCTTGCGGAACAGGTACTCGATGCCCTTGGTCAGGCCGGTCACGCTCTCATCCTTCTGTTTCATCATCTGGGCGAGGTTGAGGGAGGGTTTCACTTCGATACCGAGGTGGGCAAATTCGGCACCACTGGCAGCTTCGTAGAGCTCGGATGCGTGCAACAGCGCCTTGGAGGGCATGCAGCCCACATTCAGGCAGGTGCCACCGAGGGTCGAGCGGCCTTCCACGCAGGCTACGCTAAGGCCCAACTGGCCGGCGCGGATGGCTGCGTTGTAGCCACCAGGGCCACCGCCGATGATCACCACGTCATAGGATTTCATGGGTTCAACTCCAGGATGAGGAAGCACGAGAGGGGCACAAGGTTAAGCTGAGATGCATGGATTGTATACAATCTGTCGCCTGGATTAGATCAGCTGGTTTTCGACCATGGTCTGGTTTGAAGGAAACATCCCACGAATGAACTACTCTGATTCGGCGACGTTCGAAATTCCAGGCGTCGTGGCCAAATACGGACAGGAGGGTCGTTCATGCTTGCGCAACTTCCACCGGCATTGCAGAGCCTGCATCTGCCGCTGAGGCTGAAACTGTGGGATGGTCACGAGTTCGATCTGGGGCCCAGCCCCCAGGTAACCATCCTGGTCAAGGAGCCGCAGCTGATCAGCCAGTTGAGCCACCCGAGCATGGACCAGCTGGGCACGGCGTTCGTCGAGGGCAAGCTGGAGCTGGAAGGGGACATTGGTGAAGCCATACGCGTGTGCGATGAGCTCAGTGAAGCGCTGCTGACCGAGGGAGATGAAGCACCACCGCCGCGGCAGGCGCATGACAAGAGCACCGATGCCGAAGCCATTTCCTACCACTATGATGTTTCCAACGCGTTCTACCAGTTGTGGCTGGATCAGGACATGGCCTACTCGTGCGCCTACTTCCGCGAGCCGGACAACACGCTCGATCAGGCGCAGCAGGACAAGTTCGATCATCTGTGTCGCAAGCTGCGCCTGGAGGCCGGCGACTACTTGCTCGACGTAGGCTGTGGCTGGGGTGGGCTGGCGCGTTTTGCTGCCCGCGAATATGGGGCCAAGGTGTTCGGTATCACCTTGAGCAAGGAGCAGCTCAAGCTTGGCCGTGAGCGTGTCAAGGCAGAGGGCCTCGGCAGCAAGGTCGAGCTGCAGATTCTCGATTACCGTGACCTGCCGCAGGACGGCCGCTTCGACAAGGTCGTCAGCGTTGGCATGTTCGAACATGTGGGCCATGCCAACCTGGCGCTGTATTGCCAGAAGCTGTTCGGTGCCGTGAGGGAAGGGGGCCTGGTGATGAACCACGGCATTACCGCCAAGCACGTCGACGGCCGCCCGGTCGGGCGTGGCGCTGGCGACTTCATCGACCGCTACGTGTTCCCCCATGGCGAACTGCCGCACCTGTCGATGATCAGTGCCAGCATCTGTGAAGCGGGCCTGGAAGTGGTGGACGTGGAAAGCTTGCGTCTGCACTACGCCAAGACTCTGCACCACTGGAGCGAGAACCTGGAAAACCAGCTGCACAAGGCGGCGGCCCTGGTGCCCGACAAGACCTTGCGTATCTGGCGCCTGTACCTGGCCGGGTGTGCTTACGCCTTCGAAAAGGGCTGGATCAACTTGCACCAGATTCTGGCGGTCAAGCCTTATGCCGATGGGCACCATGATCTGCCCTGGACGCGCGAAGACCTTTATCGTTGAAGATCATGCAAAGCCCTTCTGGTGGGAAGGGCCTTGTGTCGCGAAGGGTCATGCAGGGCGATCGGGGTTTTTAGTCTTGTTATCGGGTAGAACAGGGTGCTCCGGCTCTCGGTTATGGCGTTCGTGGGTGTGTCCACGGTGCATGAAGAAATGCATTAATGGGCAGGCCAGCACCAGCAGGAAGGGCAGATACGGAATGATGTGAGCCCTGTGTTCAAGGAACAGGAAATAACCGGCGATGGCCAGAAAGCCCAGGAAGTACCAGTTAGTTCCCCGCGAGTGGTGGGGGCGCAGGTCAGGTTGGTTCATGATGGTGCTCCTTGGACGAAACGGCAGAACGACAGAACCGTATCAAGGTAGATTTTTCTTCTGCATGATGCGGCGAGCCTCGCCCATGTCCTTGTCAAACTGACGCACGCCGCGCCAAAGTTGCACCCCGACAAAGACCGGGCATAGCAGGAAAATGGCTGCTATGGCGAACGTTTTTCCGCTAAGCCCGAACAGGTAAAGCACTGTTGCAATGCTCGCACTACTCACCAGAAGACAGAAAACCAAGACTTCGCGCTTCATGATTTCACCGCCTGACCCAAACCGACATGGGCACGTTTCAGCAGCGCGGAGTTGGCGATTACCGATAGCGAACTGAGCGCCATGGCGGCGGCAGCGATGATGGGATTGAGCAATCCGAAGGCTGCGATCGGGATACCGATACTGTTGTAGACAAATGCCCAGAACAGGTTTTGCTTGATCTTGACCATGGTTGCGCGCGACAGCGTGATCGCGTTGACCACATCGCGTACATCGTTCTTGAGCAAGATGATGTTGCCCGTTTCCTTGGCGACATCGGACCCTGAGCCGATGGCGATGCCAATATCAGCGGTGGCCAATGCCGGTGCATCGTTGACCCCGTCGCCAACCATGGCAACGACCTGCCCTTCGCTTTGCAATTGACGGATCACGGCAGCCTTGTCGTCTGGTAACACCTCTGCAATAACCCGCTCGATACCGCACTGCCGAGCGACCGCTTCGGCAGTGCGGCGGTTGTCACCACTCAGCAGCACGACCTTGATGCTGCTTGCCTGCAATGCCGCAACGGCTTCAGCTGCCTCTGGCTTGATGGTGTCAGCCACCGCAATTACTCCAAGCAAGCGGTTGTCGATGCCGACCAACATGGCGGTCTTGCCATCGGCTTCCAGGCCCACCAGGTGCTCCTCGGCCGCCTCGGTTGTAATGCCTTGGCGGGCGAACAGGCGCCGATTGCCCAGCCAGACCTTGCTGTTGTCGATACTGCCTTCGATACCGTGACCGGCGATCCCGCTGATGCCGGTGGCATTTGGCAGGCGGATGTCACGATGCCGGGCGGCGCGTACTATTGCCGCCCCAAGCGGATGTTCCGAACCGGACTCCACGGCAGCAGCAAGGCTCAAGACCTCGTTTTCCGACGTTGCGCCAAGCGAAATCACGTCGGTTACGTTAGGTTCACCGCGTGTAATGGTGCCGGTTTTGTCGAAAACCACCGTACTCAGTTTCTCTGCTCGTTCCAGTACCTCGCCGCCCCGTATAAGGATGCCGTTATCAGCGCCCTTGCCGACACCAACCATCAAAGCGGCGGGCGTCGCCACGCCGAGTGCGCAGGGACAGGAAATGATCAGAACCGCGATGAAGGCCAACAGGCCCTGCGGGAAATTTCCCGCCACAGACCAACCGACCAATGCCAAGAGGGCGACAGCCACCACCGCCGGCACAAAGTAGCCAGTGACCAGGTCGGCCAAGCGCTGGATCTGCGCGGTGCTGCTCTGTGCCTCCTCGACCATCTTGATGATCTGCGCCAGTGCAGTGTCGGCACCGATTCTGCTCGCTTTGATAGTGAGCACCCCACTGCCATTGAGCGTACCCCCGATCACCGGGCTGCCCAGGTGCTTGTCCACCGGCATCGACTCGCCGGTCAGCATGGACTCATCCACCGTCGACTGGCCATCACTGACCTCGCCATCGGTAGGAATCTTTTCACCAGGCTTGACGATCAGGAACTCGCCGGCCATGACGCTTTCCGCGGGCAGGTCGACTTCTTGCCCATCACGAATTACATGCGCAATTGCCGGCTTGAGTTCAAGTAAGCGTCGCACGGCAGCGGAGGATTTTTTCTTGATGATCTCCTCCATGTATCTACCGAGCAGGACGAAGGCGATTATGACTGCGGAGACTTCGAAATAGACGTCGCGCTCGTACACTTTGACCGGTAGAACGTCCGGGAAGAACAACACCGCTACAGAGTAGAAATAGGCCACCGACGTGCCGAGGGCGATCAGGAAATCCATGTTGATGTTACGGGTATGAATGGCATTCCATGCCCCCTTGTAGAAGCTCCAGCCACCGATGAACTGGACCGGGGTGACCAACAGGAACAGCCATATCCCCCAGGTGAACCAAGGGAGCGCCGGGATGGGTACCCAGGTCAGCAGCGTGGCCCCGGCGGCCAACGCAATGAAGGCACCGGCACGCAGAAGGGCCAGGGCGAGTACGCCGGTAAGGGCGATAGTCACACGGGTCTTGATCGCCTTCAGTTCTCTTTCTGGCGACTCGAAGGTGCGCAGGCACGCATCGCTGCAGAAGTAATAGGAGCGTCCGCCACGCTCGCGCGACAGTGCTGTGGTCTTGTCCACCATCATTCCGCAGATCGGATCTTTCGCCATGTTCCTGGGTGCGGACGCCGACGGGTGCTGGTTTTGCTGCATGTGCGATTCGTTCATTTCGATCTTCTGCCTGCGTCGGCCATCAGGACTTGTCATGGAGCTTGCCTGATAGCCAGGCAAACAAGGTACCGGCTATCGCGCCCCATACGGTCAAGACCAAGAGCGGCCCGATGAAAGTCATCACTCCGAAGTCTTGCGGCGTTTGCAGGCGATTGAAGTCGAGTCCGTGGAACAATGCGTTGAGAAAAGCGATACCTTGCACTGGCCATAGCACATACAGCAGCGTGCATACCGTGTAGGAAATAGCCATGGTCAAAGCTAGAGAGAGTCCGGTTTTCCAAGGAGTGTTCATGATGGTTTACCTGAACTGGGAGGTGCGTCAGTCGGGATGTCGAGACTGCGACGGGCTAACCAAGGCAGGAACGCTGGTGTCTTTGCACAGTAAACGCGATAGGCATCGCCGAAGTGCGCAAGCAATTCACGCTCTTCCCGTTTCGCAAGTTTCATGTAGACGAGCAGGAGAATTGGAAACATCAACAGGGTGATCAAGGTTGGCCATTGCAGTAAAAAGCCCAACATGATCAGCACGAAGCCGACGTACTGCGGATGACGGACCCGTGCATAAGGCCCCTCGAGTGCAAGTTGTCCACGTGCCTGGGCTTTGTAGAGTACCCGCCAGGCAGCCGCCAGTAACCAGAAGCCCCCAGCGATCAGAAAGTTGCTGATGACGTGGAACAGCCCCCAATGCGGGTTGACCTTCCAGCCCAGAATTGTTTCGAGCAAATGCCCAGCATCGTGCGAGAGGAAATCGATGCCGGGGAAGTTGCGGGTGAGCCAGGGCATCAGCAGATAGAGGGTCAGCGGGAAACCGTACATCTCGCTGAACAGTGCCACCAGGAATGCTGAAAACATTCCGAAGGAGCGCCAATCTCGGCTTGTTTTCGGCCGGGCGAAGCTGAAGGCGAACAAGATGAACACCAGCGAATTGATGATGACAAGCGACCACAGGCCGTAGGCCGGCTCGTTATGGTTCATGGCAGGTGCTCCTCTTTGTCGCACATTCACTTTTTAACTGGCATGTCCATCATGGATGACTGCTGCTCCATCATCTGCATCATCATGTCCATCATGCCCATGCCTGAACCGCCCTTGGCTCCAGGCATGCCCATACAATCCATTGCGCTCTTGTCCTTGTTCATCATGGCCATGCTGTCCTTCATCACCTTCATGCCTTCCTGCATGGCAGCGTGACGTTCGGCGGGCGTCCTGGCCGCTGACGCTTTGTCGTGTGCCGCCTGCATTTTCTGCATCTGCTCGTTCATCGCTTTGGTCATGGCGGTCGACGCGGGGGCGGTGTTCTTGGCTGAGTCGGCGGGGGCAGCGTCCGGGTGATGCGCATCTTCGGCAGAGGCGATGAGGGTGCAACCAGCCAGGATTGCAGCCAGAACGAATTTGGGATGCGTTTGCATGGTGAACTCCAGGGGTCGTCAGAAGTGAGCATGGCTAGATAGCTGAGCGGCGCAGCAGGACAGAGCAATCAGTGCTCTACCGATACGAAGTGAGATCTAATCGTTGAGGCGGGCAAAAATCAGGCGGGCAGGGCGTTTTGAGGGTGCAGGGTGCTTAAGCGCAATAGCGGCCAGGGAGGACCTTTCCGCAGGGCTGAGCACGATTACGAGTGCCGAAGTTAACAGCAAAAGAATGGGCCAATGGAGAGGATCCAACGCCTGGATCATCTGTGCTGCAGGTCTTATTGCTGCTGCAGCGTCCTCGCAGTTTTGAAGGCAACCATTGGCGTGAAGATCATGCTCATGACCCACATGCAGCTCGGCATGGTGAGAAGCAGTGATATCGTGATTCGGTTGTACCAGACAACCATGGATCGTCATCACGGTCAAAGCTAGCACCCATGCCGTGAGTGCCAGGTACAAGCTGCTTTGGCGGTGCCGACGGAACCAGTACATGAGGTATGACCTCGACTAAGCAAGTCGTATTGGTTTCAATCTAGCTGGCAAAGCAAAGGCGCATTTGATCAAAGTCAAATTCCTTGAATGGCAGCATCAATGACGACCCGAGGCCGCTGGGCGTATACCTTACAGAATTGGCGAAATCAGCCGCGCAATCCGCATCCCCAGTTGCTGTAGGCGATGGGTATCACGGCTGTCTTCCGCCGTTATTTCCCGGGCCTGTTCAAAGTCATTGATCAACATGTTCTCGACCTGGTCGGCGAAGCTGCGGTCGACTGTCAGCAGGGTGATTTCGAAGTTCAGGCGGAATGAACGATTGTCCAGGTTGGCACTGCCGATGGCGCTGATATCGTCATCCACCAGTACCACTTTCTGATGCAGGAAGCCGGGTTGGTAGCGGAACATGCGCACTCCCGCACGTACCGCTTCGAAGGCAAACAGGCTGGAAGCGGCATAGACGATACGGTGGTCAGGGCGTGACGGTATCAGCACGCGTACATCGACCCCACGCAGTACCGCCAGGCGCAACGCGGCGAATACCGCCTCATCGGGGATGAAGTACGGGCTGGTGATCCACACTCGCCGGGTAGCGGAATGGATTGCTTCGATGAAGAACAGCGAGCAGGTTTCCTGTGGGTCGGCCGGGCCGCTTGCCAAGGCTTGGCACAGTACGCCGTTCTCCGGGTAGGCGTCAGGCAGGATCAGCGGCGGCAACTGGCGTGTGGCCCAATACCAATCCTCGGCGAATGACTCTTGCAGGCATGCCAGCACCGGCCCGGTGATCTGCACATGGGTATCGCGCCACGGTGAGAGCTGCGGATGTGCGCCCAGATATTCGTCGCCCACATTGTGGCCGCCGACGAAACCGAGCAGGCCATCCACCACGACAATCTTGCGGTGGTTACGAAAGTTCACCTGGAAGCGGTTGAACCAGCCGCGGCGAGTGGCGAACGCATGGATCTGCACGCCGCCGTCACGCAGGACCTGGCTGTAGCTGGCCGGCAAGGCGTGGCTGCCGACGCGGTCGTACAGCACGAATACCTGCACGCCTTCGGCAGCCTTGCGCAGCAGCAGTTGTTGTAGCGCTTTGCCAAGGCTGTCGTCATGGATGATGAAGAACTGGAGCAACACCACTTCACGGGCATTTTCGATGGCAGCGAAGATGGCATCGAACGTGGCTTTCCCGTCGATCAGCAGTTTCACCTGGTTGTTGGCCAGGCAAGGCATGCGGCCAAGCTTTGGCATTGCACGCAAGGAGGCGTAGCTTTCCGACTCGCGGGCGGTGAGGGCTTCTTCTACCCATGGCCGCCAGTTGAGGTTGGCCATGGCAACGTGCATTTCCTGGTTGGCCTGGCGCCTGGCCTTGATGTAGGCATAGAACGAGCGCGCACCGAAGACGAGGTAAGGGATCAAGGTGAGGTAGGGAATGAAAAACAATGGCATGGCCCAGGCAATTGCACCTTGGGCAGTGCGCACGGTGAACAGCGCATGCAGTGCCGCGACGATACCCAGCAGGTGGATCAGGCCGAGTAGGTAACCAAAGAAGTAGGGGCTGTGGTAATCCATATGCATCCTGCTTGCCGAGTACACCTGAATAACAGAACACGTTCCCGCTCTGCCTTGCAACCGGAAGGTGGATTTGGCGTCTAAGGCTCAGCCCGGCCCGGTTGGCCGGCTTTTTCCAGGAGCGTTCGTCCATGAAGATTCGTCTGCCACTGTTGGCGTTGGCCCTAGGTATGAGCAGCCCGCTGGTGCATGCTCAGATGCTGCAGCCAGGTTTATGGGAGCTGACCACCAGCAACATGCAGGTCGATGGCAAGCCGTTACCCGACATGGAGTTCATGCTCGGCCAGTTGAAGAACCTGCCGCCGGAACAGCGCGCGATGATGGAAGGTGTGCTGGCCAAGCAGGGGGTGACTGTAGGTGGTAAGGGGGTGCGTTCTTGCTTGACGCCAGAGCAAGTGGCAACCAACGATATCCCGCTGCAGGACCCCAAGTCAGGTTGCACCCAGAAGATCACCGACCGCACCGGCAATGTGTGGAAGTTCCAGTTCAGTTGCCCGCGCGCACAAGGCAGTGGCCAGGCGACCTTCCTTAGCGATCGGGAATTCACTACGCAGGTGAACGGCACGTTCAACGCTTCGGGTGTGCAGCAGCAAGGCAGCATGAACACCCGTGCCGTGTGGTTGGGTAGTGACTGCGGTTCGGTCAGGCCGCGTAGCTGAGATCCCACTGCCATTGGCTGCACGCGACAGCATCGTGGGCATGCAGGCTCTCTGCATGTTCCACGCGCAGTTTGAAGGCCGTGCTCCATTCAACTTGTCGCAACGCCTTATGCAAACGTCGAGCGGCGTCTTCGCAGAACATCAGGTTCTGGCCATTGGCCAAAGCGAAGGCTTGTTCGTCGGCGCGCTTGACGGCGGTCTGAACCGCAGTCCCCAAGCTCGCCTCCACGCGATCGATCAGCTCGGTGATCGGCAACTGCTGCTGATTGCTGTGTAGCCTCACTTGGACATGCGCGTTACTGCGTTGGCTATGGGGTGTCGCGACGATGCCGTCGGCGCTACCAAGCCACTGCAACACAGCCGCCTTGTCGACTTGGTCGGTGCTGAAATCCGCCTGGAACTGATGCTGAATCAGTTGTCGTGCGAGCGCAGCCGAGCACGGGCAGGTCGATGAGTAAGGAACGCAGACGAATAGTTCCACGTGGAACATTTCTTTCTCAATCTTCGCATCGACCGTTACGTCATAGCTTTTCCAGCCGTGCAAGGGGCTGACCAGAGCGGGCCGTTTCAGCAGATGTTCAAAGCGCAAGCGCAGATAGGCCGAGGCAGAAAGCCCTTCATGACTGTCCAGGAAATCAGACAGCAGCTGGCGAATGGCGTGCGGTGCAAGGGGCTGATGCTCCAGTTTTTCCAGGGCAAGGTATAGCCGCGACATATGGATGCCACGTGAGCTGCCGTCTATCAGGCTCACGCCAGCATCCACCGTAGCAGCGGCGGAGCGTCCTTCGAACCATATCGGCACGGCGATCCCGCACATTCCCACCCAGTTCAAAGGCAAGGTGTATTCCTGGGTCTGTGCGGCAATGTCGGGGAGTTTGAGCTGGGTCATCTGGCGTTCCAAACAATTAGGGTGTCAGCGGCAGCCGGCGATCAAACTGCAATGCAGGCTGAAGCGCCGACCACTGGAGCTGGAAACACGGTTCACGGTGGTCCAGCCGATGCGGCGGCTATAACCCACCCAAGCCTCGCCATCGCTGGCCAGGCCGGTGAAAAAGGTCAGCGAGCCGTAGCGGCTGTTGGTTTGTGCCCAAAGGCGACGGCTGTTGAAGTCGTAACCACGCAAATAGAACGTGCTGCCTTCACTACGAACGCTGTAGTAGCTGCCCCTGCCATCCTGGCAGGCGAGCAGTGTCGCGCTGCGGGTACAGAGCGCCAATGGGGCACCCTGTGGCATGGCGTACAGTGCGGTGGGCAGTGCGAGCAATAGCAGCACCGAGGCGCGTAGCAGGTTCATTTCCATCCTTTGTCAGCACATGTTCGTCGAGAACGGCTTGGCGAAATTGTATTGTTACTTTATAACATTGTGCAATGCATCGTTTCGAATGCGCTTCGCCTGAAGAGGTTTCGCCATGTCCAATCGTCTCCCTGTTACTGTGCTGTCCGGCTTCCTTGGCGCCGGCAAGAGCACATTGCTCAACCATGTGCTGCGCAACCGCGACAACCTGCGAGTGGCGGTCATCGTCAACGACATGAGCGAAATCAACATCGACGCCAGCGAGGTGCAGCGCAACGTCAGCCTCAACCGTGCTGAAGAGAAGCTGGTGGAAATGAGCAATGGCTGTATCTGCTGCACCCTGCGTGAAGACCTGCTCGAGGAAGTGGCACGATTGGCCGAAGAAGGTCGGTTCGATTACTTGCTGATCGAATCCACAGGGATCTCGGAGCCGCTACCAGTAGCCGAGACCTTTACCTTCCGCGACGAACAGGGCCGTAGCCTCTCTGACATGGCGCGGCTGGACACCATGGTCACCGTGGTCGATGGCCTGAACTTCATGAGTGATTATCAGGCAGCCGACAGCCTGGCCAGCCGTGGCGAAACCCTGGGTGAAGAGGACGAGCGCTCGATCAGCGACCTGTTGATCGAACAGGTCGAGTTCGCCGATGTGTTGTTGCTGAGCAAGATCGACCTGATCAGCCAGCATCAGCGCGAAGAGCTAACGGCCATTCTGCGCAGCCTTAACGCGCGAGCGCAGATCATACCCATGGTCATGGGCCAGGTCCCACTGGCGCGAATCCTGGATACCGGCTTGTTCGACTTCGAGCAGGCTGCCCAGGCACCCGGCTGGTTGCAGGAGCTTCGAGGCGAACATGTGCCAGAAACCGAAGAGTACGGTATCGCGGCCACCACCTGGCAGGCCCGACGCCCGCTTCACCCACAGCGCTTTTTCGATTTTATCCACACACCCTGGAGCAACGGCCGGCTGCTACGTTCAAAAGGCTTTTTCTGGTTGGCCAGCAAGTTTCAGGAGGCGGGAAGCTGGTCGCAAGCGGGCGGCATGATGCGTCATGGGCTGGCGGGGCGCTGGTGGCGCTTCGTTCCGCGCGAGCAGTGGCCGCAGGATGTGGATAACACCGCTGCGATCCTCGAACACTGGACTGTCGAAAGCGGAGACTGCCGCCAGGAGCTGGTGTTCATCGGGCAGAATATCGATTTCGCCAAATTATCCACAGCACTCGATGCATGCCTGTTGACTGACGAAGAAATGGCCTTGGGACCCATGGGCTGGTTGTGCCTGTCCGATCCGTTCGGTCCATGGCAGGAGGAGGCCGCAGCATGATCCCCACACCCAGGCCTGTGGATATCTTTCAGGTAATCGGCGATACGCCTCAGGTGCTGACCGACGTGCTGCAGGACGGCGTCAACCTGGCAGTATGGCGCCGACGCTTGCCGGCACAGCTGGAGGACTTTGCCGCTCTGGCCGTCAGCCTTGGCCAGACACTGGCGGACCAGCGCGTTATCGACGTGGACGAACAGCACATGCCGGTACTCACTGAGCTGTTGCGGGAAACGGCGGATTTGCACGGCTACGAAGCATTCGTTGCCGATGTGAATTGGCTGCTGGCGGCCTACACCTGCCTGGTTGGCGCCCGGCGGATCGGGTTGCGCTTACGGGTATTGGCAGGTCCCATGTGCCCACGCTTCCATGTGGATAACGTGCCGCTGCGCTTGCTTACCACTTACGCTGGCCCGGGTACCGAGTGGTTGCCCATGCAGGCGAGAGGCAGCATCGATTTACGCACAGGGCAGTCCTCTGTGGATAACATTCAGCGCTTGCAGGCAGGCGACGTGGCGGTGCTCAAGGGCGAGAAGTGGCATGGCAACGAAGGCGCTGGCCTGATGCATCGTTCGCCTGCGGAGCAGCAGGGGCGTCTGCTGCTCAGCCTTGACTGGCTGGCCTGAGGGGGCATAGTGAGGCATTGCCATCGCCCGAAGTCACCCCATGCTGCGAAATATCCCTACCCATGTGATTGCCGGCCCGCTCGGGGCCGGCAAGACCACCCTGATCCGTCACCTGTTGGCCCAACGCCCGGCCAATGAGCGCTGGGCAGTGTTGATCAACGAGTTCGGCCTTGTCGGGCTGGATGCGGCCTTGCTCAACCGGGACGAGGACGGGATCGCCATCGGCGAGGTCGCTGGTGGCTGCCTGTGCTGCGTCAATGGGATGCCATTCCAGGTGGGTCTGGGTCGGCTGCTGCGCAAATCCCGGCCTGACCGGTTGTTCATAGAACCATCCGGGTTAGGTCATCCGCTGCAGCTGCTTGCTCAATTGCAACAAGCACCTTGGACTGGGGTGCTGGTAGTACAGCCGTTGCTGATGGTCGTGGATACGCAGTCGATGGCTCGGAATGAACGGCTGCCGGAGGCTCAGCAACAGGCGCTCGATGCTTCGGAAAGTGTTGTCTTCAACAAGGCTGAATCGGTGGATGACGCTTGTAAGGCATCGATAATAGACAGATTTCCTGACAAGAAAGTGTTCTGGACGATCCAGGGGCAGTTGCCTGTGTCGGATCTGCCGGCGGTACCCACGAGCATTGCCGCCAGTTCAATTGTGGATAACCAGATTCACCACAATATCGCGATCCCCCCGGCACTCTGGGCCGACCCCGGCCGGCCGATCTGTCTCGCCCAACAGGGGGAAGGAGGTTGGAGCATCGGCTGGCGCTGGCATCCCAGCCAACAGTTTTATCCACAGCGCCTACAGGCGTTCCTGCGCATCTGGCCTTGGCGGCGTGCGAAAGCGGTTATCCACACGACCGAAGGCTGGCAGTCATTCAATGGCCTGAACGGTGACATGCCCATCTGGCAGCCCAGCGACTGGCGCCGGGATACCCGTATCGAGCTTATTTTCGACCAGCCACAGTCGCAACCCGCGTTACAAGCCGGTTTGAGCGAATGCCGCGTCAGCTGATCAGTTGCGCCAACGGTTGTGCTCCTGGCGCCACTGCTGCATCTCGATGACGTTGTCGGCGCGTGGAGGGGTCTTGATTTCGAACGGGTAGGGTGCCAGTTCGATCTGCACGCTGTGGGCGCCGAACTGGGTTATGGTACCGGGATGGCGTTGCTCGCCGGTAACCGTGAATTCGAAGGCATAGACGCGCGCCAGGCGCTTGCGGCCATTGGCGTCACGGACAAAGGCGATGCGCTTGAGCGCGACGGCATCGTCAAGCAGCTCAAGGTCGAGTTTGGCGCAGTGCTGTTTGACCCGCTCCAGGGCTTTTTCACGCAAACCGTGGTTATGCCACAGCCAGGCGCCTGCCGTGGCTACCAGCATCAGGACTAAGAGGTTTTCCAGGGTCAACATTTGCATCTGCTCCAAACAGGTCGATCCAGCTTAACTGCGTCCCTGGCCTGTCGTACAGGTGGCAATCGAGTCCATACTGCGTTGCGCACAATCCTTGAAACAGCTTTGGAAATTTCCCGCATGAAACGTACTCCGCACCTGCTCGCCATCCAGTCTCACGTGGTGTTCGGCCACGCCGGCAACAGCGCGGCGGTGTTCCCTATGCAGCGTATCGGGGTCAATGCCTGGCCGCTCAATACCGTGCAGTTCTCCAACCACACACAGTATGGCCAGTGGGCGGGTGAAGTGCTTGCTCCAGCGCAAATTCCTGCGTTGGTGGAAGGCATTTCCAATATTGGCGAGCTGGGTAACTGCGACGCGGTACTGTCCGGCTATCTGGGCAGCGCCGAGCAAGGCCGGGCGATTCTGGCTGGCGTCGCGCGGATCAAGGCGGTCAACCCAAAGGCTTTGTATTTATGTGATCCAGTCATGGGGCACCCGGAGAAGGGCTGCATCGTGCCGGCGGAAGTCAGCGAGTTCCTGCTCGACGAAGCGGCCGCCACGGCTGACATCCTGTGCCCCAACCAGCTGGAGCTGGACAGTTTCTGTGGGCGTCGTGCGCAGTCGCTGGAGGACTGCGTGCGCATGGCGCGCGGTCTGCTACAGCGGGGGCCGCAGGTGGTACTGGTCAAGCACCTGGCCTACCCCGGGCGGGCCGAAGACCAGTTCGAGATGCTGCTGGTGACCGCTGAGCACAGCTGGCACCTGCGCCGCCCGCTGCTGGCGTTCCCGCGGCAGCCGGTTGGGGTGGGCGACTTGACCTCGGGCCTGTTCCTGGCCCGCGTGCTGCTCGGCGACAGCTGGGTGCAGGCGTTCGAGTACACCGCTGCGGCCGTGCACGAAGTGTTGCTGGAGACTCAGGCCTGTGCCAGCTACGAGTTGCAACTGGTGCGGGCGCAGGATCGCATTGCGCACCCACGGGTGCGCTTCGAGGCACAGCAGCTGGCACTTTAAATGGCGTCGGTTTTCAGGTCCTGATAGCGCTTTTCCAGTTCCTGGCGGATCTGCCGGCGCTGCTGGCCCTGCAGGAAGCGGCGCTTTTCCTCGCTGCTCTGCGGCTGGCGCGGGGGTACCGCTACCGGGCGACGGTTGTCGTCGACCGCGACCATGGTGAAGAAGCAGCTGTTGGAATGACGCACCGAGCGTTCGCGGATATTCTCGGTGACCACCTTGATGCCCACCTCCATCGAGGTGTTGCCGGTGTAGTTGACCGACGCCAGGAAAGTCACCAGTTCACCCACGTGTACCGGCTCGCGGAAGATCACCTGGTCGACCGAGAGGGTAACCACATAGCTGCCGGCATAGCGGCTGGCGCACGCATAGGCCACTTCGTCGAGGTACTTGAGCAGGGTGCCGCCATGTACGTTGCCAGAAAAGTTGGCCATGTCCGGGGTCATCAGGACGGTCATGCTCAGCTGGGCGTTTCCAGGTTCCATAGTGTGCTCACGGTGAGGTTGCGCTGAATCGGGCGAATGGGGCTGTTGGGGATCGTTATCTGCAGACACTTCTGTTTCCCCCCTCTTTGAATTGACCTTCCTGATACGGGACGCTGGCTGACGTTCCATCGTCACGCTGATCATGCCACCAGCTGTGCCTTTCCTGCCGATCTGTTTCTGCATATTGCACCGCCTTTTGGCGGCAGGGTGCGATGTTAACCTGACGAAGCCCATGCAACATGGGCAAAAAGGACGAGAAGGAGTATCGCGCCATGCATGCCATCAGCTTCATCCAGGACCTGGCTGTGATCATGCTGGTCGCTGGCATGGTCACCATTCTCTTTCATCGATTCAGGCAACCCGTCGTGCTGGGCTACATCGTCGCCGGCTTCATCATTGGCCCGCACACGCCGCCGTTCGGCCTGATTCACGATGAAGACACCATCAAGACTCTTGCCGAACTGGGTGTGATCTTCCTGATGTTCTGCCTGGGGCTGGAATTCAGCCTGCGCAAGCTGTTCAAGGTCGGAGCCACTGCCTTCATCGCGGCGTTTCTGGAAATCGTGCTGATGATCTGGATCGGTTTCGAGATCGGCCGCTGGTTTGGCTGGACCACCATGGATTCGCTGTTCCTCGGCGCCATTCTGGCGATTTCCTCGACCACCATCATCGTCAAGGCGCTGAACGACCTGAAGATGAAGAACGAGCGCTTCGCCCAGCTTATCTTCGGTGTACTGATCGTCGAGGATATTCTCGGCATCGGCATCATTGCCCTGCTGTCGGGTATCGCCGTCAGCGGTACGGTCAGTTCGGGCGAGGTTTTCTCCACCGTTGGCAAGCTGTCGCTGTTCATGATCGTCGCGCTGGTCATCGGCATTCTGCTGGTGCCGCGGCTGCTGGCCTATGTGGCCAGGTTCGAGAGCAACGAGATGTTGCTTGTTACCGTGCTAGGCCTGTGTTTCGGCTTCTGTCTGCTCGTGGTGAAGCTCGAATACAGCATGGTGCTGGGCGCCTTCCTGATTGGCGCGATCATGGCGGAGTCGCGACAATTGTTGAAGATAGAGCGCTTGATCGAGCCGGTGCGCGATCTGTTCAGCGCCATCTTCTTCGTTGCCATCGGCCTGATGATCGACCCTCAAGTGCTCGTGGACTACGCATGGCCGATCGTGGTGATTACCTTGGCGGTGGTCCTGGGCAAGATGCTGTCTTGCGGCATGGGCGCTTTCATTGCCGGAAATGACGGGCGCACGTCGCTGCGGGTTGGCATGGGGCTTTCGCAGATTGGCGAATTTTCCTTCATCATCGCCGCTTTGGGCATGACCCTGCAGGTGACCAGCGACTTCCTTTACCCGGTGGCTGTAGCGGTATCGGCAATTACCACGCTGCTGACACCGTACCTGATTCGTGCGGCCGACCCGCTATCGCTCAAGCTGGGCAAGGCAGTGCCCAGCCGCTTGGCGCGGGTGCTGTCGTTGTACGGCGAATGGTTGCGCAGCATCCAACCCCAAGGTGAGGGTGCCATGCTGGCGGCGATGATCCGGCGCATTCTGTTGCAGGTGGGGGTCAACCTGGCGCTGGTAATCGCGATTTTTTTCAGTGGTGGCTATTTCGCCGGGCGTATCGGTAACTGGCTCCGCGAGTGGGTCAGCGATGCCAGCCAACAGAAAGCGTTGATCTGGGGCGCAGCATTGCTGTTGTCGCTGCCGTTCTTGATCGCTGCCTATCGCAAGCTCAAGGCGCTGTCGATGCTGCTGGCAGAAATGGGCGTGAAACCGGAGATGGCCGGGCGGCATACCCAGCGTGTGCGCCGCGTGGTTGCCGAGGTGATTCCGCTAATGTCGCTGCTGGTGATCTTCCTGCTGCTGTCAGCGTTGTCGGCGAGCATTCTGCCAACCAGCGAGCTGCTGCTGGTGATTGCCGTGGTGGCGGCGGTGATCGTGGCTTTGCTGTGGCGCTGGTTTATTCGCGTGCACACACGGATGCAAATCGCCTTGCTGGAGACGCTGGAGAACAGCCGCGAGAATTCGCATTGAACAGGGCAATGCTCCCTGCGCCGAACTTCACCGTCGTCCGAGGGGATGGAGCGGTAGCGATGTCGCCAAGCGCAGAAAGCCTGGCGATGTTAACTGCATTAATGGCACCGGGCCATAAATTTGCCATGCTGCTGACGATCAACTCTCCAGCCAGACATCCCGCGCCCAGTGCCAGACAGATTCCCAGCTGTCCTCACCGATTCCTTCCTCTTCGGCATCCCACAGCACCACGGTGCCGTCTTCCTCGACGCAGTAGTAGTTTTCGCCGTCCTGGCACAGTGGGATGAGGTCGCGTGGTACGCCGGCATCCCAGGCATTGGCTGCAACCTCGGGCAGGTAGGTATGCGACTGTGGGTCGGTGACGGTCACCGGCTCCAGCGAGCCGTACACCACATCGCTGACGGTCAGCAGAAACTCCTTGAACACGAACGGAATATTGATGAACAGCTCTTCTTCGATTTCGACCAGCAGGTCCTCGTCGGGAAGCTCAAGCGGTACCGGCACCGGCTCATTGGCTTCACGGAGTTGTTCGATCACTTCTTCCACGGTTCACTTCCTCTGACCTAGATGACAACGCTGCGCGTTATACCCTAGTAGCCCGGTCTGGCAAAAGCAAAAACCCCGGGGCAGCCCCGGGGTTTTTTGTGCAGCACGCAGCGGTTAGCCGTTCTGACGGATACCGGCGACCAGCCAAGGCTGGTTTTCGCCTTGGGCACGTACCATGTGCCAGCTTTCGCTGAACACTTCGCCCTGGTCGAAACGCGAGCTCTTCGACACGCCACGGAAGGTCAGAGTAGCGTCGGTGCGGTCGGCGCGGTCGTCGACACCGTCCAGTTGCACATCGAGGTTGTCGATGTAAGTGGACTGGAAGCCGTCACCCAGGTCAGCCCGCTCGCGCTTGAGGAACTCGAGCATTTGCGGGGTGACGAATTCGGCGATCTTGTCCATCTCGTTGGCGTCCCAGTGCTGCTGCAGCGCCTGGAAGTGGTTGCGGGCGGCAGCCAGGAAGCTTTGCTCGTTGAACCAGGCCGGGGCGTTGATCACCGGTGCGGCTGCGGCAGCAGGAGCGGCCGAACCACCGAAGATCGAAGGCTGGGCAGCTTGGGTGTGAGCTTCACGCTGCATTGGTGCGTGGCCTGGCATGGCCATTTGCGGCTGCTGTTGACGGCGGCGCGCAGCGATGAAGCGGAATACCAGGAACGCGATGAGCGCCACGATCAGGAAGTCCATGATCTGGAAGCCCTCGAAACCGTCGCCCATGAACATGGAAGCCAGCAGGCCCCCTGCGGCAAGGCCGGCCAGTGGGCCCAGCCAACGCGAAGCACCGCTGGCGGCCGGCGCGGCACGGCCAGGTGCGGTCGGCGCGGCAGCAGGCGTGGTTGGCGTGGCCTGGCGGGTCTGGTGGATAGGCGCGGAGCCCGAACTCTTGCCGCCGCCGAAACGCTTGGCGTTGGCGTCCAGGCTCAGCGTCAGGCCGACGCAGAGCGCCAGAGCGATGCTAAGAAAACGTTGCATAAATGGGATATCCCCTGTTGTGGATTGCACGCGCGTCATGGTGCACAGGTTCCCAGGCACATGACCAGCGCCATAATGTTTCTAGCTTTTGCCTGATTGTTACAAACCCGGCACGACCTGCCCTAGGAACGCTTCCACAAAGGCTGTTCCTACAAGGGACCGCGCAGGCTTTCAGATGGCCTCGAGCTTGGCATACCCCAGCATCAGCCACTTGCTGCCTTCGGCAAAGTTCACCTGCACACGCGCCTGGGCGCCGGAGCCCTCGAAGTTGAGGATCACACCCTCGCCAAACACCGCATGCTGCACACGTTGGCCAAGGTTGAACGCAGTCTGCGGAATACTGGCATTGGCGAACAGGTTGCTGTTCGTGGCCGTCTTGGCCCCACCAAACGGGCGGCTGACACTGTTGGACAAGCGCACTTCCTGAACCAGGCCGGCCGGAATCTCACGCACGAAACGCGACACCTTGTTGTAGGTTTCGCTGCCATACAGGCGGCGCGTTTCGGCGTAGGTCATGACCAGCTGGCGCATGGCGCGCGTGATGCCCACGTAGGCCAGGCGACGTTCCTCTTCCAGGCGGCCGGGCTCTTCCAGGCTCATCTTGTGCGGGAACAGGCCTTCCTCCATGCCTACCAGGAATACATACGGGAACTCCAGGCCTTTGGCGCTGTGCAAGGTCATCAGCTGGACGCTGTCTTCATGCTCGTCGGCCTGGGCATCGCCCGCCTCGAGCGAGGCGTGGCCGAGGAACGCAGACAGTGGCGAGAGATCGGCGTCTTCTTCGGTAGACTCGAAGTTGCGCGCCGCGCTGACCAGTTCTTCAAGGTTTTCTACCCGTGCCTGGCCCTTTTCACCCTTTTCTTCCTGGTGATAGATGATCAGCCCGGACTGCTCGATGGTGGTCTGGGTCATGGTATGCAGTGGCATGTCCACGACTTTGGCAGCCAACCCCTCGATGAGTTCGATGAACGTGCCCAGGGCACTGGCTGCGCGGCCTTTCAGGGCCTTTGCCGCCAGCAGTTGGCACATGGCTTCCCACATTGACAGCTGACTGTGGCGAGCATGCTCCCGGATGGCTTCGACGGTTTTCTCGCCAATCCCGCGTGGCGGTACGTTGATCACCCGCTCGAGGGCGGCATCATTGCCACGACCTTCTATCAGGCGCAGGTAGGCCATGGCGTTCTTGATTTCGGCGCGCTCGAAGAAGCGTTGACCACCATAGATGCGGTAGGGAATGCGTTCGCGCAGCAGGGCTTCTTCCAGTACCCGCGACTGGGCGTTGGAACGGTAGAGGATGGCAATTTCATTACGTGTATTGCCCTGCTTGACCAGGCTTTCGATGGTTTCCACCACGTAACGCGCCTCGTCGTGCTCGTTGTAGGCCGCATACAGGGTCAGCGGTTCGCCTTCGCCCATATCGGTCCACAACTCCTTGCCCAGGCGCCCGCTGTTGTTGGCGATCAGCGCGTTGGCCGCCTTGAGGATGCCGCCAGTGGAGCGATAGTTCTGCTCCAGGCGAATCATTTCGGCGTCAGGGAAGTCGGCAGTGTATTGATGAATGTTCTCGATCTTGGCCCCGCGCCAGCCGTAGATCGACTGGTCGTCATCGCCCACCGCCATCAGGCTGTCACCGCCGCGCGCCAGCATGCGCAGCCAGGCATATTGCACGGCGTTGGTATCCTGGAACTCGTCCACCAGCACGTGGCGGAAGCGCCGCTGGTAGTGGTCCAGCAGGCCCGGATGGTCACGCCACAGGTCCAGGGCGCGTAGCAGCAGTTCGGAGAAGTCGATGACCCCGGCACGTTCGCAAGCTTGCTCGTAAGCGGTATAGACGTCGCGCATGGTCGACAGGAACAGGTCGCCGCCAGCCTGGATATGCTGTGGGCGCAGGCCTTCGTCCTTTTGCCCGTTGATGAACCACTGGGCCTGGCGTGCCGGCCATTTCTGCTCGTCCAGGCCCAGCTCGCGCATCACCCGCTTGATCAGGCGCTGCTGGTCGTCGCTGTCGAGGATCTGGAAATTCTGCATCAACCGCGCTTCCTGCCAGTGTGCGCGCAACAGGCGGTGTGCCAAGCCGTGGAAGGTCCCGACCCACATGCCTGCCGGGTTGATCCCCAGCAGTTGCTCGATCCGCTGGCGCATTTCCGCCGCGGCCTTGTTGGTGAAGGTCACCGACAGGATCGAGTGCGGTGATGCCTGCTCCACCTGGATCAGCCAGGCGATGCGGTGCACCAGCACGCGGGTTTTACCGGAACCGGCGCCGGCAAGCACCAGTTGACGCCCGAGCGTGGCCGCTACGGCCTGGCGTTGGGCATCGTTGAGGGAGTTCAGCAGGAGGGAGAGGTCGTCTGTGTGCATCGGGCCATTCTAGGGCCCGGCAGGGGAACGGGCAAACCTCTACTGTATAAATATTCACCTTGGCAGTGGCAGTTCATCGACGCGATCACAGGCGCCAGGCCGCCGCTCGGGCGACCCGGCCAACCACGGTTCAGTCAATCACCTCTACCGTGCGTATTTTGCAGCGCTGCTGCGAACCGGCGTGAGTGATTTCCAGCATTTTCCAGCGGGTGCCGCCTGCGCGCTCAAACGTCACGGTTTTTTTTGTCAGCACTTGCGGGGCGATCGCGCCGCTGTCCAGCAACTGAAGCTCCAGCACTTCCCAGCCCCCCCGGTGGCGCACTTGCGGTTCGACCAGCACCGGTTCGATAGCCGGGGACGCGACCGTAACGGTGCCATGGACCTTGAAGATATGCTCGCCGTTGGCGATGTCATTGATTGCAACGAGATTGGCGATGGTAGCCATTAATTTGCTCCTGTCCTGGGTTGAAAGTAGCGTCAGCGCCACTGTCCTCCCTTTCACCCGCAACAGGAGCGGGGCAATGCTTCAGCTATGCCAGTGTCTGTCCTGTCTGGCGAGCAGGCTGTTGGCCTGCTCCGGGCCGTTGGTACCTGCCGGGTACGGTCGCGGCGCCTGGAAGTGTTCTTCGCAACCCTTGATGATCGGGTCGATCCACGCCCAGGCCGCTTCCACTTCATCGCGGCGCATGAACAGCGTCGAGTCGCCCTCCAGCACATCCAGCAGCAGGCGTTCGTAGGCTTCCCAGCGGCGAGTCTGGCTGAATACCTGGGCCAGGTTCAGGTCCAGGTCCACCGGTTCCAGGCGCATGCCCTTGCCTGGGCTCTTGGCCATCATGCGCAGGCTGATACGTTCGTCCGGTTGCAACTGGATCAGCAACTGGTTGACCTGACCGCCCATGAACAGCTCATGGGGCACTGGCTTGAACTGGATCACGATCTGCGACGAGCGCCGTGCCATGCGTTTGCCGGTGCGCAGGTAGAAGGGCACGCCCGCCCAGCGCCAGTTGTCGATGTGCGCCTCGATGGCGATGAAGGTTTCGGTATCGCTATCGTTGTCGACGTCCTTTTCGAAGTAGTAGGCCGGCACTTCCTGGCCACCTATGCGTCCGGCGCCGTATTGGCCGCGTACGGTCTTGTCCTGTACGTCCTGGCCGGTGATGGGCTTGAGGGCGCGAAGGACCTTGACCTTTTCGTCACGCACCGCTTCGGCTTCGAATTGCGCGGGAGGCTCCATGGCCACAAGGCACAGCAACTGCAGCAGGTGGTTCTGCAGCATGTCGCGGATCGCCCCGGCGCGGTCGTAATAGGCACCCCGGTTCTCGACCCCCAGGGTCTCGCAAACGCTGATCTGCACATGGTCGACCTGGCTATTGCGCCATACCGGCTCCAGCAGGGCGTTGGCAAAGCGCAGGGCCATGAGGTTCTGCACGGTTTCCTTGCCCAGGTAATGGTCGATGCGAAATACCTGGTTTTCCTCCAGCACCGCGCCAATCGCTTCGTTGATGGCGGTAGCCGATTGCAGCGAGTGGCCAATCGGCTTTTCCAGCACGATGCGCGCTTCGGCGTCGGCCAGGCCTGCGTTACGCAGGTGGTTGGCGATTGGCACGAACAGGTTGGGGGCGGTGGCCAGGTAGAAAATGCGCGTCAAGCCGCCGGGCTCGCCCAGGTAGCGCGCCAGGCGACCGAAATCGGCGCTTTGCGAAGCATCCATGGGGAAATAATCGACCCGCGCGGAGAACCGTTGCCAGACATCTTCTTCGAAATCGTTGCGGGCGATCTGTGCGCGGCAATGGCGTTCGGCGAGCTTGAGGTATTCGTTGCGTGGCAGGTTGCGTCGCGCCAGCGCGATGATCCGCACGGCATTGTTCAGACGGGCCTCGCGAAACAGGTGGTAGAGCGCCGGAAGCAATTTGTGCAGGGCCAGATCGCCGGTGCCGCCGAAAACCAGAATGTCGCAAGGAATAGTCAAACCACCACTCTCCACGTTCGTTTAACTGGGCGGGTTGGCGTCCATGTAGTATAACTACAAGAAAGCTACAACCCGGCCAGCCGATCATAACCGAGTCCAGCCTGTGAATCTGTTGCAACATATCGCCCAATCGCGCCACCTGCTGCGCAAATCGGAACTCAAGGTAGCCGACCACGTGCTACTCGACCCGGCTGCCGTCATGCATAGCTCCATGGCCGACTTGGCGCATAGCGTAGGTATCAGTGAACCGACCATCGTGCGCTTCTGCCGCGCCATCGGTTGTTCGGGGTTCCAGGACCTGAAGCTGAAACTGGCACAGAGCCTGGCCGCCGGGGCCAGTTTCGGCCAGTTCGCCATCCATGAAGACGACTCGGTTGCCGACTACAGCCTGAAGATCTTCGACACGACCCTGCACACCCTGATGGAAGTGCGTGAGCACCTCGATCCCCAGGCGCTACAACAGGCGGTAACCGCCATGGCCCAGGCGCAGCGTGTGGAGTTCTACGGCTTTGGCGCCTCCGGTGCGGTGGCGGCCGATGCCCAGCACAAGTTCTTCCGTTTGTTGCTCAGCGCGGCAGCCTACTCCGACCCGCACATGCAGGCGATGTCGGCGGTAACCCTCAAACCGGGTGATGTGGCAGTGTGCATCTCCCAGTCGGGCCGCTCCAAGGACCTGCTGATTACCGCAAACCTGGTGCGTGAGAGCGGCGCCAACCTGATTACCCTGTGCCCCAGCCAGACGCCGCTGGCCGAACTGTCGACGGTCAACCTGGCAATTGACGTGCATGAAGACACCGAAATCTATACGCCGCTGACCTCGCGTATCGCCCACCTTGTAGTGATCGACGTGTTGGCCATGGGCGTGGCCATGGCGCGCGGGCCGAGCCTGGTCAACCATCTCAAGAGCGTGAAGCGCAGCTTGCGCAGCTTGCGTCTGTCGCCAAAGTCGATCAAGGCTACAGATGACTGATCGCTGCAGTCCGTACTGGCATCTTCGCGGGTAAACCTGCAAGAAGGCGGTACAGGCAAGGCAGATTTCATTGTTTTGTCACCATTCCACCGCCAAACCGTAAACTGCCAAGGCCAGTCTGAAGCTCCCGCATCCTATTTGGGAGACAGGCAATGGCTCGTGATTACGACGGTACTTACCAACCCAGCGCCAAGGCTCGCAAGCAGCAGGAAAAGGATCAGCGCCGCATGGAATACCGCCGCGCGATCGAGAGCTATTGCGACCAACGCCAATTGCTGCGCGACCTGGTGGACTACCCCGAGTTGCAGGACCTCACGGTCTGGCAGGCGTCTGTGGCAGTTTCCCCGAAAAACGCTCAACCAAGCCGCTGATCAGCGCACGTTCGCTACGGATGAACGCCAGGAAGGCCAAAGCAACCGGCGACTGCCGTTTGGCCTTGGACTGCACCACGCACCAGCTACGGTACAGCGGTAGTTCCTCCACTGGCAGTTCTCTGAGCACACCGGTGGCCAGCTCGAGGTTGACTGCATGGCGAGTCAGCAGGGCGACACCAAGGCCGGCGATCACGCATTCGCGCTGGGCGTCGGCCGAGGCCACTTCGAGGGTCTGGGTGAAGTGCACGCGCTTGTCCTTGAAATACTCCTCGCAAGCCTTTCGGGTACCTGAGCCTTGCTCGCGGACTAGCAGGGTATGAGGCTCCAGGTCCTGCAGGCGCAGTTGTTGCAGTTTGCACAGTGGATGCTCGGGCGGCGCCACCGCGATGATCGGGTTGTTGAGGAATGGCAGAAACTCCAGGCCCATGTCCTGCGGCACCATGGACATGATGATCAGGTCGTCGCGGTTGTCGGAAAGACGGCGAATGGCCTGGGCGCGGTTGACCACGGTCAGGGTCAGGTTGACCTCCGGGTGGCGCTGCTTGAAGGCAGCGAACAGGTGTGGCACGAAGTACTTGGCGCTGGATTCGATCGCCAGCTTCAGTTGCCCCTGGAGTGAGCCCTGCATGTCCGACAGCTGCATGTCCAGGCTCTCCAGGCGGCCGAAGATGTCGCGGCTGGCGCGTTGCAGGGCTTCGGCGGCTTCGGTCAGGTAGAGCTTCTTGCCTACATACTCGAACAGCGGCTGACCGATCAGCTCTTCCAGTTGACGGATTTGTAGACTAACGGCGGGTTGTGTCAGCGCCATCTCGTCCGCAGCGCGGCTGTATGAGCGCAAATCGCACACCTCGTTGAAGATCTGCAGCTGACGCAATGTCATACGCATCAATGACTTACGCATTTTAGCCCGCCCTTCGGCAATACCTTGTTACGGCACCATAAGCTTTTACTAATACAGCGTCTAACAAATATTGATTTTTGTTTATCGAACTACAGCGCTAGGGTGAATGTGCGACTGGCCAGCGACGTCTGGTCACGCGCCGACCGGTAGAACCGGCTCGACTGTTCCTACGGCTTTGGGAAGACTCCAGTGATAAAAAAAATCCTGATCGCCAACCGAGGTGAAATCGCAGTTCGGATCGTGCGCGCTTGCGCCGAGATGGGCATTCGCTCGGTGGCGATCTATTCCGACGCCGATCGGCATGCGTTGCACGTCAAGCGCGCCGACGAAGCCCACAGCATCGGTGCAGAGCCGCTGGCCGGTTATCTGAACCCGCGCAAGCTGGTCAACCTGGCTGTGGAAACCGGCTGTGACGCCTTGCACCCGGGCTATGGTTTCCTCTCGGAAAACGCTGAGCTGGCGGAGATCTGCGCCGAACGCGGAATCAAGTTCATCGGTCCGGCCGCCGATGTCATTCGCCGCATGGGCGACAAGACCGAAGCACGCCGTACCATGATCGCTGCCGGCGTGCCGGTGACTCCTGGCACTGAGGGTAACGTTGCCGATATCCACGAAGCGCTTAGCGAAGGTGACCGCATCGGTTACCCGGTCATGCTCAAGGCCACCTCTGGTGGCGGCGGTCGGGGTATTCGCCGTTGCAACAGCCGCGAAGAACTGGAACAGAACTTCCCTCGGGTCATCTCCGAGGCCACCAAGGCCTTCGGCTCGGCCGAAGTATTCCTGGAAAAATGCATCGTCAACCCCAAGCATATCGAGGCGCAGATCCTCGGTGACAGCTTCGGCAACGTGGTGCACCTGTTCGAGCGCGACTGCTCGATCCAGCGCCGCAACCAGAAACTCATCGAAATCGCCCCAAGCCCGCAGCTTACCCCCGAGCAGCGTGCCTACATCGGTGATCTGGCGGTCCGTGCCGCCAAGGCGGTGAATTACGAGAACGCCGGTACCGTGGAGTTTCTGCTCGCCGATGGCGAGGTGTACTTCATGGAAATGAACACCCGGGTGCAGGTGGAGCACACCATCACCGAGGAAATCACCGGTATCGATATCGTTCGTGAGCAGATCCGCATTGCCTCGGGCCTGCCGCTGTCGGTCAAGCAGGAAGATATCCAGCACCGCGGCTATGCGCTGCAGTTCCGGATCAACGCCGAAGACCCGAAAAACAACTTCCTGCCCAGCTTCGGCAAGATCACCCGCTACTACGCCCCCGGCGGCCCGGGCGTACGTACCGACACGGCGATCTATACCGGCTACACCATTCCACCGTTCTACGACTCCATGTGCCTCAAGCTGGTGGTCTGGGCGTTGACCTGGGAAGAGGCAATGGACCGCGGCCTGCGCGCCCTTGACGACATGCGCGTGCAAGGAGTGAAGACGACTGCCGCGTACTATCAGGAAATCCTGCGCAATCCCGAATTCCGTAGCGGCCAGTTCAATACCAGCTTCGTCGAAAGCCACCCGGAACTGACCAACTACTCGATCAAGCGCAAACCCGAAGAGCTGGCCCTGGCCATCGCCGCTGCCATCGCCGCCCACGCAGGCCTGTGAGGAACCCCATAATGTCCAAGAAAATTCACGTAACCGACACGATCCTGCGCGATGCCCACCAGTCTCTGCTGGCCACTCGTATGCGTACCGATGACATGCTGCCGATCTGTGACAAGCTCGACAAGGTCGGCTACTGGTCGCTGGAAGTCTGGGGTGGCGCCACCTTCGACGCCTGCGTGCGCTTCCTGAAGGAAGACCCGTGGGAGCGCCTGCGCAAGCTGCGCGCAGCGTTGCCCAACACCCGTCTGCAAATGCTGCTGCGCGGCCAGAACCTGCTGGGCTACCGCCACTACAGCGACGACGTGGTCAAGGCCTTCGTCGCCAAGGCCGCAGTCAACGGCATCGACGTGTTCCGCATTTTCGACGCCATGAACGACGTGCGTAACCTGCGCGTGGCCATCGAAGCGGTCAAGGCAGCCGGCAAGCACGCCCAGGGCACCATCGCCTACACCACCAGTCCGGTGCACACCATCGAAGCCTTCGTCAATCAGGCCAAGCAGATGGAAGCCATGGGGTGCGACTCGGTGGCGATCAAGGACATGGCCGGCCTGCTGACCCCTTACGCCACCGGCGAACTGGTCAAGGCGCTGAAGGCCGAGCAGTCACTGCCGGTGTTCATCCACTCCCACGATACCGCCGGCCTGGCCGCGATGTGCCAGCTGAAGGCCGTGGAAAACGGTGCCGACCACATCGATACCGCCATCTCCAGCTTCGCCTGGGGCACCAGCCACCCGGGCACCGAGTCGATGGTTGCCGCGCTCAAGGGCAGCGAGTTCGACACTGGCCTGGACCTGGAACTGCTGCAGGAAATCGGCCTGTACTTCTACGCCGTGCGCAAGAAGTATCACCAGTTCGAGAGCGAATTCACCGCCGTGGACACCCGCGTGCAGGTCAACCAGGTGCCGGGCGGCATGATTTCCAACCTGGCCAACCAGCTCAAGGAGCAGGGCGCGCTCAACCGCATGAATGAAGTGCTGGCAGAGATCCCGCGCGTGCGTGAAGACCTCGGCTTCCCGCCGCTGGTGACCCCGACCTCGCAGATCGTCGGCACCCAGGCGTTCTTCAACGTGCTGGCTGGCGAGCGTTACAAGACCATCACCAACGAGGTGAAGCTGTACCTGCAAGGTGGCTACGGCAAGGCCCCGGGTGTGGTCAACGAGCAACTGCGTCGCCAGGCGATCGGCAGCGAAGAGGTTATCGACGTACGCCCGGCCGACTTGCTGAAGCCGGAAATGGCCAAGCTGCGTGCCGATATCGGTGCCCTGGCGCGTTGTGAAGAAGATGTGCTCACTTTTGCCATGTTCCCCGACATTGGCCGCAAGTTCCTCGAAGAGCGCGAAGCTGGCACCCTCACTCCTGAAGTCCTGCTGCCAATTCCTGAGGCGGGCGCAGTAGCGTCTCATAGTGGCGAAGGTGTGCCGACCGAGTTCGTCATCGACGTGCACGGCGAAACCTACCGTGTCGACATCACTGGCGTGGGGGTGAAGGCCGAAGGCAAGCGCCACTTCTACCTGTCGATCGACGGTATGCCGGAAGAGGTGGTGTTCGAGCCGCTCAACGAATTTGTCGGCGGAGGCAGCAGCAAGCGCAAGCAGGCCAGCGCCCCGGGCCACGTCAGCACCACCATGCCCGGCAACATCGTTGATGTGCTGGTCAAGGAAGGCGACATGGTGAAGGTCGGCCAGGCCGTGCTGATCACCGAAGCCATGAAGATGGAAACCGAAGTGCAGGCGGCAATCGCCGGCAAGGTCGTGGCCATTCACGTCGCCAAGGGCGACCGAGTGACGCCGGGCGAGATCCTGATCGAGATCGAAGGCTGAGGTAAGCCTTCATCTGCATGTGGTTAACCTCTGGGGAGCGGATGCTCCCCTTTTTTTCGTGTGAGGCCGACTGGCCTACGTGGTGGCGAGATCAGTCGCGGCGACATGCCTCAAGGGTTTGTACCTGGCCGGTCGGCTGTTGGTTTTCTTCGCTCAACCAGCGCTCGAATCCGACAGCCACTGCCGGCCACTCGTCATCGGTTATCGAATACCAGGCGGTGTCGCGATTGTGGCCCTTCACCACCAGGTGCTTGCGGAATACCCCTTCATAGACAAAACCAAACCGCTCCGCCGCGCGCTTGGAGCGGGCGTTGGCATTGTTGCACTTCCATTCCAGGCGGCGATTGCCCAGTTCGAAGGCCAGCTTGCCCAGCAGGTACACCGCCTCGGTGCCCTTGGGCGTGCGCTGCATGGCGGCACCGAAGGCGACGTGGCCGATTTCGATGCGGCCGTGTTGGGGCACGATCGACATCAGGCTGAGGATGCCTTGGGCCTGGCCGCCAAGGCGGTCGATGACTGTGTAGCACAGTGGGTCGCAGCCGGCGGCATGGCCTTCCAGCCAATGATCAAAAGCCGCACGCTCGGCAAACGGGCCGTAGGGCAGGTAGTCCCACAGCGCGGGGTCGGCAGCCGGGCCTTGCAGCGCTTCCCAGAGTTCGTCGCCATGGCGCGCCGGGTCGAGCTTTTCCAGGCGGATGAAGCGACCATGGATGGGGTCGCCCTTGGGTGTGGTGGCAGGTTTCCAATTCAATGTGTCAGTCATGTGTGGCCTACAAGCCTTTGCGGTACTGGATGAAGCCGGATCGCTCGGCAATTTGCTGGTACAGATTGATGGCGGTGGCGTTGGTCTCGTGGGTCAGCCAGTGCACCTTGATGCAATTGTCGGCCTTGGCGGCAGTGTATACGTGCTCGATCAGCTGGCGGCCGATACCCAGGCCGCGTTGCTTGCTGTCCACATACAGGTCTTGCAGGTAGCAGGCGTTCTCGATGCTCCAGTTGGAGCGATGGTAGATGTAATTGACCATGCCCACCGCCTTGCCATCGGCCCAGGCCAGCGCCGAATAAGTCGGTTCGTTCGGGTTGAGCAGGCGTTGCCAGGTACTGAGGCTGACTTCATCGGCCAGTTCCGTTTCATAGAAGTGCAAGTAGGCCTGCCACAAGGCAAGCCAGGCAGCGTGGTCATTGGCAGTGACAGGGCGCAGGGTAACACTGGTGGGCATGGGCGACTCCTTCAGAGTTGGCGCATGTGCGCCGCGAGTTGGTTATCCAGATAATCAGGGCTGGCGCCAAGGCCCTCACGTACTCCGGCAATGTCTTGCGCCGAACGGTTCTGGCTGAGCTTGCACGCGCCTTGCAGGCGAGCAATGGGCAAGCGGATGCCGACTATGGCATGGAGCATTCTGTCGAGATAGTCGGCTGGGGCGTCAGTGACTTTCCACGGCTTTTTGCGGCCTTGTTCGTGGCGTTCGGTCAGGCGACTGACGATAGCCAGCAGTGTCGGGCCATCGTGGAGCACTTCGGCCGTGCCATAGGCATGCACGGCCAGGTAGTTCCAGGTTGGTACCACCTTTGGGTTCTCAGTCTTGCTCGGGTAATAGCCGGGGCTGACATAGGCATCGGCGCCGGGAAACACCAGCAGGGCCTCGGTACCTTGCGCCAGGGCCTGCCACTGGTGGTTGGCCCGGGCCAGATGGGCATAGACAGTGCCGAACTCGCCTTCGCTGGTATCGATCAACACCGGCAGGTGGGTGGCCAGCAGGCCTTGTTCGCTGTGGCTGAGCAGAATGGCCAGGCGGGTGCCGTGCATGTGCTGGTGCAGGCGATCAAGGTCGTGTTCCTGGTGGGGTTTGCTGTTGTACATGCCCGGTTTCCTTGTGCAATGGCACCATCCTAGGCAGGCTATTGGTTCTAGGTAAGAGCCATTGATAGCTGTTCTGATAGGTCCAATGCCATGAGCGAGCTAGTGTTGCCCTTCGACCCCGCCGGTATCGTACTGGATCGCCGCCGCGGGCTCAGTCAGCAGCTGTACCAGGCGCTACGTGCGCGGGTGCTGGACGGGCGCCTGAGTAGCGGCATGCGGCTGCCAGCTACCCGCGACCTGGCTGCCGTGCTGGCGCTGTCACGCAATAGCGTGGTGCGTGCTTATGACCAGCTGTATGCCGAGGGTTTCATCGAAAGCCGTGTAGGCGACGGCACCTATGTCAGCCAGCTGCCGAAACTATCCACACAACTGTCCACAGGGTTATCCAGCTGGTTATCAACAGGTTTATCCACATTTATCGAAAAAGATACTGGCGTTTTATCCAGCTTGCCGCGCCTTAGCGAACCTTTAAGGCGCCTTGAGAGTAACCATCTGCCGCCGCCAAGAAGTGGTGCTCCGTGCGCGTTTCGGCTTGGTATTCCGGCATTCGATTTGTTCCCGTTCGATGTCTGGGCCAAGCTGCAAGCGGGTTTTTGGCGCAACCCGGCACCTGCGCAGTTGGGTTATGGCGACCCGGCAGGCGAGCCACATTTGCGTGAGCTGGTCGCCGCCTACTTGCGCAGCTCGCGTGGGCTGAGCTGTACAGCTGCGCAAATTGTGATCACCAGTGGTGCGCAGCAGGCCATCAGCCTTTGTGCACAGCTGCTATTGCAGCCAGGAGACGGCGTGGCTGTGGAAAACCCGGGTTATCGGGCGGCCGGGCATGCCTTTGCGCTGGTCGGTGGCAGGCTGCATGGCGTGCCGGTGGATGAGGATGGCTTGGACTGTAGCCGGCTCGGGCAACTGACAGATTGCCGGCTCGCCTACGTCACGCCGGCCCACCAGTACCCGACCGGGGTGACCATGAGCCTGGCGCGGCGCCTGGAACTGCTAGCCTGGGCCGAGCAAAGCGGTGGCTGGATCATCGAAGACGACTATGACGGCGAATATCGCTACAGCGGCGCGCCTTTGGCGCCGCTGGCATCGCTCGACCGGAACGGGCGGGTGCTGTACGTCGGTACATTCGGCAAGATCGCCTTCCCGGCATTGCGCCTTGGCTACCTGGTGCTGCCGCCGTCGCTGGCGCAGGCGTTCAGCCAAGGCAGGGCGCTGGCGATGCGGCACTCGGAGGTCAGTAGCCAGTGGGTAATGGCCGAATTCATGGCGCGAGGGCACTTCCAGCGGCATATCCGGCGTATGCGCAAGGCAGCCTTGAGCCGACGCAACGTGCTCAAGGCCGGTTGGCCTGTGGACATACCGGGGTTGGGCCGCATGCCGGAAGTGGCTGCCGGGCTGCACGTTAAAGTGGATGTGGATAACTTTGCCCTGGAACAAGAGTTGGTAGCCAGGGGTGAGGGTGTGGGGGTTGAGGTGACCCCGCTGAGTAATTTCTGGCTTGCGGACAGCGCAGTGCCTGTGGATAAGCAGGCAGGGCTGGTGCTCGGGTTTGCAGCGGTGCCGGAGGGGGAGATTGCCGAGGCTTTGCTGAAATTGCGCAAGGCCTGGCGGCCTATTCGCGGGTAAACCCGCTCCAGCAGGTAGGCGCTGGCCTCAGCTGCGGCGCAGAACCTGTGGGAGCGGGTTTATTCGCGGAGCAAGTGACTCAGGTACCGGACTTGATCCGCGTCCAGGCCCGGGTGCGTGCCCGTTCGGCATCCCGCGCCAAAGGCTTGAGGGTATACAGTTTGGTCATCGCCTCTGCCGTCGGGTACAGGTTGGGGTTGTTGCGAATCGCCGGGTTCACTTTGTCGGTGGCATCCTTGTTGGGGTTCGGGTACCCGACAAAATCACTGATCGGCGCAATTACCTCGGGCCGCAGCAGGTAGTTGATGAATGCATGAGCATCTTCCGGGTTGGCTGCGTTCTTTGGAATTGCCAGCATATCGAACCAGATCGGCGCACCTTCCTTGGGCAGGCGCATATCCACCACCACGCCATTTTTCGCATCGCGGGCGCGGTTGGCGGCCTGGGAGAAGCTGCCGCTGTAGCCGACTGCCACGCAGATATCACCATTGGCTATGTCCGCCATGTATTTCGAGGAGTGGAAGTAGGTGATGTATGGACGGATTTTCAGCATCAATGCTTCGGCCTGCTTGTAGTCGGCCGGCTTGTCGCTGTTCGGCGGCAGGCCAAGATGCTGCAAGGCTAGCGGCAGGATCTCCGACGGCGAGTCGAGCAGCGCCACGCCACACTGCTTGAGCTTGGCGATGTTCTCTTCCTTGAAGATCAGGTCCCAGCTGTCCACTGGCGCGTCGTCGCCGAGCGCAGCCTTGACCTTGGCCGGGTTGAAGCCGATCAGCACGGTGCCGTACATGTAGGGTACGGCAAACTTGTTGCCCGGGTCGTTGGCTTCGATCAGCTTCATCAGGGACGGGTCCAGGTGTTGCCAGTTCGGTAGCTTGCTACGGTCCAATGGCTGGAACACCCCGGCTTCAATCTGCTTGGCGAGGAAGACGTTGGATGGCACCACCACGTCATACCCGGAGTTACCGGTCAGTAGCTTGGCCTCCAGCGCCTCGTTGGTGTCGAAGATGTCGTAGATCAGCTTCACACCGCTGTCCTTCTGAAACTCGGTGAGGGTTTGCGGGGTGATGTAGTCGAACCAGTTGTATACCCGCAGGGTGCGCTGTTCGGCCTGGGCCTGCAGGGCGCCGGTAAACAGGGTGGCGGTGATGAGCGGGGCGAGCAGATGCTTGAGTCGGACCATTACCGGGCTCCTGGTTGGCTGCGCTGGAAGCCTTCCAGCACATTGACTGCGTTGATACCGATTTCTTCCACAGCGTAACCACCCTCCATCACGAACAGGGTCGGCTTGCCGAGCTGCGCGATGCGCTTGCCCATCTCCAGGTAGTCTGGGCTGTCCAGCTTGAACTGCGAGATCGGGTCGTCCTTGAAGGTGTCCACGCCCAGCGAGATCACCAGTACGTCGGCGTCATAGGCAGCGATGCGCTGGCAGGCGTCCTCCAGAGCGGCGCTCCAGGCGGCCCAGTCGCTGCCGGCGGGCAGTGGATAATTGATGTTGCAGCCTTCTCCGGCACCCTCGCCGGTCTCGTCGGCATAGCCGAGGAAGAACGGGAATTCGTCCTGCGGGTCACCATGAATCGAAGCGAACAACACATCCTCGCGGCTGTAGAAAATGTCCTGGGTGCCATTGCCATGGTGGTAGTCGACGTCAAGGATGGCGACTTTGCGCCGGCCTTGGTCGAGGAACGCCTGGGCGGCGATGGCGGCGTTGTTCAGGTAGCAATAGCCGCCCATGACTTCGCCGGCGGCGTGGTGTCCTGGCGGGCGGCACAGGGCGAAGGCTGAATGAGCGCCCTGCTGGATTGCGGCCTGGGCGGTCAGGGCCACCTGGGCGGCGCTGTAGGCAGCCTGCCAGGTACCGGCGGTGATTGGTGCTCCGGCATCGAAGCTGTAATAACCCAACTCACCGTGCAGGCCGGTGGGCTTTTTCTGGCGCAGGGTGCGTGCGGGCCAGGTGAACGGCAGCAGGTCGCCTTCCTGGCCCAGTGCGGCCCAGCGCGCCCAGGCGCCTTGGAAGAAGTCCAGGTAAGCGGCGCTGTGGATGCGCAGGAGTGGCGCGCGGCCGAAATCGGTGGGGCCCTGGATGTCGCCGAGGTTGCGCTTTTTTACTTGTTCGAGCACATGGTCGGCGCGCGAAGGCATTTCGAAGCAGGGCATCAGCTTGCCGTCTATCAGCTCGCAGCGGCCATGGTGCAGGCGGTGGTCATCGGAATAGATCGTCAGCATTGTTGTTCTCCCTTGGACACTGGCGTGGGCCCATTTTCAGGCGGACGCCAGTAGGGGAGAACGACGCAAACGGCCAAAAGGGGATCGATGTGGCCAAGCTCGTTGGCCGGCACCGGTCAACCGCGAAAATGGCTGGGTGCCACGCCACTCCAGCGTTGGAAGGCATGCCGGAAGCTGGCGGTTTCGCTGAATCCCAGCGCCTCGGCAATCCGGTAGATCGGCATCTGCTCGTCAGCCAGCAGCTGCTTGGCCCGCTCGAACCTCAGCTCATCCAGCAGTTGCTGATAACTGCTGCCCAAGGCCTGCAAATGCCGGCGCAGGGTACGCGATGAACAGTTCATCTGCCGCGCCAGGCCTTCCAGCCCGGGCGCCGCATCCAGTTGCTGGGCCAGCAGTTGGCGGATCCGCCCCAGCCAGGCCTGGCGGCCAGTGAATTCCAGGTTCAGGCGCCGGCAGCGTTCGCTCATGGCCTTGTGGGTAATCGGATCGGCCAATGGCAGCGGCATATCCAGCCAGCGGCGTTCGAAAGCAAAGGCATTGTCCTCGGCGTCGAAACCGACCGGGCACTGGAATGCATCGGCGTAGAGCGCGTGATAGCTGGGCCGAGCGTGTTCGAAGCGGGCGCCCAGCAACGGCAGCGGGCGACCGAGCAGGTCGTCGCAGATGACTTTCAGCGAAACCAGGCAGAACTCGGCATTGAAGGCGGTCAGGGCAGGGCTGTCATGGCAATCGCTGGCGCTGAACCAGACCCGTTGACCGTCGTCGAGCAAGCGCAGCTTGAAGACTGTTCCCAGCAGTGCCGGATACTGCAACGCCAGGTGCAAGGCGTCACCCAAAGTGGCACTGGAGAGCAGGGCGTAACCGAGCATGCCGTAGCACGACACATGCATGCGCCGGCCCAGTTCCAGGCCGATGTCCTCGCGCCGGGCAACGGCGTTGGCGCATACCTGCAGTTCCTGCTGGGTGGTGATACGTGCATCGGCATGCCCCAGGTCTGCCGGGCCGATGCCGCTGCCGGCCAGCAGCGCCGACGCCTCGCAACCGTCAGCCTGGAAGACGTTGAGGATCAGCGAAACCGCGTTGAGAGTAGTCAGGTGGCTGTGCAGCATGCTGGGAGTCCCGTTGGGCTGGGACGCTTTATGGAGCAAGTTGTGTGCCGTTATCCGTGGCTACGACGCGATCTGCAAATGCGCAGGCAAAAAAAAGGCCCGAAGCATAGGCTCGGGCCTTGTAAAGGTTGAGAGGTGTCTAGTCCCTCGACCTGGTGAGACTGTTTACAGCGGCCTGGTTATGCCTTCAGCGGAACCAGACGAGGAGCGATCATGTTCTCGGGGCGCAGGATGTCGTCGAGCATCGCGTCGTCCAGCAGCTTCTCTTCACGCACCAGTTCCAGCACACCGCGGCCAGTTTCCAGGGCAACGCGGGCGATACGGGTGGCGTTTTCGTAGCCGATGTACGGGTTCAGAGCGGTGACCAGGCCGATCGAGTGTTCGACCAGTTCACGGCAGCGCTGTTCGTTGGCAGTAATGCCGACGATGCAGTGTTCGCGCAGCATGTCCATGGCGCGCTGGAGCAGGCGGATCGAATCGAAGATCTTGTAGGCGATCAGCGGTTCCATCACGTTCAGCTGCAGCTGGCCACCTTCAGCGGCGACGGTCAGTGCCAGGTCGTTGCCCATGATGGCGAAGGCCACCTGGTTGACTGCTTCCGGAATAACCGGGTTGACCTTGCCTGGCATGATCGAGCTGCCTGGCTGACGCGCCGGCAGGTTGATCTCGTTGATGCCGGTGCGCGGGCCGCTGGACAGCAGGCGCAGGTCGTTGCAGATCTTCGACAGCTTGACGGCGGTACGCTTGAGCATGCCGGAGAACAGCACGAAGGCGCCCATGTCGGAGGTGGCTTCGATCAGGTCGGCAGCCGGTACCAGCGGTTGGCCGCTGATGGCGGCCAGGCGCTGTACGGCCAGGGCCTGGTAGCCTGGGTCGGCGTTGATGCCGGTGCCGATGGCGGTACCGCCCAGGTTGATTTCGGTCAGCAGTTCCGGAGCCAGCGAACGCAGGCGCTGCAGGTCTTCGGTCATGGTGGTGGCGAAGGCGCGGAATTCCTGGCCCAGAGTCATCGGCACCGCGTCCTGCAGCTGGGTACGGCCCATCTTCAGTACGTGGTCGAACTCTTTGCCTTTGGCAGCGAAAGCCTGGATCAGGCTGTCGAGGCTGGCCAGCAGGGCGTCATGACCCAGCAGCAGGCCCAGACGGATGGCCGTCGGGTAGGCGTCGTTGGTCGACTGCGCCATGTTCACGTCGTTGTTCGGGTGCAGGTACTGGTATTCACCCTTCTGGTGGCCCATGGCCTCCAGCGCGACGTTGGCAATGACTTCGTTCGCGTTCATGTTGGTGGAAGTACCGGCACCACCCTGGATCATGTCGACCACGAACTGGTCGTGGTAGTCGCCTTTGATCAGGCGGGCGCAGGCTGCGGTGATGGCAGCGTGCTTGGCATCGCTCAGGTGACCCAGCTCACGGTTGGCGTCGGCAGCGGCCTGCTTGACCATGGCCAGGGCCACGACCAGCTTCGGGTAGTGCGACAGCGGAACACCGGAGAGGTGGAAGTTGTTGGCAGCGCGCAGGGTCTGGATGCCGTAGTAGGCATCGGCAGGGACTTCAAGGGTACCAAGCAGATCTTTTTCGACGCGGAACGATGCAGCGGAGGACATGATGGATATCATCTCGATTTTGACCCGGCACATGCCGGAATGGCGCCAATCCTAGGCCTGAAGGCGATTTTGCGGCAAATGCTGTTGCACGCTAACCTATGCACAAACGGCATAGTGTTTCATGTGACGCCAATTGACATTCGAGCGTGTTCCATTTTGGTGCATGCCAGGAGATGTGCTTCGTGAACCTTGAAAGCAAATGGCTGGAAGACTTCAGCGCGCTGGCGGCTACCCGTAGTTTTTCCCAGGCGGCAGAGCGACGTTTCGTGACCCAACCCGCATTCAGCCGGCGCATCCGCAGCCTGGAAGCGGCGTTGGGCCTGCAACTGGTGAACCGTTCCCGCACGCCGATAGAATTGACCGAGGCTGGCCAACTATTTCTGGTCACGGCACGTACCGTTGTCGACCAGTTGAGCGAAATTCTTCGCCACTTGCATCATCTTGAGGGTGGGCAAGGCGAAGTGGTGCAGGTAGCTGCGGCTCACTCCCTGGCCTCGGGCTTTTTCCCCCGTTGGGTGGCCCAGTTGCGCAACGACGGCCTGAACATTGCCACCCGTTTGGTTGCGACCAACGTCGGAGATGCCGTGCATGCATTGCGCGAAGGTGGCTGCGACCTGATGCTGGCCTTTTATGACCCGGACGCCGCATTGCAGATGGACGCCGAAATCTTCCCATCGCTGCACATGGGCACTACCGAAATGCTGCCGGTGTGCGCCGTAGATGCCGACGGGAAGCCGTTGTTCGACCTTGAGGGCGAGGGCAGCGTGCCCCTGCTGGCCTATACCGCCGGTGCATTCCTCGGTCGCTCGGTCAACTTGCTGCTGCGCCAGCGTAACCTGCGCTATACCACGGTCTATGAAACCGCCATGGCCGACAGTCTCAAGAGCATGGCGCTGGAGGGCATGGGCATCGCCTGGGTGCCGCGCCTGTCGATGCGTGGCGAGCTCGAACGGGGTGAGCTGGCAATCTGTGGCGGCAGCCAATGGCACGTGCCGCTGGAGATCCGCCTGTATCGCTGCGCCCTGGTACGCAAGGCCAACGTAAGGCTGCTGTGGCGCAAGTTGGAGGGGGCAGCCATGGTTGACTCGAAAGTCAGCCAAGGCCCCGAAAAATAAGGGCGACAGTTGGTCGCCGGGGTGCCTTAAACGCGCCACCTTACGGTATACTGCGCGGCCTTTCGACCGGATGCGTCCGGTCCTGATCAGCAAACAAGCCACGCCGGCCGTCCCGCGTGGCTTGTTGTTTTTTGACGCGCCCAAGGGCGCACAAGCGAAGAGGCTCGACGATGAGTGCACTGGTTGGCGTGATCATGGGCTCCAAGTCCGATTGGTCCACCCTTAGCCACACCGCCGATATGCTGGAAAAACTCGGCATTCCCTACGAAGTGAAGGTGGTTTCCGCCCACCGCACCCCGGACTTGCTGTTCCAGTACGCCGAAGAGGCTGAAGGGCGGGGCATCGAGGTGATCATCGCCGGTGCCGGTGGCGCAGCCCACTTGCCTGGCATGTGCGCGGCCAAGACCCACCTGCCGGTGCTGGGCGTACCGGTGCAATCGTCGATGTTGTCGGGTGTCGATTCCCTGCTGTCGATCGTGCAGATGCCTGCCGGCGTACCGGTTGCCACCCTGGCCATCGGCCGTGCCGGTGCGGTCAATGCTGCACTGCTGTCGGCCAGCATCCTCGGTGCCAAATACCCGCAGTACCACACGGCGCTCAAGCAGTTCCGCACGGAGCAGACCGAGACCGTGCTGGACAACCCAGACCCGCGCCAGGCTTGAGGCTCTACCCATGAAGATCGGTGTAATCGGTGGCGGCCAGCTGGGCCGCATGCTGGCCCTGGCGGGTACCCCGCTGGGCATGAACTTCGCCTTCCTCGATCCGGCACCAGATGCCTGTGCCGCGCCACTGGGCGAGCACCTGCGCGCCGACTACGGTGACCAGGACCACCTGCGCCAACTGGCCGACGAAGTCGACCTGGTCACCTTCGAGTTCGAAAGCGTCCCGGCCGAGACCGTGGCCTTCCTTTCGCAGTTCGTGCCGGTATACCCCAGCGCCGAAGCGCTGCGCATCGCCCGCGACCGCCTGTTCGAGAAAAGCATGTTCCGCGACCTGGGTATCCCCACCCCGGCATTCGCCGACATCCTCTCGCAGGCAGACCTGGACGCCGCAGTGGCCAGCATCGGCCTGCCGGCCGTGCTGAAAACCCGCACCCTGGGTTACGACGGCAAGGGCCAGAAGGTACTGCGCACGGCTGAGGACGTGGTCGGTACCTTCGCCGAGCTGGGCAGTGTGCCGTGCCTGCTGGAAGGCTTCGTCCCGTTCACCGGCGAAGTGTCGCTGGTGGCCGTACGTGCCCGCGATGGCGAAACCCGCTTCTACCCGCTGGTGCACAACACCCATGAAAGCGGCATCCTGCGCCTGTCGGTCGCCAGTCAGGCGCACCCGCTGCAGGCCCTGGCCGAAGACTACGTGGGCCGCGTGCTCAAGCAACTGGACTATGTCGGTGTGCTGGCCTTCGAGTTCTTCGAAGTCGACGGTGGCCTGAAGGCCAACGAGATCGCCCCGCGCGTGCACAACTCCGGGCACTGGACCATCGAAGGCGCCGAGTGCAGCCAGTTCGAGAACCACCTGCGTGCCGTCGCCGGCCTGCCACTGGGTTCGACTGCCAAGGTGGGCGAGAGCGCGATGCTCAACTTCATCGGTGAAGTGCCGGCCGTGGACAAGGTGGTCGCCATCGGTGATTGCCACCTGCATCACTATGGCAAGGCGTTCAAGGCCGGGCGCAAGGTCGGCCACGCCACCCTGCGTTGCCACGACATGGCGACCCTGGAGCGCAAGATTGCCGAAGTAGAAGGCCTGATCGGCAACTGATCGAACTTCTACCCACGGCATGCCCTCTGAAATGGCAACAAGCCAAAGCGCTGTCTAGGCTTTGGCTTGTTCCATTCTTCATTGCAGAGGGATCGCCATGGGCATCATTGGAACCATCTTCATCGGCCTCATCGTCGGCCTGCTGGCTCGCTTCATCAAGCCGGGCGACGACAGCATGGGCTGGATCATGACCATCCTGCTAGGTATTGCCGGCTCCCTGCTGGCCACCTATGGCGGCCAGGCGTTGGGCATTTACCAGGCCGGGCAGGCTGCAGGCTTCCTTGGCGCCCTGGTGGGTGCGGTCGTACTACTGGTGATCTACGGATTCATCAAGAAGCGTTGAATACTGGGTAGAATGCCCGGCAATTCTTCCGAGTTGCCGAGCATTTTCATGCGTGCCCTTTTCCTTGCCCCCTTGCTGTTGGTCAGTGCCCTGGCCCATGCCGAACTGCCAGAAACCGACTGGCTTGAGCTGATGCCCAAGTCAGACCAGAAGGCGCTCGAGCAGATGCCCGAAATCGACCACAATTCACCGGAAGCCATGGGTACCTTTACCGCCAAGGGCGGCCTGAAGCAGAGCAAGGGCCTGCCGGCGGTGATGTATTCGACCAAGACCGTGGCGGCCATGAATGGCAAGGACATCCGCCTGGGCGGCTACCCGGTGCCGCTGGAAAGCGACGCCAAGGGCAACAGTACGCTGTTCTTCCTGGTGCCATACCCGGGCGCGTGCATCCATGTGCCGCCGCCACCGCCGAACCAGCTGGTGCTGGTGCGCTACCCGAAAGGCCTGAAAATCGATGACATCTACACACCGCTGTGGGTCAGCGGCACGCTGAAGGTGGAGAAGGTCAGCAATGACCTGGCCGATGCAGCCTATGCGCTGGATGCCGGGAAGGTGAGGGTGGTGGAGGACGCAGACCTCTGATTGCCTGCACCGGCCCTTTCGCGGGTAAACCCGCGAAGGGGCCCGAACAGGCACTGCAAGATTCAGATCACTTCACAGCCAATCCTGACCCCCAGCGAACTGCTGGCTCCAGGCTGCAACTCCACCAGGTCATCCCACACATTCGCCGTTTCGATGCACAGCATCCGCTGCCACCCGTCATCGGCCATGTCCGGCAACTCCCGCGCCCGTTCGGTCCAGGGGTTCCAGATCACCGCCGAGCGCGACCCGCTGCTGGTCAAGGTAATACGCCGGTTCCAATGCGGGTCGACAATGCTCAGTTTTGGCGGGGTCGCGAGGTAGATCCGGTCGGTCTCCCCGGCGAAGGCCAGCGCATCTTGCTGCTGACGCTGTTCCCAGTCAGCCAGGGTCTCGATATAGCCCAGCCCCTCGACCCCCTCGACCCGCGCCTGGCGCACGTCACTGACCGCAAAGTAACTATGCAGGGCCTGGCTGATGGTAACGGGGGTATTGCCCATGTTGCGGCTGGTGAGGTTCAGCTGCAAGTCCTCGCCCAGCTCCACCACCAGCTTCAGCTCGACGTCGTGGGGCCAGCCGGGCAGGTCACCCTGCGCTTCCGGCAGTTCGAATTCGATGCGCAGGACGTCGCCCGCTTCCTCGATGCCCAGCAACTGCCAGTCGCGTGCGCGCACCAGGCCGTGGGCAGGCGCCTGTTCACCACGGTACATGGCCTGCACGGCCTGGGGGTTGCGCTGCAGGTTGCCGAACCACGGCCAGCACACCGGCACCCCGGCGCGTACCGACTTGCCCTGGCGGAAGATGGCCTGGTCGCTCAGCCACAGCAGCGGCGGCTCGCCAACCCGCTGGTAGCTGAGGATCTGCGCGCCCTGCTGGGCGATCAGTAGTTCGGCGTGGTTGCTGCTGATACGCCAGCAGTTGAGTTCGCCATGTTGCTCGCTTACGACCTGGAAGGTAGCCATTGCATTCATCTCATTGATTGCCAGTGGGCCTTGGACCCGGGCACATGCAATGAGTTTACCGCCGGCGTGGCTCAGCGACGAGGTACGGAGCGGGTGCGGCCACTACCGTCGATGGCGACGAAGACGAAGACCGCTTCGGTGACCTTGCGCCATTCGCTGGACAGCGGGTCGTCGCTCCATACTTCGACCATCATCTGGATCGAGCTGCGGCCGATTTCCAGGGTCTGGGTATAGAAAGACAACTGTGCGCCAACGGCCACTGGCACCAGGAAAGCCATGCGGTCGATGGCCACGGTGGCCACACGGCCTCCGGCGACACGACTGGCCATGGCGGTCCCGGCCAGGTCCATCTGGGCGACCAACCAGCCGCCAAAGATATCGCCAAACCCGTTGGTCTCGCGCGGGAGTGCGGTGATCTGCAAGGCCAGGTCGCCCTGCGGGATAGGATCTTCTTGTTCGAGCTCAATCATGCGATGGGGCCTCTGACCCGTGACGCTTTTCGTTGGTGTGGCGCAAGGGCCGGGTAAACGATTCAGCTTGAAACATACTACGCCGATTTCGTTTCACTGGGCGGCCGTAGGGAAACTCTGCGAAACCGCCTGACAATAATGACCGGCGTTTTCGCACAACATCCCACGTTAGGAGCAACCTTTTCCTACGAATCGCCAGTATATAGAGCATAACGGCCAGCGACGACCGCGCATTCATGAATATGTGTATGGATTTTGTATCGCTTTCGGCCCCGCCCGGCAATTTGCTATCTTCGCCTGTCACCTACCCAGAAGCCGCGTGCCAAGTGGCCTGCATGCCCTACAAAGAGAACAATCAGCGATGACTTCCGTGCCGAGCAGTATCGAGCAGCCTTCGCGGCCGCTGACCCGCAGTGACTACAAGACCCTCTCACTGTCCGCACTGGGCGGCGCGCTGGAGTTCTACGACTTCATCATCTTCGTATTCTTCGCCACTGTGGTCGGCAAGCTGTTCTTCCCTGCCGACATGCCCGAATGGCTGCGCCTGATGCAAACCTTCGGCATCTTCGCTGCCGGCTACCTGGCGCGACCGCTGGGCGGCATCATCATGGCCCATTTCGGTGACCTGCTTGGGCGCAAGAAGATGTTCACCCTGAGTATCTTCATGATGGCCCTGCCAACATTGATCATGGGCCTGTTACCGACCTATGCGCAGATCGGCCTGTGGGCACCGATCCTGCTGCTGATGATGCGCGTGATCCAGGGCGCGGCAATCGGTGGCGAGGTACCAGGAGCCTGGGTGTTTGTGTCCGAGCACGTGCCGGCGCGCAACACAGGCTATGCCTGCGGCACCCTCACTGCCGGCCTGACCGCGGGCATCTTGCTCGGTTCGCTGGTTGCCACCCTGATCAACAGCGTCTACAGCGCAGAAGAAGTAGCCGATTACGCCTGGCGCATCCCGTTCCTGCTTGGCGGTGTGTTCGGCCTGTTCTCGGTGTACCTGCGCCGCTGGTTGCACGAAACCCCTGTGTTTGCCGAGATGCAGCAACGCAAGGCGCTGGCCGAGGAGCTGCCGCTGCGTGCCGTGCTGCGTGACCATCGTGGCCCGATCGTGCTGTCGATGCTGCTGACCTGGATGCTGTCTGCCGGCATCGTGGTGGTCATCCTGATGACTCCGGCGTTGTTGCAGAGCATCTACCATATCAGCCCGACCGATTCCCTCAAGGCGAACAGCCTGGCGATCGTGCTGCTCAGCTTCGGCTGCATCGGCGCGGGCAGTCTGGCCGACCGCTTTGGTGCTGGCCGTGTGTTCGTGATCGGCAGCCTGCTGCTGCTGGCGAGCTCCTGGACCTTCTACCACAGCCTGCCGACCCGGCCCGAGCTGCTGTTCCCGCTGTATGCGGTGACCGGTTTGTGCGTGGGCGTGATCGGTGCGGTGCCTTATGTGATGGTCAAGGCGTTTCCGGCGGTGGTGCGGTTCAGTGGGCTATCGTTCTCGTACAACGTGGCCTACGCCATCTTTGGCGGGTTGACGCCGATGGTGGTGACTGCGCTGTTGAAGGTCAGCCCGATGGCGCCTGCCTACTATGTGGCGGGGCTGTGCGCCGTTGGCCTGCTGGTAGGGCTGTATCTGCTCGCCAACAAGCGCTAAGGCTGCTGGCCTGTTGGCGGCCAATGCCGCTCGAGCAGATGAAGCGCTGCCCTTGAGGCCGGTGCGAATCCTGTAGGGGCGGCTTTAATCGCGGAGAGGGCAGGCCTGCGTTCAGGGATGGCCTTTCATCCAATTGTCATATTCAAGTCATATCGTATTCATGCGGCCTACAGATACTGGGCCCCGTTCCATCCAACACCCCCTATTCCTGCTAGGAGCAAGGCATGAAACTGAAGCGTTTGATGGCGGCCCTCACCTTTGCCGCCGCTGGCGTTGCAACCGCCAACGCGGTAGCCGCTGTCGATCCTGCAATCCCGACCTACACCAAGACCACCGGTGTTTCGGGCAACCTCTCCAGCGTTGGTTCCGACACCCTCGCGAACCTGATGACACTGTGGGCCGAGGCCTACAAGAAGGAATACCCGAACGTAAACATCCAGATTCAGGCTGCCGGCTCCTCCACCGCGCCACCCGCGCTGACCGAAGGCACCGCCAACCTCGGCCCGATGAGCCGCAAGATGAAGGATGTCGAGCTGCAGGCTTTCGAGCAGAAGTACGGCTACAAACCAACCGCTATCCCGGTTGCCGTCGATGCCCTGGCCGTGTTCGTACACAAGGACAACCCGATCAAAGGCCTGACCATGGCCCAGGTCGACGCGATCTTCTCCTCCACCCGCCTGTGCGGTGGCAAAGCCGACGTCAAGACCTGGGGTGACCTGGGCGTGACCGGCGACCTGGCCAACAAGCCAATCCAGTTGTTCGGCCGCAACTCGGTATCCGGCACCTATGGCTACTTCAAGGAAGAAGCCCTGTGCAAAGGCGACTTCAAGCCTAACGTCAATGAACAGCCTGGTTCGGCTTCGGTCGTGCAGTCGATCAGCTCCTCGCTGAACGGCATCGGCTACTCGGGCATTGGCTACAAGACCGCCAGCGTCAAGACGGTAGCCCTGGCCAAGAAAGAAGGCGGCGAGTTCGTTGAAGACAACGAAGCCAACGCCCTGAACGGCACCTACCCGCTGTCGCGCTTCCTGTACGTGTATGTCAACAAGGCGCCGAACAAGCCGCTGGCTCCGCTGGAGGCCGAGTTCGTCAAGCTGGTGCTGTCGCAAGCCGGCCAGCAGATCGTGGTGAAGGATGGCTACATCCCGCTGCCAGCGAAGGTCGTCGACAAGACCCTGGCTGACCTGGGCCTGTCCCACTCGGGTAGCGTCGCAAAAAAGTAAGTAACTGAGGCGGAGGCCGGCGCGGTTGCCCGGCCTCTTCCACGATTATCCAGCCCGAAGCCAGGCTTACTGTGCGGCGGGCTTTCGTGCGTCACTACTTTGTAATGTTTTTGTCATACGGGATCGCTAGGGTGTGCGCATGAATGATCTGGCCAACTCCACCATGACCCAAGATAACCAGCCCGAGCGGATTGACTTCAATACGCCGGAGTTGCAACGCAAGCGCCGCATGCGCGCACTCAAGGACCGCCTGACCCGCTGGTATGTACTGGTGGGCGGGCTTGCCGTGTTGGCGGCAATCACCCTGATCTTCTTCTATCTGGCCTATGTGGTGCTGCCGCTGTTCCAGGGCGCCGAGCTGACCAGCAAGAAGGCCCTGGAGCCAACCTGGCTGCAACAGGATGCTGGCAAGCCGCTGATGATCGCGCTTGAAGAGCAGAACCTGGTGGGCATGCGCGTTTCGGACAAGGGCCAGGCACTGTTCTTCGATACCAAGACCGGTAACGCGCTCAAGCGGGTCGACCTGCCGCTGCCGGCAGGTGCCCAGGTGACTTCGATCAGTACCGACCAGCCGGGCAGCCCGCTGGTGGTGCTGGGCTTGTCCAATGGCCAGGCCCTGGTGTTCCACCACAGCTACAAGATTACCTACCCCGACAACAAGAAAACCATCGACCCCGGAATCGACTACCCGTACGGCGAGCAGCCGTTCGTGCTCGATGACCAGGGCCAGGCACTGGATCACGTCAGCGTCAACGTCAATGGCGACGTCCTGCTGCTGGCCGGCTCCACCGGCGCGCACCTGCAGGTGGTCGAGCTGACCCGTAGCGAAAACATGATGACCGGCGAGGTCACCACCGAGCAGAACCGCATCGAACTGCCGCAGATGACCGAAACGGTGAAGAACATCTTCATCGATCCACGTCAGCATTGGCTGTACGTGATCAACGGTCGCGCTACTGCCGACGTCTTCAGCTTGCGCGACAAGAGCCTCAATGGCCGGTACAAGCTGTCTGAAAGTGCGGACACCGAAATTACCGCCACGGCCCAGCTGGTTGGCGGCATCTCGCTGATCGTGGGCGACTCCAAAGGCGGGTTGACCCAGTGGTTCATGGCCCGCGACCCGGATGGCGAATCGCGTTTCAAGCAGATTCGCAGCTTCCAGATGGGCAAGGCCCCGATCGTGCAGATCGACGCCGAGGAGCGCCGCAAGGGCTTCATCGCCCTGGATGCCGAGGGCAAACTGGGCGTGTTCCACAGCACGGCGCACCGTACCCTGCTGGTCGAGCAGGCCGCCGAAAGCGCCGGCATCCTGGCCCTGTCGCCCCGCGCCAACCGCATCATGATCGAAGAGGGCGGCAAGCTGCTGCCGCTGAGCCTGCATAACCCGCATCCGGAAATTTCCTTCAGCGCGCTGTGGGGCAAGGTCTGGTACGAGAACTATGACGAGCCGAAGTACGTCTGGCAGTCGACTGCCTCGAACACCGACTTCGAGCCCAAGCTGAGCCTGTCGCCGCTGACTTTCGGTACCCTCAAGGCGGCGTTCTACGCCATGGTGCTGGCGGCCCCGCTGGCGATTGCCGCAGCCATCTACACCGCCTACTTCATGGCCCCGGGCATGCGCCGCAAGGTCAAGCCGGTGATCGAACTGATGGAAGCGATGCCGACGGTGATTCTCGGCTTCTTCGCCGGCCTGTTCCTCGCCCCCTACCTGGAGGGCCACCTGCCGGGCGTATTCAGCCTGTTCGTGATCATGCCGATCGGCATCCTGGCAGCAGGCTTTGCCTGGAGCCGGCTGCCCGAGTCGATTCGCCAGCGCATTCCGGATGGCTGGGAAGCGGCCATCCTGATCCCGGTGATCCTGGTGATCGGCTGGTTCGCCTTGTACATGAGCCCGCTCCTGGAAACCTGGTTCTTCGGCGGCGACATGCGCCTGTGGATCAAACGCGACCTGGATATCAACTACGACCAGCGCAACGCCCTGGTGGTGGGTATCGCCATGGGCTTCGCGGTCATCCCGAACATCTACTCCATCGCCGAAGATGCCGTGTTCAGCGTGCCGCGCAGCCTGACCCTGGGCTCCTTGGCGCTCGGTGCCACGCCCTGGCAGACCCTGACCCGCGTCGTCATCCTCACCGCCAGCCCGGGTATCTTCTCGGCGCTGATGATCGGTATGGGCCGTGCGGTGGGTGAAACCATGATCGTGCTGATGGCCACCGGCAACACCCCGGTGATGGAGCTGAACCTGTTCGACGGCATGCGTACCCTGGCCGCTAACGTGGCCGTGGAAATGCCGGAATCGGAAGTCGGCGGCAGCCACTATCGCGTGCTGTTCCTGGCCGCGCTGGTACTGCTGATGTTCACGTTCATCATGAACACCTTGGCCGAGCTGATTCGCCAGCGTCTGCGCAAGAAATACTCGTCGCTTTGATAGAAAGGTAGCGATCCGTGAAAAAGGATTCCCTCAAAGGCTGGTTCAAGAGCGGCGCCCCAGGCGTCTGGATGAGCGGCGGCGCGGTGGCCATGGCAGTGATCATGACCGTCGGCCTGCTGGCGGTGATTGCCGTGCGCGGGCTGGGCCACTTCTGGCCGGCCGATCTTGTCCAGGCTACCTACAAGGTACCGGGCCAGGCCGATCACGTCGTCATCGGCGAAGTGGTGCAGAAGGAAGAAGTACCCCGGGCCCGTCTGAAGGGCGCCGGCCTGCCGGTGCCTGACCAGGGCCCGGAATTCATGACCCGCGAGCTGATCAAGGTCGGAAACCGCGACCTCAACGGCAGCGACTTCACCTGGGTGGTCGGTGAGTGGCTGGTCGATGAGCAGCACCCGGCCGACCTGGTTGCCCTGGAGCGCCGCGAGTGGGGCAACTTCTACGGTTATCTGGTCAGCGTCAAGCAAGAAGGCCGGGTGGTCGCCGAGGGGCCTGCCGCCTGGAGCGAGCTGCAGGCCCGACTCAAGCGTGCCAACCAACTCAACAGCGAGCTGCAAAGCCTCGAGAAGAAGGACATCGGTGCCATCAACCATGGCCTCGAGCGCCTGCGCCTGCAGGCCCGCAAGCTGGAGCTGGACGGCAAGCTGGACGCCGCTGCCCAGGCCGACATGGACGCCGACCGCGCCGAGCTGAACAGCCGCTACAAGGCCATCGAAGAGCGCCTGACCGGCCTGCACCAGGCATTTGCGCGTGACAGCCTGGTGGCCCGCGATGCCAATGGCCAAGAAGTGGAGATCAACCTGAGCAAGGTGGTGCATGCCATCCAGCCGAATGCCATGTCGGGCTTCACCAAGCTGGGCAGCTACTTTACCAAGGTGTGGGAGTTCCTCAGCGACGACCCGCGTGAGGCCAACACCGAAGGCGGTATTTTCCCGGCCATCTTCGGTACCGTGATGATGACCTTGATCATGGCCGTGATCGTTACCCCGTTCGGGGTGCTGGCTGCCGTCTATCTGCGCGAATACGCCAGGCAGGGCCCGGTGACCCGGCTGATCCGCATCGCGGTGAACAACCTGGCCGGGGTGCCGGCGATCGTCTATGGCGTGTTCGGCCTGGGCTTCTTCGTCTACGTGCTGGGTGGTTCGATCGACCGCCTGTTCTTCCCCGAAGCGTTGCCGGCACCCACCCTGGGTACCCCGGGGCTGCTGTGGGCATCGCTGACCCTGGCGTTGCTGGCCGTGCCGGTGGTGATCGTCGCCACCGAGGAAGGCCTGGCGCGTATCCCGCGCACCGTGCGCGAGGGTTCGCTGGCCCTGGGTGCGACCAAGGCCGAGACCCTGTGGAAAATCGTCTTGCCCATGGCCAGCCCGGCCATGATGACCGGCATGATCCTGGCCGTGGCCCGCGCCGCCGGTGAAGTGGCGCCGCTGATGCTGGTGGGGGTGGTCAAGCTGGCGCCGTCGCTGCCGGTGGATGGGAACTACCCGTACCTGCACCTGGACCAGAAGATCATGCACCTGGGCTTCCACATCTATGACGTCGGCTTCCAGAGCCCCAACGTCGAAGCCGCGCGGCCACTGGTGTACGCCACGGCGCTGCTGCTGGTGCTGGTGATCGCGGCCCTCAACCTCTCGGCCGTGTGGATTCGCAACCACCTGCGCGAAAAGTACAAAGCCCTCGATAGCTGATCCTGATCGCAAGCGTGCCGCGCCCAGGTGGCGCGGCCCTTTGAAACGAATTGTTAGCGTATGGAGTTGACCATGCAGCAAGAATCCCACGCCCACGGCATCGACATGTCTGCCCTGGGCCGCGACAAGCAAGGCCTGCGCCTGGCTGAAGAAACCGTGGCCATCGAAGTGCCGGGCCTGAGCCTGTTCTACGGCGACAAACAAGCGCTGTTCGACGTGCAGATGAACATTCCCAAGCAGCGCGTGACCGCCTTCATCGGCCCGTCCGGCTGCGGCAAGTCGACCCTGCTGCGCACCTTCAACCGCATGAACGACCTGGTTGACGGCTGCCGTGTGGAAGGCGCCATCAACCTGTACGGCAACAACATCTACCGCAAGGGCGAAGACGTGGCCGAGCTGCGCCGCCGTGTTGGCATGGTGTTCCAGAAGCCCAACCCGTTCCCCAAGACCATTTATGAGAACGTGGTCTACGGCCTGCGTATCCAGGGCATCAACAAGAAGCGCGTGCTCGACGAAGCAGTCGAGTGGGCGCTGAAGGGCGCGGCCCTGTGGGACGAGGTCAAGGACCGCCTGCATGATTCGGCCCTGGGCCTGTCCGGCGGCCAGCAGCAGCGCCTGGTCATCGCCCGCACCATCGCCGTGGAGCCGGAGGTGCTGCTGCTCGACGAACCGTGCTCGGCACTGGACCCGATCTCGACCCTGAAAGTCGAGGAACTGATCTACGAACTGAAATCCAGGTACACCATCGTCATCGTGACCCACAACATGCAACAGGCGGCCCGTGTCTCTGACTACACCGCGTTCATGTACATGGGCAAGCTGGTCGAATTCGGCGATACCGACACCCTGTTCACCAACCCGGCGAAGAAGCAGACCGAAGACTACATCACCGGTCGCTACGGCTAGCAGCCCTGCGGCACAGGGAACCAGACGATTACTTGAAGCTTTGAGCTTCTTCGCGGAGCGAATGATGATCAACAAAGAAAGCCTTACCCATCACATTTCCCAGCAGTTCAACGCCGAGCTCGAAGAGGTGCGCAGCCACCTGCTGGCCATGGGCGGGCTGGTCGAGAAACAGGTCAACGACGCGGTCACCGCGCTGATCGAGGCCGACTCGGGCCTGGCCCAGCAAGTGCGCGAGGTCGACGAGCAGATCAACCAGATGGAGCGCAACATCGACGAGGAGTGCTTGCGGATCCTGGCCCGTCGTCAGCCAGCGGCTTCCGACCTGCGCCTGATCATCAGCATCTCCAAGTCGGTGATCGACCTGGAGCGCATTGGTGACGAGTCGACCAAGATCGCCCGCCGCGCCATCCAGTTGTGCGAGGAAGGCGAGTCGCCGCGTGGCTACGTCGAGGTGCGCCACATCGGCGACCAGGTGCGCAACATGGTCCGTGATGCGCTGGACGCCTTTGCCCGCTTCGACGCCGACCTGGCGTTGTCGGTGGCCCAGTACGACAAGACCATCGACCGTGAATACAAGACCGCCCTGCGCGAGCTGGTGACCTACATGATGGAAGACCCGCGCTCGATCTCGCGGGTGCTGAGCGTGATCTGGGTCCTGCGTTCGCTGGAGCGTATCGGCGACCACGCGCGCAACATCTCCGAGCTGGTGATCTACCTGGTCCGCGGCACCGATGTGCGCCACATGGGCCTCAAGCGCATGACTGCGGAAGTGCAGGGCACCGCAGTCGATGACGGCGAAAAAGCTAATGTTCCGGCTGAACCTGACGATAAGTAAGGTTGCTCCCGAGCATCGACGCCCGGCCTTGGCCGGGCGTTTTCGTTTGCGGTCGAGGAGCCGGCAGGCACCCGCGAACGATGTGAAGAAGTCCCGGCGTGACCAGGTTGTAGCAAATGGCCATTATTCGGCGGTAGGCTAGCCGGGATTCAGAAGGAGTATCGATGAGTAAAGTGAATGTGCTGGTTGTGGATGACGCTCCGTTCATCCGTGACCTGGTCCGCAAATGCCTGCGCAATGCCTTCCCGGGCATGACCATTGACGATGCCGTCAACGGTCGCAAGGCAATGGCGATGCTGGGCAAGGAAGCGTTCGACCTGGTCCTGTGCGACTGGGAGATGCCGGAAATGTCCGGCCTGGAACTGCTCACCTGGTGCCGTCAGCAGCCTGAGCTGAAAAACCTGCAGTTCATCATGGTGACCAGCCGTGGCGACAAGGAGAACGTGATCCAGGCAATCCAGGCCGGGGTTTCCGATTTTGTCGGCAAACCGTTCACCAATGAACAACTGCTGACCAAGGTGAAAAAGGCCCTGAGCAAGATCGGCAAGCTCGACAGCGTGATGAGCAGCGGCCCGGCGCGAATCAACTCGGCGTTCGCCAACGATTCGTTGAGCGCCCTGACCGCCGGTAAGCCGGAAGTGGCAAAGGTCACCGCCCCGGCAGCGGCGTCGGCACCTGCCAGGCCATTGGTCAGTGCCCCTGCTCCCGCCCCCGCTGCGCCAGCGCCGACCGGCCGTGGCCAGGGCCAGTTGCGCCTGGCCAGTGGCATGCAGGCCTGCGTGATCAAGGCGCTGAGCCTGAAAGAGGCCTTGCTGGTGGTTCGCCGTGGCGAATCGCTGCCGCAGGTGCTGGAAGGCGCGGTGCTGAACCTGGAGCAGGGCGAGAACGCCGAAGTCGCGCGCCTCAACGGTTACCTGCATGCGGTGGTGGCACTGGAGCCCAAACCCGACAGTGACTGGCTGCAATTGACGTTCAAGTTCGTCGACCAGGATGCCCAGAAGCTCGACTACCTGTCGCGCCTGATTGCCCGCGGGACTGCACAGAAGCACTTCACCCCCGGGGCTTGAGCAACGGCTCCCACAGGAGCGCGCCAACTTCTGGCCGTGCTTTCTGTGGGAGCTGGCTTGCCGGCGATGGGCCAATCCTGCTGACGCCATCCGACCAACTGCAATACCCGTCACAAAACTGGCTGCTAGTCTTCGACAGACCTCAACTGTCAAAAAGCCACCATCATGCCTGCCCGCCTGCTGCTGTTCTGTGCATTGCTCATGGCTTCGGCGTCCAGCCTGGGCATGACCACCTACACGATCAACGATGATGGCCGTGTAACCTCCTATACCGACCGGCCTGGTCCGCGTGCCAAACCCCTGGTGCAGCGCGTGCCCATGGTCGAAATGAACGAAGGCCAGGTGCGGCTGAACGCGATAGCCTTCGACGGTGGCGTGAGCTTCTCGGCCCGCAACCAACTGCATGTGCCGGTGGAAGTGGAATTGCGGCTGGACAATCTGGTGAATGCACAAGGCGGCAATGCACCGCGTATCGTGCGCCGCTTACTGCCCCCGCATAGTACGCAGATGCTCAGCGTGCTCCATGGGCGGCCTGGCATGTTGCTGAACTACCGCTCCACCCTGCTGCAGGCCATGGGCGACCCGGGCCGGCGACCCCAGGGCTTTCGCTATGCCTTCCCTTGGCTGGGCGGGCCGTTCCGCGTGACTCAGGGCCCCAACGGCCGTGTCAGCCATTTTGGAGCTAAAGGGCGCTATGCCATGGACATTGCCATGCCCGAAGGCACCACCATCATTGCCGCGCGGGAAGGTGTAGTGGTGAAGACGGAAAATCGCCAGAGCGGGCGCGGGCCGAACCCGTCGGGCAATTTCGTGCGAATTCTACACCCGGACGGCACCATGGGTGTCTACCTGCACCTGATGCGTGGTTCGGTGGTAGTGGCGGAAGGGCAGCGGGTGCGGCAGGGGCAGATGCTGGCCAAGTCAGGCAATACTGGCAACAGTACCGGGCCGCACCTGCATTTCGTGGTGCAGCGCAATGTGGGGCTGGCGCTTGAATCGATACCGTACCAGTTCGACAGGCCGATCAACGGGTTACCGGACTTCACTGCTGGCAACCCTTGAGATTGCCGGGGCTGCGCAGCAGCCCCACAGTACTTAATCCAGCTTGAGTACCTTGGCCAGGACGATCTTCGGCCCTTTCATTTTCTTGATGATGATGCGCAGTCCTTCTACCTCCAGCACTTCCTCTTCTTCAGGTACGCGCTTGAGCGTTTCATAGACCAGCCCGGCCAACGTTTCTGCCTCGATGTGGTCAAGATCGACACCCAGCAGGCGCTCGACCTTGAACAGCGGTGTGTCGCCGCGTACCAGCAGCTTGCCCGGCTGGTAGGCGAGAATGCCGCGTTCGGCCTTGCGGTGCTCGTCCTGGATGTCGCCAACCAGCACTTCCAGCACGTCTTCCATGGTCAGGTAACCGATCACCTTGCCATCGGCTTCCTCGACCAGCACGAAATGCGCGCCGCCCTTGCGGAACTGCTCCAGCAACTGTGCCAGCGGCATGTGCCGCGACACGCGCTCCAGTGGCCGGGCGAGGTCGTCCAGGTCGATGGTTTCGGGCAGGTGCTCGAGTTCGGCCAACTCCAGCAGCAGGTCCTTGATGTGCAGCAGGCCGGTGAACTCCTCGCGTTCAGCGTCGTACACGGGGTAGCGGCTGAACTTGTGGCGGCGCACCAGTGCCAGGATCTGCTTCAACGGCGCATGGGCGTCGATGCTGACCATGTCCTCGCGCGAGTTGGCCCAGTCGACGACCTCCAGCTCGCCCATTTCCACGGCCGAGGCCAATACGCGCATGCCTTGGTCGCTCGGGTCCTGGCCACGGCTGGAGTGCAGGATCAGCTTGAGTTCTTCACGGCTGTAATGGTGTTCGTGGTGTGGGCCGGGCTCGCCCTGCCCGGCGATGCGCAGGATGGTGTTGGCGCTGGCATTGAGCAGGTAGATGGCCGGGTACATTGTCCAGTAGAACAGGTACAGCGGCACGGCGGTCCACAGCGACAGCAGTTCGGGCTTGCGGATTGCCCAGGACTTGGGCGCCAGTTCGCCGACCACGATGTGCAGGTACGAGATGACGAAGAAGGCGACGAAGAACGAGATGGCCTTGATCAGCTCGGGCGTGTCGACGCCCAGGTAGGCCAGCAGTGGCTCCAGCAAGTGTGCGAAGGCTGGCTCACCGACCCAGCCCAGGCCGAGGGAGGCGAGGGTGATGCCGAGCTGGCAGGCCGACAGGTAGGCGTCGAGCTGGTTGTGCACCTTGCGCAGGATGTTGCCGCGCCAGCCATGCAGCTCGGCGATGGACTCGACACGGGTGGCCCGCAGCTTGACCATGGCGAATTCGGCGGCAACGAAGAAACCGTTGAGCAGCACCAGCAGCAAGGCAAAGATGATCATGCCGAAATCGGCGAATAACGAGGTAAGGCTGATACCAGGGGAAGGGTCCATGATGGAGTTTTTACGGGTTCCGTCTTTGAGATCGAGAGAAAAAAAGTGCCAGCTCCAGCTGGCACAGGGGGTCCAATGTAGCGGCTGGGGCGGCAAAAGCAAAGGGTGGTGGTCTTGTTGCGGTCGCTGTGGGGGCGGGTGTGTCCGCCAAGGGCTGCGCTGCAGCCCCGGTCTCAGCCCTTGCTGTTAGCCAGTTGTGCCGGCGCAAAATGGCAGGTGAAGGTGCTGCCGTGCCCCGGTACGCTGCTGATCTCCAGCCTGCCGCGGTGGCGCATCAACACATGCTTGACGATCGCCAGCCCCAGGCCGGTGCCACCGGTATTCGATGCGCGGCTGGAGTCGACCCGGTAGAAGCGTTCGGTCAGGCGCGGCAGGTGCTTGGCATCGATCCCCACCCCCGAGTCCTGCACCGACAGGTGCGCGCCCTGGGCATCGGCCCACCAGCGAATGCGGATGCTGCCTTCGTCCTGGGTGTACTTCACCGCGTTGAACACCAGGTTGGAGAAGGCACTACGCAGCTCCGACTCGCTGCCCTTGAGCTTCACCCCAGGGGCGGCTTCGAGGGTAATGCGCTGGTTGCGCGGCCCGGACAGGGCCTGGGCGTCGTTCTTGATCGCCGCGAGCAAGGCATCGACCGCTACCGGCTGATTGTCCGACGGGTAGTCGGTGGCTTCCAGTTTGGCCAGCAGCAGCAGGTCGTTGAGCAGGGCCTGCATGCGCGAACCCTGTTGGCTCATCTGCTGCAGGGCGCGGCTCCAGCGCGGGTTCACGTCTTCGACGTTGTCGAGCAGGGTTTCCAGGTAGCCGGTGATTACCGTCAGCGGTGTGCGCAGCTCGTGGGACACGTTGGCAACGAAGTCCTTGCGCATCTGTTCCAGCTGGTGGATGCGGGTCACATCGCGCACCAGCATCAGGTGTTCGTTGTTGCCGTAGCGGGTGATATGCAGTTGCAGGCGCATACGGTCGTTGATCGGTGAGGGGATTTCCAGTGGTTCGAGGTAGTTTTCCGCCTCGAAGTATTCCTTGAAGCGCGGATGGCGTACCAGGTTGGTTACTTGCTGGCCGCCGTCCTGTGGGGTCTTGAAGCCCAGCAAGGTTTCGGCGGCGCGGTTCCACCATTCCAGGTTGCCGTCGCTGTCGAGCATGATCACTGCATCACGCAATGCGGCGGTGGATTCCTGCACCCGGTCGATCACGGCCTGCAGGCGGCCACGCACCCGCTGGTCGCGGCGTTGCAGGTGATAGATGCTGTCGAACACCTCGCCCCACAGGCCGTAGCCATCGGGCGGTGCTTCATCGGGTTGGTGGTTGCGCAGCCAGTCGTGCAGGCGCAGCAGTTGCTTGAGGGTCCAGCCCAGGTAGAGCGCCAGGCCGATGGCCAGGCTCCAGCCATAATAGCCGCTGACCAGCCCGCCGATCAGGCAGACGGTAATCAGCAGCAGCAGGTGGCGGATCAGGGTGGCGTGCCAGTTCTGGTTCAATTGACTGTCCTTGTACAACGACGTGCAGCTTGGCGCTTTTGAACTCGATCAGCTCTTGGTCGAGAAGCGGTAGCCGGTGCCCCGGACGGTTTGTACCAGGTTTTCGTAGGCCTCACCCAATGCCTTGCGCAGGCGACGGATGTGCACGTCGACGGTGCGCTCCTCGACATAGACGTTGCCCCCCCACACCTGGTCCAGCAGTTGGCCACGGGTGTAGGCGCGCTCCTGGTGGGTCATGAAGAACTGCAGCAGGCGGTATTCGGTGGGGCCCATCTCGGCTGGCTTGCCGTCGATGGTCACGCGGTGGCTGATCGGGTCGAGCAGCAGGCCACCGACTTCGATCGGTGCCTCGCTGTCGCTGGGGCCGGTGCGACGCAGCACGGCTTTCAGGCGCGCAACCAGCTCGCGTGGCGAGAACGGCTTGGTGATGTAATCGTCAGCACCCACCTCCAGGCCCTGGATCTTGTTGTCCTCTTCGCCCTTGGCGGTGAGCATGATGATCGGAATATCGCCGGTCAGCTCGTCGCGCTTGAGGCGGCGGGCCAGCTCGATGCCGGAAGTGCCCGGCAGCATCCAGTCGAGCAGGATCAGGTCCGGCTTGCGGTCGACGATGATCGCATGGGCCTGTTGGGAGTTTTCTGCTTCCAGGCAGTCATAGCCGGCCATTTCTAGGGCAACGGCGATCATCTCGCGAATTGGTGCTTCGTCGTCGACGATCAGTATGTTCCTGCCAACCATGCTCAAAACCTCTCCTGGATACGATGTCTTGGCCCGCATTAGATAACGGAATTATTGCAGCTGTGTGACAGGCTGTTGGCCGTTCTGGCGACATTCCATGACTCAACTAGGCTTGAAGGGGGTGTTTTTGCCGCAACCCGTACCCAATCCCCCGAAACGATGGTGAATCCAATGACACGACATACGCTGAGCTGGATGGCCCTTTTCACTGCGCTGGCACTACCGGGGGTGGCCTCGGCCCAGCATGCGATGGAGAAGGGTGGCATGTTGGTCGACCCTGCCGGCATGACCTTGTATACCTTCGACAAGGATGCCGGCGGCAAATCGATGTGCAATGGCGATTGTGCCAGCAACTGGCCGCCGTTGATGGTCAAGGCCAATGACGAAGCGGCCGAGGGCAAGTGGACCGTGGTGATGCGCGATGATGGCTCCAAGCAGTGGGCCTATGATGGCAAGCCGCTGTACACCTTCATCAAGGACAAAAAGGCCGGAGACATGACCGGTGACGGCTTAAAGGACGTCTGGCACGTTGCCAAGCCTTGAGATAGCCGGGGCCGCTGTGCGGCCCCAAACTTCCTCAGTGCAGTGCGTAATCCAGGACCACCCCGATAAACACCAGCATCCCCGCCCAGTGGTTGTGCAGGAACGCCTTGAAGCATGACTCCCGGTCCAGCTTGCGCGTCGACCAGTTCTCCCACGCAAAGCACGCCGCCGCGCCCAACAGGCCGAGGTGGAACCAGCCGCCCAGCTCGAAACGGTTGCCCGCCAGCAACAGGCAGCCCAGCGAAAGCAATTGCAAGGTCAGGATGATGGTGCGGTCGGCGTCGCCGAACAGGATCGCGGTCGACTTCACGCCAATCTTCAGGTCGTCATCACGGTCGACCATGGCGTAGTAGGTGTCGTAACCCACCGTCCACAGCAAATTGGCGATGTACAACAGCCAGGCACTGGCCGGCAATTCGCCACCGGCTGCGGTGAAGGCCATGGGAATGCCCCAGGAATAGGCCGCCCCCAGCACCACCTGTGGGTAGTAGGTATAGCGCTTCATGAATGGGTAGCAGAACGCCAGCGCCACCGCGCCGAACGATAGCCATACCGTGCGGCTGTTGGTGCACAGCACCAGCAGGAAGCTCACCCCGATCAGGATGGCGAACAGCGCCAGCGCCTCGCGTGGGCGAACCCGGCCACTGGCCAGGGGGCGGTCGGCGGTGCGTTTGACGTGGCCGTCCACCTTGCGGTCGGCAAAGTCGTTGATGCAGCAGCCTGCGGCGCGCATCAGCACCACGCCGAGGCCGAAGATCAGCACGTTGGCCACGGTCGGGGAGCCGTGTCCGGCAATCCATACCGCCGACAAGGTTGGCCACAACAGCAGGTAGATCCCGATCGGCCGGTCCATGCGGCTGAGCTGGATGAAGTCCCAGGCCCGTGGGTGCAAGCGGTTGAGCGATTTGAGCAGTTGCAGGTACATCAGCGGGGCTCCTCCTTGGCCGCTTGCCACAGGGCTGGCAGGAACACTTCTGCCACCAGCAGGTCCAGGCCGTCACGTTCGAAGCGTGAGCGGCGGCCCCATAGCGCCGTATGGGCGGCTTCGCTGGGCAACCAGGCCGGTGGATAACTGCACACCTCGATGGGGTGACGGATGAACGCCTGGTCACAGAACAGCAACTCGCCCAGCGAGCGGCTACCCAGGGTTTCCAAGTCCAACCCGCCACGCTCCAGGGCCCTGCGGCTGGCGACGCTGCGGGCGAACACCCAGGGTTGGCCGTGGCCACGCAGGTATACCTCGCGCACCCAGCCTTCCGCACCTGCGGCGATGCCCAGTGCCCGGCATTCGTCATCGCGCAGCGGCTGCCAGCCTTCGAACAGTGGCGTGACGCTGAAGTGGTCACTGGACAGGCGGGTCAGGCGGCGGGTGAGGGAGCCTTCGTCAAACAGCCAGTCCAGGGTGGGCCGGTCGATGCCGGTCGCCAGCTGTGAATACGGCAGCCACGCGACAGCGGCTGCTTGCGGGGATTCGTACGACACGTCGGTCTGCTTGTTACATCCAGAGAGGCGGCGAGCTTAGCATGATTGCCCCGACTGCTTGCATACTGCTGGCAGGGCCGATACAAAGCCCCCCAGCCCGAACCGAGGAAAAGACCTGATGAAAAAGTGGCAGTGTATTGTCTGCGGCCTGATCTACGACGAGGCCGAAGGCTGGCCCGACGACGGCATCGCCCCCGGCACCCGTTGGGAAGATGTGCCGGAAGACTGGCTTTGCCCCGACTGCGGTGTCGGCAAGAGCGACTTTGAAATGATTTCCATCGGCTAATCGAGGAAGGTACGACATGACGTCCCCTGTGGTAATCATCGGTACCGGCCTGGCGGGCTACAACCTGGCCCGCGAATTTCGCAAGCTCGATGCGCAGACACCGTTGCTGCTGATCACCGCCGATGACGGTCGTTCCTACTCCAAGCCCATGCTCTCCACTGGCTTTGCCAAGCACAAGGACGCGGATGGCCTGTGCATGGCCGAACCGGGCGTCATGGCCGAACAACTGACTGCCGAAATCCGTACCCATACGCGTATCAGCGGCATCGACCCTGGCCACAAGCGCCTGTGGGTCGGTGAGGAGGCGGTGGAATATCGCGACCTGGTACTGGCCTTGGGCGCCCAGACGGTACAAGCACCGATCGTGGGTGATGGCGGCGACCTGGTGTTCCCGATCAACGACCTGGAAGACTACGCCCGTTTTCGCGCCGCCGCCTGTGGCAAGCGGCGCGTGCTGATCCTGGGTGCCGGCCTGATCGGCTGCGAATTCGCCAACGACATGAGCCTGGGCGACTTCCAGGTCGACGTGGTAGCACCCTGCGAACAGGTCATGCCTACCTTGCTGCATCCAGCTGCGGCTGCGGCCGTACAGGCCGGGCTGGAAGGCTTGGGCGTACGTTTCCACCTGGGCCCGGTGCTGGCTCGTCTTGAAAAGGTGGGCCAAGGCCTGGCGGCGCACTTGTCCGATGGCAACGTGATCGCCTGCGACCTGGTGGTCTCGGCCATCGGCCTGCGCCCGCGCACCGACCTGGCCGCCGCCGCCGGTCTGCAGACCAATCGCGGCATCAGCGTGGACCGCCAGTTGCGTACCTCCCACGCCAATATCTTTGCCCTTGGCGACTGTGCCGAGGTGGATGGCATCAATCTGCTTTATGTGATGCCACTGATGAGCTGTGCCCGCGCCTTGGCGCAAACCCTGGCCGGTAACCCGACCACGGTTGCCTATGGGCCGATGCCGGTGACCGTGAAAACCCCGGCCTGCCCACTGGTGGTCTCGCCGCCACCGCATGGCCATGAGGGTACCTGGCAAGTCGAGGGGCAGGGCAGCGATCTGAAAGTGCTTTGCTTCGATGTCGACGGCGAGCTGCTGGGCTACGCCCTCACCGGGACAGCGGTGATGGACAAGCTGGCGCTGAATCGCCAGTTGCCAGCCGTGATGGCATAAATAGCTGGTGTTCTGTCGGATTTATCCTGTTGTTGCCTGCACAATGGCCGCCCAGATACTGGCGCGGCCCCGGTGCACGTGCCATCCTCACTCCCGTCTGCCGCAGATTAGAGCCTGCGGTGCCTTGAGCGCTGCTCCCATAGGCAGCACGGCATAACAACAAGAATTCCGTCAAAGAGGCTTCACTATGCGCAAACCAGAACTCGCCGCCGTCATCGCCGAAAAGGCCGATCTGACCAAGGAAAAGGCCAATCAGGTGTTGAACGCGATTCTCGACAGCATCACCGGTGCCCTGGACAAGGACACCGTGACCCTGGTCGGCTTCGGCACATTCGAAAAACGCCACCGTGGCGCGCGTACCGGCAAGAACCCGCAGACTGGCGAGCCGGTCAAGATCAAGGCCAGCAATACCGTAGCCTTCAAGCCAGGCAAGAACCTGCGCGACAGCGTCAACGTCCCCGCCAAGCCGGCCAAGAAAGGCAAGTGATCGCGTCCTGAAGATGCAATGCCAGCCAAACGGGCGCCGCCAAGGCGCCCGTTATGCTTTCTGCAGGCAAAATGTTTCGAACTTGTATAAACCGTTCTGGAAAAGGATAGACTGCGCGCTTTAGTCACTTTTAGTTCGAGGCGCGTTGATGAAGTTTCGCTTTCTTCTCTGGGCCATGGGATGGTTGATGGCCCGGGCCAGCCGTAACAACCCGGCATTCCAGCAGCAGCTCAAGGGCAAGGACCTGGTGTTCCAGATGCAGACCCTGGACGGCAAGGTCGCTCGACACTTCATCGTCAACAACGAGCGCATCAGCAGCAAGGGCGGTGCCCATCCGCAGCCGGCCTTCGCCATTGCTTTCAAGGACGCCGCCTACGGCTTTGCCACGATGCAGGCGAGCAACAAGCAGTTGGCGTTCATGCAGGGGATTCAGGACAAGCACATCCAGATCAAGGGCAACCCGGCATTGGTGATGTGGTTCCAGGGGTTGATGAAGTACCTGAAGCCAAAGAAGTAGGGTTTAAATTACTAGGGCCGCAAAGCGGCCCACTGTCTTAATGCGGTGCATGGAACTGCGAAGCCAGTTCGCGCAACAGGTTCTCGGCCTCGAGCACCTTGTTCACGACTTCCTCGGCCTTGTCGCGGGTAATGCCCAGGCGCTCGAGCAGCTCCTCGGGAATTTCATCCTGCGGCCCCGTGCCAATTCCCCGCGCGCGCAGCAGGCGGGTGGTCAGGCAGACCAGGTTGGGGAACGCCGAATACTCGCCCTCATAGGTCGGGTCGTGCTGGAAGCGCAGCGCAGCCGCCAACTCTTCCGGCATATCCCATAGTTTCATCAGCCAGGCACCAATCTGTTCGCGGCTGATGCCCAGCAGGTGTTGCTCCACATAGGTGTGGCACAGATGCGGGTTGACCTCCAGGTGGCGGCAGATCAGCGAAAAATGCGGTGGGAACACATGGGCCAGCAGCAAGTAGCCAAAATTGTGCAGTAGCCCGGCCAGGTAGGTCAGGCCCGCCTCCGGGCGTTCAGCCCGTGGCATGGCTCGGGTCAGGCCATCGATGACTGCGGCGGTATAGATTGACTGCTGCCAGTACGGCGTGGCCTGTTGCGGGTGATCTTTCGGCAGGCTCAGGGTCTTGCCCAGCGCCAGGCCCAGCGCCAGGTTGATCACCAGGTCGAAGCCCAGTACCCGCACGATGGCATCTTCCACCGAGCGAATCTTGTGGGTCGAGCCGTAGTACGGCGATGCCGCCCAGCTCACCACCTGCGCCGCCAGTGCCGGGTCGGTTTCGACCACCCCGGTGATGTCGTCGATGCTGGCGTTGGGGTCTACCCGCAGCTTGATGATCTTTTGCGCGGTGTCGGCCAAAGGCGGGATTTCGATGGTTTCTTCCAGGCGTTTCTGAATGCGTCTGGCGGTGAAAGCCTGTACCGCCTGGCTGATTTCCCGGGTGTCGTCATGGGGGCGGTCGAGGTTGGGGCTGATCGCCTCGACCTCAAGGCCGAAGCTGCTGGCGCTGGCCTTGACCAGCATGCGCTTGAAATGCGCGCGTTCGATTTCCAGCAACAGCCCGGTCTGGCCGGACTGGATATACACGCGTTCGGCGTCGAGCAGGCTCTTTTCGTACTGGCACGGTGAACTGGTCAATGCCGGAATACCCGGCAGGGCCTTGAGCTGGTGCTTGTCGAGCATCTGCTTCAGGCGCGCCATCGACACGGCGGTAAGCTGGCGCCCGGTCAGTTCGGCCAGGCGGTTGAGGTCCAGCAGCTGACTCTGCGGGAACAGCACCAGCAAGGCACCGATTTCGTCATCGAGCAGCACAGCCTGTACCCTTGACGCCGCCGGCAGCTGCGTATGCTCCACTACCTCGCGGTAGGCCACGCCGAGCTTTTCGAGCAGCAGCCTGATGACGGAGGGTGCATGTGGGGTTGCGGTGTCCAGGGCGACTTCAGTCATGGTCCGTATCCACTGATTCCTTTAAACGCGAAGTATAACCAGCCTTGGGGCAAATCTGGATCCATTATGGAACCATCGTCACACTTGGCCATATTGCTGGCCATGCCGCAGCCAGCGGTCGAGCAATGGGCTGACATGTTCCGGCCAGCGGGCAAGCAGGGCCTGTGCGGCGTCACGCACAGCCGGTAACAGGTCGGCATCGCGCATCAGGTCGGCGACTTTGAACTGCAGCAGGCCGGTCTGGCGAGTACCGAGCATTTCGCCCGGGCCGCGTAACTCGAGATCTTTCTCGGCGATGATGAAGCCGTCGTTGGTTTCCCGCATGATCCCCAGGCGCTCGCGGCCGATCTGCGACAGGGGCGGGTGGTACAACAGCACGCAATGGCTGACGGCGCTGCCCCGGCCAACCCGCCCGCGCAACTGGTGCAACTGGGCCAGGCCCAGGCGCTCGGGGTTCTCGATGATCATCAGGCTGGCGTTGGGCACGTCCACACCCACCTCGATAACCGTGGTGGCAACCAGCAATTGCAGGTTGCCGGCCTTGAACTCGGCCATGACCTCGGCTTTTTCCGCCGGCTTCATGCGCCCATGGATCAGCCCCACACGCAGCTCGCCCAGGGCGCTGCCCAACTCCTCGTAAGTGCTTTCGGCGGCCTGGCAGGTCAGTTCTTCGGACTCTTCGATCAGGGTGCAGACCCAGTAGGCCTGGCGCCCTTCGGCGCAGGCGGCGCGTACCCGCTCGACCACTTCGAAGCGGCGGCTATCGGCCACCAGCACGGTGTTCACCGGGGTACGCCCCGGCGGCAGTTCATCCAGTACCGATGTATCCAGGTCGGCATAGGCACTCATGGCCAGGGTCCGCGGGATAGGCGTGGCAGTCATGATCAACTGGTGCGGGCACAGTTCGCCGGCCACGCCTTTCTTGCGCAGGGCCAGGCGTTGCTGTACGCCAAACCGGTGCTGTTCGTCGATGATCGCCAAGGCCAGGTGCTTGAACTTCACCTCGTCCTGGAACAGCGCATGGGTGCCGACCACCATCGGTGCACCGTTGGCGATCTGCTCCAGGGCGCTGGCCCGGGCCTTGCCCTTGAGCTTGCCGGCCAGCCAGGCCACCTCGATGCCTAACGGCTCGAGCCAGCGTTTGAAGGTGATGTAGTGCTGTTCGGCGAGAATCTCGGTGGGCGCCATCAGCGCCACCTGGTAGCCGGCTTCCAGCGCCTGCAGGGCGGCCAGGGCGGCGACCACGGTCTTGCCGGCGCCGACATCACCTTGCACCAGGCGCATCATCGGCTCGTGCTGGCTGAGATCATAGGCGATCTCGTTGGCTACCCGCTGCTGCGCGCCGGTCGGCTGGAAGCCCAGGTTGGCCAGGTATTGCGCTTGCAGGCGCCGGGCTTTGGGCAGTACCGGCGCGCGTAGGCTGCGCAGGCTCTCGCGCAGGCGCTGCTGGGACAGCTGGTGAGTCAGCAGCTCTTCGAAGGCCAGGCGGTGCTGGGCCCAGTGCTGGCCTTCGGCAAGCTCGTCGAGGTCAGCGTCGGCCGGCGGGTTGTGCAGGTAGCGGATGGCATCGTCCAGCGGGGCCAGCTGGTAGTCGCGGGCCAGTTCGGCGGGCAGCCAGTCGGGCAGGCTGCGCGGGCCGAGCAGGGCCAGGCTTTGCTGGCACAGCAGGCGCAGACGCTGCTGGGTAAGGCCCTCGGTGGACGGGTAGATCGGCGTCAGGGTCTGCTCCACCGGCGGCGGCGGTTCGTCGCCATTCAGCGCGCGGTATTCCGGGTGGTAGATTTCCAGGCCCGAGGCGCCGGGGCGGGCTTCGCCATAACAGCGCAGATGGGTGCCGCGCTTGAGGCCTTCCTTCTGCGCATTGCTGAAGTGGTAGAAGCGCAGGCTCAGCACGCCGCTGCCGTCACCCAGGCGCACCACCAGGCTGCGGCGTTTGCCCATGGTCACGTCGGCGCCGCTGACCACACCCTCGATCACTGCGTCCTGGCCGGGGCGTAGCTGGCCGATCGGCACCACGCGGGTGCGGTCCTGATAACGCAGGGGCAGGTGAAACAGCACGTCCTGCAGGTTTTCCAGGCCGACCTTGGCGAGTTTCTCTGCCATGGCCTCGCCAACCCCCTTGAGTACCGTGACCGGGACCTTCGACAGCTCACTCATGGCTCAGGCCGGCTGTTCCGCAGGGGCTTTGGCGACCGAGCACAGGCGGATCGAGTCGGCGAGGATCTCGATGGCCTTTGGCCGCGGGAAGCTGGCGCGCCAGGCAATGGCCACGGTCCGGAAGGGCGCCGGTGCGGTCAGCGGGCGGACCTCGATGACACCCGGGGCGTAATGGTGGCTATGCACTGCCGACAGAGGCAGGATCGACACGCCGAGGCCCGAAGCCACCATGTGGCGGATGGTTTCCAGCGAGCTGGACTCGACCGTGGTGTGCCTGGCCCCTTCGCCGCCCTTGTTCAGGGTCGGGCAGGCTTCCAGCACCTGGTCGCGGAAGCAGTGGCCTTCACCGAGCAGCAACAGGCTCTTGTCGTTGAGCATGGCGGTGTCGATGGTCTTTTTCGCCGTCCACGGGTGGTCGGCCGGCATCAGGGCGCAGAACGGTTCATCGTACAGCGGCAGGGTCAGCACGTCGGCTTCGTTGAACGGCAGGGCGATGATCACTGCGTCCAGCTCGCCGTTGCGCAGCTTTTCGCGCAGGACGTGGGTGAAGTTCTCTTCGATGTATAGCGGCATCTGCGGCGCTACGCGGTGCAGCTGCGGGATCAGGTGCGGGAACAGATACGGGCCGACAGTATAGATTGCGCCGACCTTGAGCGGGGCAGTCAGCTGGTTCTTGCCGGCCTGGGCGAGTTCGCGAATGCCCTGGGCCTGCTCCAGTACCTTCTGCGCCTGGGCGACGATGCTTTCGCCGACCGGGGTCAGGCGTACCGCGCTCTTGCTGCGCTCGAAGATCAGCACGCCAAGCTCGTCCTCGAGCTTCTTCACACCGACCGACAGGGTCGGCTGGCTCACGTGACAGCGTTCGGCGGCATGGCCGAAATGCTGTTCCTGGGCGAGTGTGACGATGTAGCGTAATTCTGTAAGGGTCATAACGTGCGTCCATGAAGTTGCGAGCCCAGCATAGCGGCTGCAATTGATAGACGCACGTTATCAGACTTGCCGATTTGTGACAGAAACAAAAGCCTCAGCGGCGGTCCAGCGAGTAGACGAACGGCGCCACGACTTCGATCGTGCCGTTATTCAGCAACTCGGGTGGCGGCTTGGGTACCGTGCCAGCCCGACGGATCATTTCCAGGGTCGCCCGGTCCAGGGCGGCACTGCCCGAGCCACCGGCCATGGAGTACGACACCACCTTGCCTTCGGCGTCGACCACGAAGCGCAGGCGGTTGATACCCTGCAGGCCGCGGCGGCGTGCGTCTTCCGGATACCGCTTGTACTTGGCCAGGTGGCGCAGCAGGTCGCTCTGCCAGGTTGGCAAGGCGGTACTGTTGGCCGCAATGCTCGGTGTTGGCGCTGCGGACTTCTGCGGTGGCGTGTTGCTGGGCGGTGCGTCCACTGTCTGTTCGGTCGGCGGGGCTTCCTTCGGCGGCTCAGGCTTTTTCTCGGGCTTGGGCGGCTGCGGTTGCGGCTTGGCCTTCGGCTTGGGCGGCTTGGGAATGGCGATCTTGGGTTTGGGAGCCTCGGCCAGCTTTGGCAGCGGTGGTTCCTCGACCGGTGCCGGCGGCTGCGGCGCTGCTTTCGGGGGGGGCGGTGGCGCAGGCTCCGGCAACGGCGCCAGCTCGACCATCATGGCTGCCGGGGGCAGTTCGATGACCTGGGGTACCGACCAGTTGAGCGTGAGCAGCACAGCGACGGCATGGACACCCAGCACGAGGGCCAGGCTGCCGCTGTAACGCGCCAGATTGTGCCGCGTCTTCGTCATTTCTTGGCTGCCGTCTCAAGACCTACCAGACCGACTTTCAGGTAGCCGGCCGCGCGCATGCTGTTCATCACTTCCATCAGGTCACCGTAATCCACGCCTTTGTCAGCCTGGAAGAAGATGGTGGTTTCCTTGTCGCCCTTGGTCTTGGCGTCGAGCATCGGGCCAAGTTGCTCGGGGGCAGGGACCTGATCGTCACCGACGTACAGCTTCTGGTCGGCCTTGACGCTGACGAACACTGGCTTTTCCGGCCGCGGTGCCGGTTTGGCGGTCGAGGCAGGCAGGTCGACCTTGATGTCGACCGTGGCCAGGGGCGCTGCGACCATGAAAATGATCAGCAGCACCAGCATCACGTCAATGAATGGCGTAACGTTGATTTCGTGGTTCTCGACCAGGTCGTCACCACCTTCGTTGAGATGCAGGCCCATGGCTTACCCCACTTTCACCATGTGCGGGGCGGCACGCTCGCTGCCCTGGTGGTCCAGGTCACGGCTGACCAGCAGCAGCACCTGGGCGGAGGCGTCGGACACCTGGGCCTTGTAGCCGGCGATGGAACGGGCGAAGACGTTATAGATGACCACGGCCGGGATCGCTGCAACCAGGCCCAGGGCGGTGGCCAGCAGCGCCTCGGCGATGCCCGGAGCAACCACGGCCAGGTTGGTGGTCTGGGTCTTGGCGATGCCGATGAAGCTGTTCATGATGCCCCAAACGGTACCGAACAGGCCGACGAACGGCGCGGTGGAACCGATGGTGGCGAGCACACCAGTGCCGCTGCTCATGGTACGGCCACTGGCGTGTACCAGGCGCTCCAGGCGGAAGCTGACGCGTTCCTTGATGCCTTCCTTTTCCCGGGCATTGGCCGACAGGCGCATCTCTTCAAGGGCATCGTGGACCAGGGTATGGGCCAGGGTGCCCTCCTTGTTGGAGTGATCGCTGGCTTCTTTCAGACTGGCAGATTTCTTCAGCAGGGCGATTTCACCACGCAGGCGACGCTTGGCACCCATCAGCTCGAAGCCTTTGGCAATCCAGATGGTCCAGGTGATGATGGAGGCGATGGCCAGGCCGATCATGACCGCCTTCACCACCACGTCGGCGTTCTTGTACATGCCCCAAGGCGAAAGGTCGTGGGCCATGCCCAGCGAGGTATCTTCAACCAGGGCTTCGACGCTCGGGTCTGCCGCGGTCGGGGCTTGAGCCGGAGTGGCGGTAGGGGTGTCGGCCTTCGGCGCTGCGGCTGGAGCAGCGGGTGCGCTGGCGGCAGCAGGCGTGGCGGTGTTGGCGGTTGGCTCATCGGCCATGGCCACCGGGGCCAGCACCAGGCTGAGGGTCAGCGCGGCGATGGCGCGCCAGGCGCGCGACGGGGTTGGCGAAGCGGAAGGTTGAATACGTGTCATGCTGGCCGGACCTGATGAAGAAAGAGTGAGCGTTCTCCAAGGCCTCGAGGTAGGCCGAGAACAATTTGGCCGCCATTATTGCAAGTAATTCTTGTTAACAAAAGTAATCTTGTTGCTTTTTTCGCCTTTGGTCTAGTCATTCCTCGTGGTGCGTGGCCGGGTTGATCAAGTTGGTCTAGGGAGTTCAGAGATGTCAGACCTTTCCGTGATGGTCGTGGGTTGTGGTGATGTGGGCGGGCGTCTTGCCCGGCAGATGCTGGTGCGCGGCTGGCAGGTAAGCGGCCTGCGTCGCTCGGTGGGGCAATTGCCGGCAGGTGTTGCACCGGTGGCTGCAGACCTGGCCGAGCCATCGATACCGCAAGCCTGGCCGCAGCGTGCGCCGGATTACCTGGTGTATAGCGTGGCGGCCAGCCAGCACGACGAGGCCGGTTACCAGGCAGCCTATGTCGACGGGCTGCGTCATGTGCTGGCCTGGCTGGCCGAACGTGGCCAGCGTCCACGGCGCCTGCTGTTTGTTTCCAGCAGCAGCGTGTATGCGCAAAAGGGCGGGGAATGGATCGACGAGCGTGCAGCCACCGAGCCTGAAGGTTATTCCGGGCGGGTGATGCTGGAAGCTGAGCGGCTTGCCTTGGCCAGCGGCATCCCGGCGACTGTGGTGCGTTTGACCGGCATCTACGGCCCGGGCCGCGAGTGGTTGCTCAGCCAGGTGCGCCAGGGTTACCGCGTGGCCGAAGAGCCGCCGCTTTATGGCAACCGTATTCACGCCGAGGATGCCGCCAGCCTGCTGGCTTTCCTGCTGCAGGCCGATGCCGAAGGCAAGGCGCTGGATGCCTGTTACATCGGCGTCGACGACGACCCCGCGCCGCTGGCCGATGTGGTGGCCTGGCTGCGGGATTACATGGGGGTTACCGAGTGGTCCGATGAACAGCGGGTGCGGCGTACCGGCAGCAAGCGTTGCAGTAATGCGCGGGCGCGGGCGCTGGGCTGGGCGCCGGTGTATCCGAGTTACAAGGAAGGCTATGCGGCGATCCTGGCGGGTAAAAACTAGCCCCCAGGCTTGTGCGGTCCGTGTAGGAGCGGCCTTGTGTCGCGAATGGGCCGCAAAGCGGCCCCAGCAATCTATGTAGTAACGCAGAAATCCTGGGGCCGCTGCGCGCCCCATCGCGACACAAGGCCGCTCCTACAAGGGGCGGCGCTCGGCTCGAGATAAGGCTTCAGTCCTGCTCCAGCAACCACTGGCGCTTGCCGGCCGCCAACACGGGCATCTCGTCCGGCTGCGCACGGTTCACCGCCTGGAAAATCTCCAGCTTGTCGCCATCGCGCTTGAAAATGAAGGGCGCGCCGCGCTGCTCATGCTCCAGCCACAGGCTGTCATTGCTGCCACCCATGGTTGCGCAATCGCCCGCCAGGCACAGGGCGAAACGGTCTGGCCCCGGCAGGCCGGTGATGTTGCCGGTATCGCTGAAGCGCACGCTGGCACCTTTGCCCTGGCCGTCGATGATCTTCCAGTTGCCACCCAGATAAGCCTGGTACAACGCCTTCTCGAAGCTGCTACCCAGTGGCGCATTGGCTGCAGTTGGCGCCTTGGCCCGCACGAAAGTCTGCTTGGCGCCTGTTTGATCGATGGCTTGCAGTTCGTCGCCATCGAGCGACAGCTGCTCGGTCTGGCCGCCCTGGAAGCTGGCCTGCCATTGCTTGTCGGCGGCCCTCAGCTGGCCGTCGACTGCCTCGAAACCATTGCTGTAGCTGGCCTGCTGGCTGGCGACGTCGAGCTTCCACTCGAACACCGGGCCGTGCTCGTCGAGCGCCTGGCGCAGGCTGTCGCCTTTGACCGCCGCGGTGATGGCGTCCTGGTTGATCCAGGTACCGTTGAAGTCTTCGGGTTTGTGGCTGGCGCAGCCGCCCAGAAGCAGGGCTGCCAGCGCTAGAGGCAGTGCTTGACGCATGACGGGTAACCTTGCAGAGGAAGGGAGGGTGACGGGCAGGGCGCCCGTCACCGGGGCATCATTCGATGACCAGAATGGCGTCCATTTCAACCTGGGCGCCTTTTGGCAGCGCGGCAACGCCGATGGCGGCGCGGGCCGGGTACGGCTGCTCGAAGTAGCGGCCCATTACCTCGTTGACCTTGGCGAAGTGGCTCAGGTCGGTGAGGAAGATGTTCAGCTTGACGATGTCCTTGAACGAACCGCCAGCGGCTTCAGCCACGGCCTTGAGGTTCTCGAAGACCTGCACGGTCTGGGCTTCGAAGCCTTCGACCAGTTCCATGGTCTTCGGGTCCAGCGGGATCTGGCCCGACATGTACACGGTGTTGCCGGCCTTGATCGCCTGCGAGTAGGTGCCGATGGCGGCAGGGGCCTTGTCGCTGTTGATGACGGTCTTGCTCATGATGACTCCTTGCGGTTGGCGGACTACGTACGCATACGGGTTATGCGGACCACACCGGTCAGGGTACGCAGCTTCTTGATCACACGCGCCAGGTGCACACGGTCGTGCACGCTGACCACCAGTTGGACCACGCTGATACGGCCGTCGCGTTCGTCCATGCTGATCTTCTCGATGTTGCCGTCGGCGGCGTTGACGCTGCTGGCCAGCAGCGCGATCAGGCCGCGCTGGTGCTCCAGTTCGACACGCAGTTCGACGTTGAACTCACCGGTGATGTCCTTGGCCCAGGAAAGCTGTACGCATTTCTCCGGATTGTGGCGGATTTCACTGATGTTGCGGCAGTTCTCCAGGTGCACGACCATGCCCTTGCCAGCTGACAGGTGGCCGACGATCGGGTCGCCCGGGATCGGCGTGCAGCACTTGGCGTAGCTCAGCACCAGGCCTTCGGTACCGCGGATCGCCAGCGGGCCTTCCGGCGCCGGCAGTTGTTCGCCTTCGGCCGACAGCAGGCGGCGCGCAACCACGTAGGCCATGCGGTTACCCAGGCCGATATCTTCGAGCAGGTCTTCGATCAGCTCCAGGCGGTACTCGGCGAGAATCGCCTGGATGTGCTCCTGAGGGATGCTTTCCAGGCTGCTGTCGAAGCCGGTAAGCACCTTGTTCAGCAGGCGTTCGCCCAGGCTGATGGACTCGGAGCGGCGCTGCTGCTTGAGTGCGTGACGGATGTGCGTGCGCGCTTTGCCGGTAACCACGAAGTTGAGCCAGGCCGGGTTCGGCCGTGCACCCGGGGCGCTGACGATTTCCACCGTCGAGCCGCTTTGCAGCGGCTCGGACAACGGTGCCAGGCGGCGGTTGATGCGGCAGGCGATGCAGCTGTTGCCGACGTCGGTGTGCACCGCGTAGGCGAAGTCGACGGCCGTGGAGCCTTTGGGCAGCTCCATGATGCGGCCCTTGGGTGTGAACACGTAGACCTCGTCCGGGAACAGGTCGATCTTCACGCTCTCGATGAACTCCAGCGAGTTGCCGGCACGTTGCTGCAGTTCGAGGACTCCCTTGACCCACTGGCGAGCACGAGCGTGGCTGCCCTTAGGCTGCTCATCGTCGTTGGACTTGTACAACCAGTGTGCGGCGATACCGTTGTTGGCCATCTCTTCCATTTCGCGGGTGCGGATCTGGATTTCGATGGGTACGCCATGCATGCCGAACAGCGTAGTGTGCAACGACTGGTAGCCGTTGGCCTTGGGGATCGCGATGTAATCCTTGAAGCGACCGGGCAGCGGCTTGTACAGGTTGTGCACGGCGCCGAGTACGCGGTAACAGGTATCGACCTTGTCGACGACGATGCGGAAGGCATACACATCCATGATCTCGTTGAAGGCGCGACGCTTGCCGCGCATCTTCTTGTAGATGCCATAGAGGTGTTTCTGCCGGCCACTGACCTCGCCTTCGATGCCGTCGGCGGCCAGGCAATTGGCCAGCGAGTGCTCGATCTTGGCGACGATTTCCTTACGGTTGCCGCGTGCGCTTTTCACCGCCCGGTGAATCAGCGACGAGCGCATCGGGTGCATGGCCTTGAAGCCCAGGTCCTCGAACTCCACGCGCACGGTGTGCATGCCCAGGCGGTTGGCGATGGGGGCGTAGATTTCGAGGGTTTCCTTGGCAATGCGCCGGCGCTTTTCGCCGGACAGCACTTCCAGGGTGCGCATGTTGTGCAGGCGGTCGGCCAGCTTGACCAGGATCACGCGGATATCGCGCGCCATGGCCATGGCCATCTTCTGGAAGTTCTCGGCTTGCGCCTCGGCCTTGGTCTCGAAGTTCATCTGGGTCAGCTTGCTGACGCCATCGACCAGTTCGGCCACGGTCTCGCCAAACTGCTGGCTGAGGGCTTCCTTGGCGATGCCGGTGTCTTCGATCACATCGTGCAGCATGGCAGCCATCAGGCTCTGATGGTCCATGTGCATGTCGGCGAGGATGCTGGCCACGGCCAGCGGATGGGTCACGTAGGGCTCGCCGCTGCGGCGACGCTGCCCGTCGTGTGCCTGTTCGGCATAGAAATAGGCACGCCGGACCAGGTTGACCTGTTCGGGGCCAAGGTAGGTCGACAGCCGTTCGGCCAAAGCTTCTATACCCGGCATGGGTTCACCTCCTGCCGAGGAAGAGGGCCTTGCGCCGTGCGACGTCGACCAGGCATCAATCAGACAGCCTCGTTGTTCTCGTCCTCGAACGCGGCGAACACCGGATCCTCGGTGACGATCTCTTCAGCGGCGATGAATTCGTTGGTGACGATGCCTTCGGCGATTTCACGCAGGGCAACAACGGTCGGCTTGTCGTTTTCCCACGCGACGCGTGGCTCTTTGCCGCCGGTCGCCAGCTGGCGAGCGCGCTTGGTCGAGAGCATGACCAGCTCAAAGCGGTTATCCACGTGTTCCAGGCAGTCTTCAACAGTTACGCGGGCCATGGTCTTCCTCAGTAGCAAATGCGGTGGGCGTGCAGCCCGATAGTGGGCAGGCGGACTCGATAGTTTAAAAAATCACCAGCCAATAGGGAAGCGCTGTTTTGCCGCGTGGTCATCGCCACCCCCTTGTGGGAGCGGCTTCAGCCGCGAAAGGGCCAGGACAGATACCCTCGATGCATGAACCTGACGATACCCTCAGAGCATCGCGTCACGCAACCGCGGGGTCAGTTCCTCGAACAGGGTCTGCACCGAGCGCAACGCCCGGCAGTCCGGCCGGGTCAGCAGCCACAGCTGGGTATCGCAGCCGGGCAGCGGCCCGCTCAACGCATCCACCCCGGGCAGTGCATGCACCATGTAATCCGGCAGCGCCGCCACGCCCAGCCCGGCCGTGACCAATTGGGCGATGGTCGACATGCCGCTGCACTGGTAGCGCGGGTTCAACCCCGGATGCTGCTGGTTGCGCCAGACCACAGTGGGGTGGTCCTGCATCGAGTCGTCCGGGGCGATCCACGGCACGCTGGCTGGCGATTCGATCAGGCGCTCGCGCCACTGCGGCTGGCCGCAGACCACATACGAGGTAGACCCCAGGTTGCGCCCGACCAGGTGCTCCGGCGGCGTGTTGGTCAGGCGCAGGGCGATGTCGGCATCGCGCCGGCTGAGGTTGGCGAAGGTGTTGGACGTGCCCATTTCCAGCGACAGGGCCGGGTAGTTGGGCATGAACTCGGCCAGCGCCGGCAGCAGCAGGCTGTGCATCACCGCTTCGGTGCAGGTCAGCCGTACCGTACCACTCACCACCTGTTCGCCACTGGTCATGGCAATGCGCGCCGCCTCCAGCGCCTGCTCGGCGCGCTCGGCCTGTTCGGCCAGTGCCTGGGCAGTGTCGGTCGGCAGGTAGCCCTTGCGGCTCTTGACGAACAAGGCCGTGCCCAGCGCCGACTCCAGCCGGCGGATCGAGCGGAACACGGTCGAGACATCGACCTTGAGCAGCTCGGCAGCCTTGGCCAGGGAACGGCCTCGTTCCAACGCCAGGACCAGGGAGAGGTCGGCATGGGTAATCTGATATTGCATTGGTGCACGCTCTGCTTGCCGAATTGCCAATGTCTGTTGCGTTCTGGCCATTTTATAGTGAAACGGCCCCCGGGAATCAATGCGCCCGGTCGGGTAACCAATCCCCACGATGGGAAAGTGAAAAGAACAACAGCTGCAACCATCGTCGCCCGTGAGGCGCCAGCCGTATCCCCACATCGCCGCAGCAAATCATAGGATGTACAGCCATGACGTCGGTAACCCCGTGCGCCAGTTCTTCCAGCGAGATGAGAGACTTCCTCCAGGCCCATCCGGACACGCAGTACGTCGACCTGCTGATTTCCGACATGAACGGCGTGGTACGTGGCAAGCGCATCGAGCGGGCCAGCCTGCACAAGGTGTACGAAAAGGGTATCAACCTGCCAGCGTCATTGTTCGCCCTGGACATCAACGGTTCTACCGTCGAAAGCACCGGGCTGGGCCTGGATATCGGCGATGCCGACCGCATCTGCTTCCCGATCGCGGGTACGCTGTCGGACGAGCCGTGGCAAAAGCGCCCGACCGCCCAACTGCTGATGACCATGCATGAACTGGATGGCCAGCCGTTCTTCGCCGACCCGCGTGAGGTGCTGCGCCAGGTGGTGAGCCGGTTCGACGACCTGGGCCTGGATATCTGTGCCGCGTTCGAGCTGGAGTTCTACCTGATCGACCAGGACAACCTCAACGGTCGCCCGCAGCCGCCGCGCTCGCCCATTTCGGGCAAGCGTCCGCAATCGACCCAGGTGTACCTGATCGACGACCTCGACGAATACGCCGACTGCCTGCAGGACATGCTCGAAGCGGCCAAGGAACAAGGCCTGCCCGCCGACGCCATCGTCAAGGAAAGTGCCCCGGCGCAGTTCGAAGTCAACCTGCACCATGTGGCTGATCCGCTGAAGGCCTGCGACTACGCGATCCTGCTCAAGCGCCTGATCAAGAACGTGGCCTATGACCACGAAATGGACACCACCTTCATGGCCAAGCCCTACCCGGGCCAGGCCGGCAATGGCCTGCACGTGCACATATCGTTGCTGGACAAGAAAACCGGCAAGAACATCTTTGCCAGCGATGACCCGCTGCAAAGCGACGCATTGCGCCATGCCATCGGCGGCGTGCTGGAAACCATGCCGGCATCGATGGCCTTCCTCTGCCCGAACATCAATTCCTATCGCCGTTTCGGCGCGCAGTTCTACGTGCCCAATGCGCCAAGCTGGGGCCTGGACAACCGCACCGTGGCCGTGCGCGTGCCTACCGACAGCAGCGACAATGTTCGCCTGGAGCACCGCGTGGCCGGTGCCGACGCCAACCCCTACCTGATGCTTGCGGCAATCCTCGCTGGTATGCACCACGGCCTGACCAACCAGGTCGAGCCGGGAGCGCCGATCGAAGGCAACTCCTACGAACAGCTGGAGCAGAGCCTGCCGAACAACCTGCGCGATGCCCTGCGCGCGCTGGATGACAGCGAAGTGCTCAACCAATACATCAGCCCGGACTACATCGATATCTTCGTGGCCTGCAAGGAAAGCGAACTGGCCGAATTCGAAGTGTCGATCTCCGACCTCGAATACAACTGGTACCTGCACACGGTGTAAGCCCATGAGCGCAAATGCGGTCCCCTTGATCGGTGTCAGCGCCTGCCGCCAGCAGGTGGGCAAGAACCCGTCGCACACGGTAGGCGACAAGTATGTCGAGGCGGCCGGCTTTGCTGGCTTGCCGCTGATCTTGCCAGCCCGTGACGGTGGCAGTGACACGCAGGCGTTGCTGGCCCGTCTGGACGGCATTGTTTTTACCGGCTCGCCTTCAAATATCGAACCGCATCATTACAATGGCGCCCCCAGCGCGGCTGGCACCCGGCACGATCTGGCGCGCGATCGCCTGACCCTGCCACTGCTGCAGGCCGCCATCGCTGCCGGGGTGCCGGTGTTCTGCATCTGCCGCGGTTATCAGGAGTTGAACGTGGCCTTGGGTGGCAGCTTGCACCAACGCGTGCAGGAGCTGCCCGGTTATCTGGACCACCGCGAACCCGAGGACGCCCCCCTGGAAGTGCAATACGGCCCTCGTCACCCGGTCGGCATCGAGCCTGGCGGGTTGTTCGAGCGCCTGGGCCTGGCTGCGCGGTTCGAGGTCAACTCGCTGCACAGCCAGGGCATCGACCGCCTGGCCCCCGGCCTGCGGGTCGAGGCACGGGCCCCTGATGGCCTGATCGAAGCGGTATCCATGCCTGCGGCGCCGGGCTTCGTACTTGGCGTGCAGTGGCATCCGGAATGGCGATTTACCGAAAACCCGGTCTCGCTGCGCCTGTTCCAGGCGTTTCGCGAGGCTTGTATTGCCTACGCAGCACGGGAGGGCGCACGGCAGAAGGCATTCTGACGTCACCCAAAGGTCTCGGATGACTGATTCCCCGGCAGCAGCTTTCAATGAGTGAAAGCGGGCCTTGTACGCAAGGCCAGTGAAAACAATTCCAAAATCTACGGCAAATACTCATGAGCGATTACACAGAAGCCGGCCGGCCACCCGACGTGGCGGCCGACGCGGGCAATACCCAGCGCAGCAAGGGCCTGGCCAAAGGCCGGCTGGGCTTGCTGGCCAGCGTGGTGCTGGGCATTTCCACCATCGCCCCGGTCTATACCCTGACCGGCGCACTAGGCCCGACCGTGCGCGAAGTGGGCGCCCACCTGCCAGCGGTGTTCATCGTCGGCTTCCTGCCAATGCTGCTGGTCGCCCTCGGTTACCGCGAGCTGAATTCGGCCGAGCCGGACAGCGGCACGTCGTTCACCTGGTCGGCGCGGGCCTTCGGCCCGATGATTGGCTGGATCGGCGGTTGGGGGCTGGTAGTCGCCACTACCATCGTGCTGTCGAACCTGGCAGGCGTGGCCGTCGACTTCTTCTACCTGTTCCTCGGCCAGATCACCGGCCACCACGAGCTGGCGGCGCTGGCCGACAACCTGTTGATCAACGTGGTGACCTGCTGTGTGTTCATCGCCCTGGCGGTATGGATCTGCTGCCGTGGCATCGCCACCACCATGACCGTGCAGTACGGCTTGGTGGCGCTGCAGTTGGTGGTGCTGATCGGTTTTGCCTTTGCCGCCTTCGACGGTACCACCGCGCCGCCGCCGCTGGAGTTCGATTTCGCCTGGTTCAACCCGTTCGGTGTCGAGTCGTTCTCGGCCTTTGCCGCCGGGCTGTCGCTGTCGATCTTCATCTTTTGGGGATGGGACACCTGCCTGACTGTCAGTGAAGAGTCGATAGGCAGTGAAGAGGTGCCGGGCAAGGCGGCCACCTGGACCGTGATGTTGATTCTCGGCCTGTACCTGTTCACTGCAATCGCAACCCTGCAGTTTGCCGGGATCAGCGAGTCTGGCCTGGGCCTGAACAATCCGCGCATCCAGGAGAACGTGTTCGCTCACTTGGCCGGCCCGGTCATGGGGCCGTTGGCGATCCTGATGTCCATCGCCGTGCTGGCCAGTACGGCGGCTTCGCTGCAGTCGACCTTCGTCGCGCCGGCGCGCACGCTGTTGGCCATGGGCTACTACGGCGCGGTACCGCAAAAGTTCGCCAGCGTCTGCCCGCGCTCGCAAACCCCGCGCTACGCCACCATTTGCGCCGGCCTGGCTGCGGGCCTGTTCTACGTGACCATGCGTACCCTGAGCGAGAACGTGCTGGCGGATACCATTACCGCCCTGGGCATGATGATCTGCTTCTACTATTCGCTGACCGCATTCGCCTGCGTCTGGTATTTCCGCGACAGCCTGTTCGACAGCCTGCGTCACTTCGTCATGCGTGGCCTGTGCCCGCTGGTGGGTGGGGTGATTCTGTCGGTGATCTTCGTGCGTACTGCCATCGACAGCGCTTCGCCAGACTTTGGCAGTGGCTCACATGTGGGCGGACTGGGGCTGGTGTTCGTGATTGCCGCGATCATTTCGGTGCTCGGCATCGGGTTGATGATGCTGTCGCGCATGCGCGCACCGGCGTATTTCCTCGGGGCTACCCTGCGTCAGCAGGCTACCCTGTCACTGCAGGAATAAAGCAAAGGGCCGCGTTGCGGCCCAATCGCTGGCTTGTCGGCGATTGGGCTGCAACGCAGCCCCGTGCGGTCTGTCAGGAAAGCAGTTCTTTGAGCAGCCCGCCGTTGCGCTGTTGCTGCTTCTTCAGCAGCAGGCGATTGGAGCGGAACACCGCCTTCAAGTCCTCAAGCGCCACGTCAAAATCATCGTTGATGATCACGTAGTCATATTCGTCGTAGTGCACCATCTCGCTGACCGCTTCTTTCATGCGCCCGGCAATGATCTCTTCACTGTCCTGCCCGCGACCGTCCAGACGATGGCGCAAGGCCTGCTGGCTTGGCGGCAGGATGAATATCGACAACGCCTGCGGCATCAGCTTGCGTACTTGCTGGGCGCCTTGCCAGTCGATTTCCAGAATCAGGTCGTAGCCTTGGTCCAGCGTTTGCTGCAGCGCACTGCGCGAGGTGCCGTAGAAATTGCCGAACACCTCGGCATGCTCCAGGAAGTCACCTTGCGCGATCAGTGCCTTGAACTCCTCGTGGACGACGAAGTGATAGTTCACCCCGTGCTGCTCGCCTGGGCGCATGGCGCGGGTAGTGTGCGAGACCGAGACGCGGATCTGCGTGTCGTCCTTGGTCAGGGCGGTGACCAGGCTGGTCTTGCCGGCGCCGGAAGGGGCCGAAACGATGTAAAGGGTGCCGCTGCTGTGGTTCATGGTCGGGGTGGCCTTACTCGATGTTCTGTACTTGTTCACGCATCTGTTCGATCAATACCTTCAGGTTGACCGCCGCTTGCGTGCTGCGTGGGTCGAAGGCCTTGGAGCCGAGGGTATTGGCCTCGCGGTTGAGTTCCTGCATCAGAAAGTCCAGGCGCCGGCCGGCGGCACCGCCACCCTTGAGCACCCGGCGCACTTCGGTGACGTGGGTGCTGAGGCGGTCGAGTTCCTCGGCCACGTCGCTCTTCTGGGCCAGCAGCACCATCTCCTGCTCCAGGCGCTGCGGGTCGAGTTCGGCCTGGATGTCGCCGAAGCGATCGAGGATCTTCTGTCGCTGTGCCGCCAGCATCTGTGGCACCAGAGCGCGCAGGGTGGTGACTTCACTGGCCATGTTGTCCAGGCGTTCGTTGATCAGCCGGGCCAGCTCCTGACCTTCACGCTGGCGTCCGGCCTTGAGTTCGGCCAGCGCTTCGTTGAACAGTGCCATGGCTTCGGCATTCAGGGCCTGCGGGTCGCTGGCGTCGGCCACCAGCACGCCCGGCCATGACAGCACTTCCAGCGGGTTCAATGGTGCCGGTTGCTTGATCAGGCCGGCCACCTCCTCGGCGGCGGCAACCAGTTGTGCGGCGCGCTCGCGGTCCACCTTCAGCGGTTTGCCGTTGCTGTCGTCGTTGAGGCGCAAGGTGCATTCCACCTTGCCGCGTGACAGCCCTTGGCGCAGGCCTTCACGCACGGCGCCCTCCAGGTCGCGCAGGGCTTCGGGCAGGCGCAGGTGCGGCTCCAGGTAACGGTGATTGACCGAACGCAGCTCCCAGACCAGGGTGCCTTGGCTGCCGGCGCGCTCGACACGAGCAAAAGCGGTCATGCTGTGCACCATGGGGAGTACCTCGCGTAGATGAATGAACGGTGGGAGCCTCTCGGCTGCAAGGCGCAGGATTGTAGCGCAGTGGCGCCTTGGCGCCCAATCCACCCATGTTACCGAGGGCTGACAACGGCAGCAGGAAAAGGCGACGGGCAGCGCCGGGCGCGACAATAGGCATGTCCTCCCCGGGCCGTGGGCTCTATAATGCTCGGCAGATTCAAAGTCCCAGTACAGGTATCCCAGATGAAACGTCCAAGTGGTCGCGCCGCCGATCAGCTCCGCTCGATCCGCATCACCCGCAGCTACACCAAGCACGCCGAAGGGTCGGTACTGGTCGAGTTCGGTGACACCAAGGTCATCTGCACGGTCAGTGTGGAAAACGGTGTGCCGCGCTTCCTCAAAGGGCAAGGCCAGGGCTGGCTGACCGCCGAGTACGGCATGTTGCCGCGTTCCACCGGCGAGCGTAACCAGCGCGAAGCCAGCCGTGGCAAACAGGGTGGCCGCACCCTGGAAATCCAGCGCCTGATCGGCCGTTCGCTGCGCGCTGCGCTGGACATGAGCAAACTCGGTGACATCACCCTGTACGTCGACTGCGACGTGATTCAGGCCGATGGCGGTACCCGCACCGCATCCATCACCGGTGCCATGGTCGCCCTGTGCGATGCCCTGGCGGTCATCAAGAAGCGCGGCGGCCTGAAAGCCGGCAACCCGCTCAAGCATATGATCGCCGCCGTATCGGTGGGCATGTACCAGAGCGAAGCCGTGCTCGACCTGGACTACCTGGAAGACTCCGCCGCCGAGACCGACCTGAACGTGGTGATGACCAGCGCTGGTGGTTTCATCGAAGTGCAGGGTACTGCCGAAGGCGCGCCGTTCCAGCCGGAAGACTTCAATGCCATGCTCGCCCTGGCACAGAAGGGCATGGCTGAAATCTTCGAACTGCAGCAGGCCGCACTGGCCGACTGAACCCAGCCAAGGAGGGTGCGGGGCATGAGCGATTCCAACCTGTCGATCACCCCGCCCAATGCCGAGGTCCGGCAGTGGGCGATGTTCTGTCACCTTTCTGCACTGCTGGGCCTGGTGGTTCCGCTCGGGCACTTGCTGGGCCCGCTGGTGCTGTGGCACCTCAAGCGCGAGCAAGACCCTTTCATCGATGCCCAGGGCAAGGAGGCGCTGAACTTTCAGATCAGCGTGACCATTGCCGGGTTCATCTGCTTCCTGCTGATGTTCGTGTTCATCGGGCTGATGCTGTTCGCCATGCTGATGGTCGCGGTGCTGGTGCTGATCATCATTGCGGCGGTGCGGGCCAATGAAGGTAAGCCGTATCGTTACCCGATGATCTGGCGGCCGATCAAATAGCAATTGGGGCCGCAAAGCGGCCCCAATCTGCTTTCAGATGGTCAACGTCCAGTCATAGTCGACGATCAGCGGCGCATGCTGGGAGAAGCGCGGCTGACGCGGCAGGCGGGCATTGCGCACGAAACGGCGCAGGCCCGGGGTGAGGATCTGGTAGTCGAACCGGTAGCCCAGGTTGAGCATTTCGGCCTGCTCGTTGTCCGGCCACCAGCTGTACTGGTCGCCTTCACGGCTGACTTCGCGCAGGGCGTCGATATAACCCATCTCGCCGGTGATCGCATCCATCCAGGCGCGCTCCGGCGCCAGGAAACCGGGCGACTGCTGGCTGTCACGCCAGTTCTTGATGTCGAGCTTCTGCTGCGCCACGTAGAACGAGCCGCAGTAGATGTACTCACGACGCTTGCGCCGCTGCTTGTCCAGGTACTTGGCGAAGTCGTCCATCAACTTGAACTTCTGGTTCAAGTCTTCGTCGCCGTTCATACCCGAAGGCAGCAGCAGGCTGGCAATACTGACTTTGTCGAAATCTGCTTGCAGGTAACGCCCGTAGCGGTCGGCTGTCTCGAAGCCCAGGCCGGTGATGACTGCCTTGGGCTGCATGCGCGAATACAGGGCCACACCACCTTGGGCAGGCACCTCCGCGTCGCAGGCATAAAGGAAATAGCCATCGAGCTGGAAAGCTGGGTCATCGAGTTCAAAGGCCGAGGCGCGGGTATCCTGAAGGCAGATGACGTCGGCATTCTGGGCTTGCAGCCAGCTGAGCAAACCACGCTCGGCCGCAGCCTGAATGCCATTTACGTTCACACTGATGATCCGCATAAATGGCCCCAAAAATCTCGTGCGTGTATGATACCCGAGCTCAACCCATTTAGCTAAATCCGTGGTGTCCGGGACTATTCATGCAGCCGTATCAGCGCGACTTCATCCGTTTTGCCATCGATCGCGGGGTACTGCGTTTCGGTGAATTCACTCTGAAATCGGGGCGTACCAGCCCGTATTTCTTCAATGCCGGCCTGTTCAACAGTGGTTCTGCCCTGGCCCAGCTGGGCCGTTGCTATGCGGCGGCCATCGTCGACAGCAAGATCCCGTTCGACGTGCTGTTCGGCCCGGCCTACAAGGGTATCCCGCTGGCGGCGGCGACTGCCGTGGCCCTGGCCGAGCAGCACCAGCTCGACGTGCCATGGTGCTTCAACCGCAAGGAAGCCAAGGACCACGGCGAAGGCGGCAGCCTGGTTGGCGCCCCGCTGGCCGGTGAAGTGCTGATCATCGACGACGTGATCACTGCCGGTACGGCCATCCGTGAAGTCATGCAGATCATCAACGCCCAGCAGGCCAAGGCCGCTGGTGTGCTGATCGCGCTGAACCGCGAAGAGCGTGGCAATGGCGAACTGTCGGCGATCCAGGAAGTGGAGCGCGACTTCGGCATTCCGGTGGTCAGCATCGTTTCGCTGACCCAGGTGCTGGAGTTCCTCGCCGATGACCCGCAGCTGAAGCAGCATCTGCCGGCGGTCGAGGCTTACCGGGCGCAGTACGGGATCTGATCCGGGCCTGGAAATGAAAAAGGCGACCTTCTTGTGAAGGTCGCCTTTTTTGTTTCTGCTGCACCGGCGATAGGGCCAGTGCAGGCTAACCAACCAATCAGCGCTGCTTGCGGTTGGTAATCAGGGTACCCACGCCACTGTCGGTGAAGATCTCCAGCAGCACCGCATTCGGCACACGGCCGTCGATGATGTGCGAGCTGTTGACGCCGCCCTGCACGGCATCCAGCGCGCATTTGATCTTCGGCAGCATGCCGCCGTAGATGGTGCCGTCGGCGATCAGTTCGTTGACCTGCTCGGTGGTCAGGCCGGTCAGCACCTGGCCTTGCTTGTCCATCAGGCCGGCGATATTGGTCAGCAGCATCAGCTTCTCGGCTTTCAGCGCCTCGGCCACCTTGCCTGCCACCAGGTCGGCGTTGATGTTGTACGACTCACCATTGGCCCCCACACCGATCGGCGCGATCACCGGGATGAAGTCGCCCTTCACCAGCATGTTGAGCAGGTCGGTGTTCACGCTCACCACTTCGCCGACGTGGCCGATGTCGATGATTTCCGGAGTGGTCATCTCGGGCGTCTGGCGGCTGACGGTCAGCTTGCGGGCGCGGATCAGCTCCGCGTCCTTGCCGGTCAGGCCGATGGCGCTGCCGCCGTGGCGGTTGATCAGGTTGACGATGTCCTTGTTGACCTGGCCGCCCAGCACCATCTCCACCACATCCATGGTCGCCGCGTCGGTGACGCGCATGCCGTCGATGAAATGGCTTTCGATCGACAGGCGCTTGAGCAGATCGCCAATCTGCGGGCCGCCACCGTGGACCACCACCGGGTTGATGCCTACAGCCTTCATCAGCACGATGTCACGGGCGAAGCCGGTCTTGAGCTCCTCGCTCTCCATCGCGTTGCCGCCGTACTTGATCACCAGGGTCTTGCCGACAAAGCGGCGAATGTAAGGCAGTGCTTCGGACAAAACCTCGGCTACATGGGAAGCGGCATCGCGATCGAGGGTCATGCAGGGCTCCTGTAAGGAACAGATAGTCGGTCAGAACGGCAGTTGCAGCTCAGGCTCTACCCGCAGCAACTGGGTACGGAAAACATCCTTGATACGTTGCAATTCGGCGTCGCTGTCGGCCTCGAAGCGCAGCACCAGCACCGGGGTGGTGTTGGAGGCGCGAACCAGGCCCCAGCCGTGGGCGTAATCCACCCGCACACCGTCGATGGTGGTCAGGTTGGCTTCGCCCCAGTCGGCGTCGCGTTGCAGTGCATCAATGATGCTGAATTTACCCTCGTCGGTCACATCAATATTGATTTCCGGCGTGGAAATATCGTTCGGGAAGGCGGCGAACAGGTTTTCGGCGCTTTGCCCGGCCTTGCTGAGGATCTCCAGCAGGCGCGCGGCGCTGTAGATACCGTCATCGAAACCGTACCAGCGCTCCTTGATGAAGATGTGACCGCTCATCTCGCCAGCCAGCAGCGAGCCGGACTGCTTCATCTTCTTCTTGATCAGCGAGTGGCCGGTTTTCCACATCAACGCGCGGCCGCCATGCTGTTCGATCAGCGGGGTCAGGCGGCGGGTGCATTTGACGTCGAAGATGATCTCGGCACCTGGGTTACGCGACAGCACGTCCTGGGCGAACAGCATCAGCAGACGGTCGGGGTAGACGATGCTGCCGGTGTTGGTCACCACGCCGACACGGTCGCCGTCACCGTCGAAGGCCAGGCCGATGTCGGCACCGGTTTCCTTGACCTTGGCAATCAGGTCCTCGAGGTTTTCCGGCTTGCCCGGGTCCGGGTGGTGGTTGGGGAAGTTGCCGTCGACCTCGCAGAACAGCGGGATCACTTCGCAGCCCAGGGCTTCGATCAATTGCGGCGCGATCACGCCAGCGGCACCATTGCCGCAATCCACCACCACCTTGAGCTTCTTCGCCAGCTTCACGTCATCGACAATCTGCTGGAAGTAGCGGTCAAGGATCTCGACCTTTTCCACGCGGCCATCGGCGCGGCTCAGGTTGTTGGTTTTCAGGCGTGTCAGCAGGGCCTGGATCTGTTCGTTGGCGAGGGTGTCACCGGCAATCACGATCTTGAAACCGTTGTAGTCCGACGGGTTGTGGCTGCCGGTCAGCATCACCCCGGACTTGCCAGCCAGCACGTTGGCCGCGTAGTACAGGGCCGGGGTGGGCACCAGGCCGACGTCGCTGACGTGGCATCCGGCGTCGACCAGGCCCTTGATCAGCTCTTCGACCAGCATCGGGCCGGACAGACGGCCATCGCGGCCGACCGAAACCTGCGGCTCGCCCTGGGCAAGGCTCTGTGCACCGATGGCGCGGCCGATCCAGTAGGCGGTTTCGGCGTGAAGGGTCTTGCCGACCACGCCGCGGATGTCATACGCGCGGAAAATGCTGTCTGGCAGTGCGGCGGGGACCAGGTGGGCCATGTCGTTCATCTCTGGAAGCTCCATTAGTCAAAGGCTTTCTGGGCAGGCGCAAACTGAACGCTTGGACGGTGGTTTCGCCAGAGAGTTCGCCATCCTTGGCCTGAACGGTCATTTCTCGGCTCAGTGGCTGCCGGAATGGCCGAAGCCGCCAGCGCCGCGCTGGCTTTCATCGAACGCTTCGACGATGTCGAAATGGGCCTGTACCACCGGTACCAGCACCAGCTGGGCAATGCGCTCGCCAACGGCGATGGTGAACGGTGTGTTGCCGCGGTTCCAGCACGACACCATCAACTCGCCCTGGTAGTCCGAGTCGATCAGCCCGACCAGGTTGCCAAGCACGATGCCGTGCTTATGGCCCAGGCCCGAGCGCGGCAAGATCACCGCCGCCAGGCCAGGGTCGCCGATGTAGATCGACAGGCCGGTGGGGATCAGCAGGGTCTGGCCTGGCTCGAGGACGGTGTCTTCCTTGAGCAGGGCGCGCAGGTCCAGGCCGGCGGAGCCGGGGGTGGCGTACTGCGGCAGGGGGAATTCGGTGCCCAGGCGTGGGTCGAGGATCTTGGCTTGAAGAGCGTGCATGTAACTTATTGAACCTGATTGAGTCGTTCGGCGATGAAGGCGACCAGTTGCCGGGCAATCTTGCCCTTGCTGGTCTGCGCGAAGAGGGTCTGGTGCTGCTGGCGGTCGATCACGGTCAAGGCGTTCTCCTCGCTGTTGAAGCCGATGCTGGGGTTGGCCACATCATTGGCGACGATCAGGTCGAGGTTCTTGTCCTTGAGCTTGCGCGTGGCGTAATCGAGCAAGTGCTCGGTCTCGGCGGCGAAACCGACGCTGAACGGGCGGTCGGTGCGGCCAGCGATGGTGGCAAGGATATCGGGATTGCGCACCATCTGCAGCAGCATGCCGTCGCCGGTCGTAGGATCTTTCTTCAATTTTTGCGTGGCAACGACTTCCGGGCGGTAGTCCGCAACTGCCGCAGAGGCGATGAACAGGTCGCACGGCATGGCCGCTTCACAGGCCGCGAGCATGTCCCGCGCGCTGACCACGTCGATACGGCTGACCCGGTCGGGGGTCGGCAGGTGCACCGGGCCAGTGACGAGGGTGACCCGAGCCCCGGCTTCGGCGGCCGCTTCAGCCAAGGCGAAGCCCATCTTGCCGGAGCTATGATTGGTGATGTAGCGCACCGGGTCGATGTTTTCCTGGGTCGGGCCGGCAGTGATCAGCACGTGCTTGCCGGTCAGGGCCTGGCGCTTGAAGCTTTCCGCGGCACACCAGGCCAGGTCGGTGGCTTCGAGCATGCGGCCCAGGCCGACGTCGCCACAGGCTTGGCTGCCGGACGCTGGGCCGAACACCTGGATGCCCCGGCTCTTGAGCAGTTCGAGGTTGGCCTGGGTGGCCGGGTCGCGCCACATGGCCTGGTTCATGGCCGGGGCCACGGCGACAGTGGCATCGGTAGCCAGTACCAAGGTGGTCAGCAGGTCGTCTGCCATGCCCTGGGCCATGCGCGCCATGAGATCGGCGGTGGCCGGGGCGATCAGCACCAGGTCGGCCCACTTGGCCAGTTCGATATGGCCCATGGCCGCTTCGGCAGCAGGGTCCAGCAGGTCCATGTGCACCGGGTGGCCCGACAGTGCCTGCAGGGTCAGCGGGGTGATGAACTCTGCACCACCACGGGTCATGACGACGCGCACCTGCGCGCCGTGCTCCAGGAGTCGGCGAATCAGTTCGGCGCTTTTGTAGGCGGCAATGCCGCCACCCACGCCGAGAACGATGCGCTTGCGATACAGCCGCTGCATAGGCTTGCCTTTTTCCAGTGAGAGCGGGCGACGACGTTTGGGAATGCCTGCGGCAGAACGTCGCATGTACGAGGCGAAATAGATTAACACAGGGCCGAAATCGGCCGCAGCAAGGGCAGAGGGGCGGGATGAATATCAGGGAGTGGCCGGCTGAAGAGCGGCCGAGGGAGAAGTTGCTGCAGCGTGGGGCCGGAAGCCTGACGGACGCGGAATTGCTGGCTGTATTTCTCGGCTCAGGTGTGCGTGGGCGCAATGTCGTGGAGCTGGCGCGAGGTCTGCTCGTGAAGTTCGGGGGGTTGCGCCAGTTGCTGGAGGCCGACCGTGAGGCTTTCGTCGGCGAGCTTGGGTTGGGCCCGGTGAGGTACAGCCAGTTGCAGGCGCTGCTGGAGATCGGGCGCAGGCACCTTGCAACTTCGATTGAGCGTGAATCCGCGATGGACAGCCCGGCAACGGTGAGGCGCTATTTGAAAGCGATGCTGCGACATGAAGTCAGCGAGGTGTTCGGATGCCTCTTTCTCGATACCAAGCACAGGCCGTTGGCGTTTGAGATCCTCTTCCGAGGCACGATAGATCGGGCCAGCGTCTACCCGCGGGAAGTGGTGCGGCGGGCATTGCTGCATAACGCAGCGGCCTTGATCCTGTGCCACAACCACCCCTCGGGCAACAGTGAGCCCAGCCAGGACGATGTGCATTTGACCCTGTCGTTGAAGCGGGGGCTGGCGTTGATCGATGTGCGGGTGCTGGATCACATCATCATCGGTGATGGGGAGCCGCTGTCGATGGTCGAGCATGGGTGGATTGTGGCTTAGGCATTTGTGCTGCCTGGCCCGGTCCTTTCGCGGGCTCGCCCGCGAAGAGGCCGGTGCAGGCTTACTTGTTCACAGACACCTTGCTGAAATCCAACCGCCCGAACGGGCTCACCTGGTACCCCTCGACGTCCCGGCGCAGCAGGGTAGCCGCCGTCGGGTGCGCCAATGGCAGCCACAGCGCCTGTTGCTGGATCAACGTTTGCGCCTGCTGGTACAGCCGGCTGCGCACGCTCTGGTCGTTGGTGGTACGTCCGGCGCTGATCAGTTGGTCCAGGCGGCTGTCGCAGAAGCGTGCGAAGTTGGTCCCCGACTGCACCGCCGCGCAGGAAAACTGCGGGCTGAGGAAGTTGTCCGGGTCGCCGTTGTCGCCTGCCCAGCCCATGAACAGCAAATCATGCTCGCCGGCCTTGGCGCGGCGGATCAGCTCGCCCCATTCGATCACGCGGATTTCTGCCTTGATGCCAACCTTGGCCAGGTCTGCCTGCAGCATCTGCGCGCCCAGGCTGGGGTTTGGGTTGAGCAGGCTGCCCGACGGGCGGGTCCAGATGGTGGTGCTGAAGCCTTCGGCCAGGCCGGCCTTGTTCAGCAGCGCCTTGGCTTTCTTCAGGTCCAGCGCATAGCCGGGCAGGTCCTTGGCGTAGCTCCAGGTGTTGGGCGGGTAGGGCCCATTGGCGGCCACTGCGGAATCCTCGAACACCGCCTTCAGGTAGGCCTGCTTGTCGAAGGCCAGATTGATGGCCTGGCGTACCTCCGGCTTGTCCAGCGGCGGGTGCTGGCTGTTGATGGCGACGAAGGCCGTCATGAAGGCCGGGGTGGTGGCCACCTTGAGGTTGCCATCCTTGCCTGCTTCGGCAATGTCCAGTGGCTTGGGCGACAAGGCCACCTGGCACTCACCGCGCTTGAGCTTCTGCAGGCGCACATTGGCGTCGGTGGTGATGGCGAAGATCAGCGGGTCGACCGCCGGCTTGCCGGCAAAATAGTCCGGGTTGGCGCGGTAGCGCACCATGGCGTCCTTCTGGAAGCGCTGGAACACGAACGGCCCGGTGCCGATCGGCTGACTGTTGAGCTTCTCCGGTGTGCCGGCCTTGAGCAGCTTGTCGGCATATTCGGCGGAATAGATCGAGGCAAAGCCCATGCTCAAGGTGGCCAGGAACGTGGCGTCCGGGTGGTTGAGGGTGAAGCGCACGGTATTGGGCGCCGGCGCCTCGAGCGCCTTGATCAGGCTGCCCAGCTGCAGCGACTGGGCATGCGGGTAACCGCCCGGTGCGGTCTTGTGCCAGGCATGGGCGGGGTAGAGCATGCGCTGGAAGCTGAACAGCACGTCATCGGCATTCAGTCCGCGGCTGGGCTTGAAGTAGGTGGTGGTGTGGAATTTCACATCATCGCGCAGGGTGAAGTCATAAACCAGGCCGTCGGCCGATACCGTCCAGCTGGCCGCCAGGCTCGGCACCACCTTGCCTTGCAGCGCATCGAACTCCACCAGCCGGTTCATCAGCACGTCGGCGGTGGCGTTGGTGGTGGTCAGCGAGTTGTACTGCACCACGTCGAAGCCTTCGGGGCTGGCCTCGCTGCAGACACTCAGCGGGGCAGCCTGGGCGGCGCCAGCGGCAAACAGGGAGGTGAACAATAAGGAAAGGGCGGCGGCACGCATGGTGACTCCTTGGCTGTCAGTGGCCCATCTGCCAGTGCAGTCTGGAAAAGGCCTACCCTAGTGCGCCCGTGGGGAAATGACCACACCCTTTTTTACAAAACCGGCGACGAGCGGTCGACGGCTGGCGGGGCCTGCCGCTATGCTGGCCCGGCGCGCTTGGCCGGCGCCGGAAATGTATCTTCTGTTGTTGTGGCCAAGTCTTTCTGGTATAAAGCAGCGCTCTTTTCTAGGGGCTCGGCCTGTCGCGTCAGCGTATCCGGTCGGTAAGACCTCCAGAATCACGGCGCCCAGGCGCCAAAGACTGAGAGATTAAGCGGCCAACCCATGCCGGGTTGGGCATGTGGTTTTAGAGGGCTGAGTCATGTCGAGAGTCTGTCAAGTTACTGGTAAGGGTCCAGTAACCGGGAACAACATTTCCCACGCAAACAACAAAACCCGTCGTCGTTTCCTGCCGAACCTGCAGCACCACCGTTTCTGGGTTGAATCCGAGAAGCGTTTCGTGCGTCTGCGCGTATCCGCCAAAGGCATGCGCGTCATTGACAAGCGTGGTATCGACGTAGTGCTGGCCGAGCTGCGCGCTCGCGGCGAAAAGTTCTAAGGAGAACGTCATGCGTGAATTGATCCGTCTGGTTTCGAGTGCTGGCACTGGCCACTTCTACACCACCGACAAGAACAAGCGCACCACTCCGGACAAAATCGAGATCAAGAAATACGATCCGGTTGTTCGCAAGCACGTGGTGTACAAGGAAGCCAAGATCAAGTAATTGATCGGCGACCTGAAAAAACCCGCATCCGAAAGGACGCGGGTTTTTTTTTGCCTGCAGCGGGATCAGTTGAAGTCGAAGCCCTGGATCAGCAGGTCGGCACCGGCCTTGATCTGGATGCGCTCGGCGTCGTACTCGTGGGTGCACATTTCGTTGGGGCCGACCACCCGGGTGCGGCCGGTGAGGGCGCAGATGGTGTCCTTCAGCGCTGGCGCATAAGGGGTGCCGACCAGATGGGCGAGGGTTTTCAGTACTTCTCCGTTGGTCATGGTGATCTTCCTGTTGAAGTTGGATGGCCCGAAATGGGCAAGGCCATCCTCACGCATGCCTGCAGGCTGCCTGCGCTACATGGTTACCTCTATAGCGGCTTCTGTTCGAACATCACATAGATCTTGCGGCATGGCTCCAGTACTTCCCAGGTGCCCTTGAAGCCGGCCGGGATGACAAACCGATCACCGGTACGCAGGGTTTTCGCCCCGCCGTCCTGGTCGCGCAGTACCGAAACGCCCTGGACGATCTCGCAGTATTCGTGCTCGGTGTAGTTCACCGTCCACTGGCCCACCTCACCTTCCCACACGCCCGCGGCAAACTGTCCGCATGGGCTGGAGTAATGGTTGTAAACCACCTGGTCGGGCTCGCCCTTGAGGATTTTTTCCGCCGCCGGGCGGTAGCGTTCGGCCTCGGTGATAGCCTGTGCGAAGTCGATGATGCTGTTGATGCTCATGTGCGGCTCCTGTTTTTGTTTAATAAAATGCACATCAGTAGGCTTTTGAGCCTTATGTGTCAAATATATTGATAGTTTACACGGCCTGGTTTAGGGTGTCGGTAGCCAGAGCCTTTGCCGCCCGGCCCAAATTCTGACAACGCCTGTGAATCCTCAGTGCGGCGTTGCACCTAAACAAGAGGAGGAGTTTCGTATGACCACCCTGACTCGTGCGGACTGGGAACAACGTGCCCAGCAACTGAAGATTGAAGGCCGTGCCTTCATCAACGGCGAATACACCGATGCCGCATCCGGTGAAACCTTCGAGTGCCTGAGCCCGGTCGACGGACGCTTCCTGGCCAAGGTTGCCAGCTGCGACCTGGCCGATGCCAACCGTGCTGTGGAAAACGCCCGTGCCACCTTCAACTCTGGCGTGTGGTCGCAACTGGCTCCGGCCAAGCGCAAGGCCAAGCTGATCCGCTTCGCCGACCTGCTGCGCAAGAACGTCGAAGAGCTGGCGCTGCTGGAAACCCTGGACATGGGCAAGCCGATTGGTGACTCGTCCAGCATCGACATTCCGGGCGCTGCCAATGCCATCCACTGGACTGCCGAAGCCATCGACAAGGTCTACGACGAAGTCGCCCCGACCCCGCATGACCAGCTTGGCCTGGTCACCCGCGAACCAGTGGGTGTCGTCGGCGCCATCGTACCGTGGAACTTCCCGCTACTGATGGCCTGCTGGAAGCTTGGCCCGGCCCTGGCCACCGGTAACTCGGTGGTGCTCAAACCATCCGAAAAATCGCCGCTGACTGCCATTCGCATTGCCCAGCTGGCCATAGAAGCCGGTATCCCGGCAGGCGTTCTGAACGTGCTGCCAGGTTATGGCCACACCGTGGGCAAGGCCCTGGCCCTGCATATGGATGTCGATACCCTGGTGTTCACCGGCTCGACCAAGATTGCCAAGCAGCTGATGGTCTATGCCGGCGAATCGAACATGAAGCGCATCTGGCTGGAAGCTGGTGGCAAGAGCCCGAACATTGTCTTCGCTGACGCCCCGGACCTGCAGGCAGCTGCCGAGGCCGCAGCCAGCGCCATCGCCTTCAACCAGGGTGAGGTGTGCACCGCCGGTTCGCGCCTGCTGGTCGAGCGCTCGATCAAGGACAAGTTCCTGCCTATGGTGGTCGAGGCCCTGAAAGGCTGGAAGCCAGGTAACCCGTTGGACCCACAGACTACCGTCGGTGCCCTGGTCGATACCCAGCAGATGAACACCGTGCTGTCGTATATCGAGGCCGGCCACAAGGATGGCGCCAAGCTGCTGGCTGGCGGCAAGCGCACCTTGGAAGAGACCGGCGGCACCTATGTAGAGCCGACCATCTTCGACGGCGTGACCAACGCCATGAAGATTGCCCAGGAAGAGATCTTCGGCCCGGTACTGTCGGTAATCGCCTTCGATACCGCCGAAGAGGCTGTGGCCATCGCCAACGACACGCCGTATGGCCTGGCGGCTGGTATCTGGACTTCGGATATTTCCAAGGCGCACAAGACGGCCCGTGCCGTCCGCGCTGGCAGTGTCTGGGTCAACCAGTACGATGGCGGCGACATGACTGCGCCGTTCGGTGGCTTCAAGCAGTCGGGTAATGGCCGCGACAAGTCGCTGCACGCGCTGGAGAAGTACACCGAGCTGAAGGCGACCTGGATCAAGCTGTGATCCCGGTGGGCCGCTTTGCGGCCCAGTCGTCGGCAAGCCAGCTCCCGCAGGTACACTGCACAAGCCTTGAGGACTTCGCGGTGTGAGTGGGAGCTGGCCTGCCGGCGATGGGCTGCACAGCAGCCCCAACAGTAGCCGGGTTGGCTCACGCTGCCCGGCTTCGTCGTTTCTGCTGTTCGAGTTTCTGCCTGGGAGGCTGCAATGCGTTGGGGTACCTATTTCGCCGTGCTGGCATCGGTGCTTAGTGTCGGGCTGGCACTCGGCGTGAGCATGCCGCTGGTATCCTTGCGCCTGGAGGCCTGGGGCTACGGCAGTTTCGCCATCGGCGTGATGGCCGCGATGCCGGCGCTGGGCGTGCTGGTCGGTGCCAGCCTGGCCAGCCGCCTGGCCGGCTGGGTTGGCGTCCCTTCAGCCATGCGCCTGTGCCTGTGGGGCGGAGCGTTGTCGATCGGCCTGGTCGCCTTGCTACCCAGCTATCCGCTATGGCTGCTGCTGCGCCTGCTGATCGGCATGTCCCTGACCGTGGTGTTCATACTAGGCGAGAGCTGGATCAACCAGCTGGTGGTCGAGCAGTGGCGTGGCCGCCTGGTGGCGCTGTATGGCAGCAGCTATGCCCTCAGCCAGCTGGCCGGGCCGTTGGTGCTGGGCTTTCTCGGCTCCGATGATGACTTTGGCTTCTGGGCCGCTACCGGCCTGCTGCTGGTGGCGCCGTTGATACTCCTGGGCCGTGGCGGTGCGCCGAGCACAGAAGCCTGCAGCGTCACCTTCGGCGACCTGTTCGCGTTCTGCCGGCGTTTGCCGGTGATCGCCTGGGCCATTGCCCTGTTCGCCTCGTTCGAAGCCATGATTCTGACATTGCTCCCGGTGTACTGCCTGCAGCAAGGCTTCAGTACCGAAACTGCCCTGTTCATGGTCAGCACCGTGGTGGTAGGTGATGCAGTGTTGCAGCTGCCCATTGGCGCGTTGGCTGACCGTATGTCGCGCCGTGCCCTGTTCACCGGTTGCGCGGTGACCTTGCTGGTGTCCAGCCTGATCATTCCGCTATTGCTGCACACGCCGCTGATCTGGCCGTTGTGGGTGTTGTTCGGGGCCAGTGCGGGGGGCTTGTTCACTTTGTCGCTGGTATTGATCGGTGAGCGCTACCGCGATGATGCACTGGTGCGCGCCAACGCTCATGTGGCACAGCTGTGGGGTATAGGCTGCCTGCTCGGGCCATTGCTGGCCGGGGCGGGGAGCCAGTGGATCAGCGGGCATGCGCTGCCATTGCTGATGGCGCTGGGAGCTGCGGGGTTGGTTATGTTGACCCGGCGGCGTGGGGCTTTCGAGCCTGCATCTGTCTGAAGCACCTGCGGCCCATCGCCGGCAAGCCAGCTCCTGCAGCTCTCCGTAGATCTTGAATGCTGTACAGCCCCTTGCCGGCTGATGAGGCCATCAGCTACAACATCTTCTCCAAGCCCACCGCCTTGCTGATCCAGGCATTGAACCGCCGCCATATCCCGCCCGGCTCGGAGGTCAGCATGTGTCGCCGGCCATTGTCCTCGGTGGCCCACACCAGTTTGCCGCCCACCAGCTTCACCTGATAGCTCAGCGCAGGCGCCATACCCTGCTGGGCCAGCTCGCGGGTGTACTCGGCCAGTTCCGGGCTGTCGACCAACACTCCAACCTCGGTGTTCCACAATACTGAACGTGGGTCGAAGTTGAACGAGCCGATGAAGGTTTTGCGTCGGTCGAACACGATCGCCTTGGTATGCAGGCTTGAATCCGAGCTGCCGTGGTAACTCAAACGCCCGGCGCTGGGGTCACCGGGTTGGCGGCGCAGCTCGTAAAGCTGCACACCATGCTCTAGCAAGGCCCGGCGATAGGGGGCATAGCCGCCGTGCACCGCCGGCACGTCGGTGGCCTCCAGCGAGTTGGTCAGCAGCTTCACCGAAGTGCCGGCGTCGGCACGGCTGGTCAGGTACAGCAGGCCCGGCTCGCGCGGCACGAAATACGCCGACATCAGGATAAGTTCGCGATGCACACTGGCCAGGTCCGGCGCGAGTTGTTGGCTCAGCAGCAGTTGCGGGTCTGGTTCGTCGTCAGCCAGCACCTTGCTCGGTGCATCCCACAACGCTTGGGCGTGGGCCCAGATCAGTTCGTTGCGCCACACATCCAGGCGCGGTTGTGACTGGTAGGCCATCAAGCGGTCATACAGGGCTTTGCGTTGGGTCCTGGCTTCGGCCAGCGACACTTCCAGGCGGTGGCGGCTGGCGCTCAGGTCGCTGGCATCCGGGTCGTGCCAGAGAAAGTCGGTAATCGGCCGGCTGAGAGCGCTGTTCCAGTACTGGTCGAAACTGTGCCCCAACTGTTCGGCAATCGGGCCTACCCCCAGCAGGTCGATGTCGGTGAAATTGAGGTTGGGTTCGGCATCGAAATATTCGTCGCCCAGGTTACGCCCACCGACGATGGCCATGCTGTTATCCACCAGGAACAGCTTGTTATGCATGCGCCGGTGCTGACGCGACAGGTTGAACAGGCGGCCCATGGCGCGCGTCACGCCGGTGCTGCGGCCCAGGTGCAATGGGTTGAACACGCGGATGTGAATGTTCGGGTGGGCATCGAGGGTGCCCATGATGACGTCCAGGCCATCGCTGGTGGTGTCGTCGAGCAGGATGCGTATGCGTACGCCACGGTCGGCAGCACGCAGCAGCTCATGCACCAGGGCGCGGGTGCTGAGGCCGTCGTGGACGATGTAGTACTGCAAGTCGATGCTCGTCTGGGCGTTACGGATCAGTTCGGCGCGGGCGCGGAAAGCCTCGTTGCTGTTGGGCAACAGGCGAAAGCCCGAGCGGCCGCTGTAGGCGGCGGCCTGGCGCAGCACCGAGCGGCCAAAGGCCGAGTCGTTGGCGGGTAGTGCCTGGCTGGTTTCTCGGGGCGTGCCGACGCTGGCACAGCCGGCAAGGCCGAACAGTAGCACCAGCAGCAGAGGCAAGGCTCGCTGGAGTCTCAAGGGTGGATCGTCCTGTGCAACGAAGGCTTGAAGGGTTGGACCGTAGCGGGCGGCGCAAAGTTACGCGCCAGCGTTTTCTTCATCCAGTAGACGAAGGGCGGTTTCACCGACCTTGCGCACTGCAGCTTCGATCTGCGGTGTCGGCCGTGCAGCGAAGTTCATGCGCAGGCAGTGGCGGAATTTGCCCGAGGCCGAAAAGATGCTGCCCACGGCAACTTGCACGCCCTGCTCCAGTAAAGCGCGGTTCAGCCGCAACGTATCGAAATGTTCGGGTAATTCCACCCACAGCATGAAGCCGCCCTGGGGCCGGCTGACCCGCGTGCCTGCCGGAAAGTAGCGGGTTACCCAGTCGCTCATCAGGTCGCGGCCGCGCTGGTATTGGCTGCGCATACGCCGCACATGGGGATGGTAGTGCCCGGCGGCGATGAAGTCGGCAATCGCCAGCTGAGGCTGGCTGGCGGTACTGCCGGTGCTGATGTACTTCATGTGCAGCACCCGCTCCAGGTAACGCCCGGGTGCTACCCAGCCTATCCGCAGGCCGGGGGCGAGCGTCTTGGAGAACGAGCTGCACAGCAGTACGCGGCCATCGTCGTCGAAGGACTTGAGGGTGCGCGGACGCGGGTAGGTATAGGCCAGATCACCGTACACATCGTCTTCCAGAATGGCCACGTCGTAGCGCTGGGCCAGGCTCAGCAGGGCCTTCTTGCGCGCCTCCGGCATGATGTAGCCGAGCGGGTTGTTGCAGCTGGGGGTGATCTGGATGAGCTTGATCGGCCATTGCTCCAGGGCCAGCTCCAGGGCCTCCAGGCTGATGCCGGTGACCGGGTCGGTGGGGATTTCCAGGGCTTTCATGCCCAGGCCCTTGAGCGTCTGCATGGCGCCGTGAAAGCTCGGCGAGTCGACTGCGACGATGTCGCCGGGCTCGCACACCGCGCGGATGCTGCACGACAGCGCCTCATGGCAACCAGTGGTCACCACCAGGTCGGCCGGGCTCAGGCGGCAGCCAGAGTCGAGCGTCAGTCGGGCCACCTGTTCGCGCAGAGCCAGGTTGCCGTGAATATTGTCGTAGTACAGGCCAGGCATGTCCTGCCGGCGGCTCAGCTGGGAGAGGCTGCGCAGCAGTGGCTTGAGGGTGGGGCTTTCGATGTCGGGCATGCCGCGGCCGAGCTGGACCACATCCTGGCGTGGAGTGCTGCGTACCAGTTCCAGTACCTGTTCCCACTGCGAAATGTCCACAGGGCGCTGGGCCGGGCGGCTGACGGCGGGGAGGGCGGGCAGTTGGCGGAGGTGGCTGACGAAGTAGCCGGATTTGGGCCGGGGCGAAACCATGCCGTTGTCTTCCAGCATGCGATAGGCCTGTTGCACGGTGCTCAGGCTGACCCCGTGCTCTACGCTCAGGGCGCGCACCGACGGCAGGCGCTGGCCGGGGCGGTAGAGGCCCTGCTCGATACGGGCGCCGAGCAGCTCGGCGAGGTTCAGGTAAAGGGTCACGGCATACTCCTGCGCTACATTGGCATAGCGACCGGTACAGTTGCGTTGAAAATACAGCATTCAGTCAGTTGGCGGTCAACTCTGTATGGGAATAATAAGACTGTATTGGATCTGTATTGCCGGTGCTTGCAGCGCGCATGCTTTCTCCACGCTATCAATCGAACGGAGAACGCAGCGATGGGGGGCATGAGCGATGTGCGCTTGCAACTGTTGGCCAAGGAACTGGAAGCCGGACAGCAGGCCAAGGTGTTCAACGCGCCGCAAGGGTTGGGGCGTTGGGGGCTGATGCTGCATCGCTGGCATACCCGCAGGGCGTTGCTACAGCTGACCGATAACGAGTTGCGCGATATCGGGTTGAGCTGGGAACAGGCGCGTACAGAAGGGCGCAAACCCTTCTGGAAAGACTGACCGGCAGAGGCTGCGCGGCCGCGCCTGCACTTTCAGACCAGCTCTTTGAGGCGATGCCACAGCATCCCCAACGCCAGCAGCGGCGAGCGCAGGTGCTGGCCGCCAGGGAAGGTGATGTGCGGCACCTTGGCGAACAGGTCGAAACGCCCGCTCTCCTGGCCGCTGATCGCCTCGCCCAGCAGGCGTGCGGCCAGGTGGGTGGCGTTAAGCCCATGGCCGGAATAGGCCTGGGCGTAATACACATTCGGCTGGTTGGCCAGGCGGCCGACCTGTGGCAGGCGGTTGGCGCCGATGCCGATCATGCCACCCCACTGATAGTCGATGCGGACATCGGTCAGTTGCGGGAATACTTTTAGCATCTTCGGCCGCATATAGGCGGCGATGTCCTTCGGATCACGACCTGAATAATGGCAGGCGCCACCGAACAGCAGGCGTCGGTCTGCAGACAGGCGATAGTAGTCCAGTGCTACACGCTGGTCGCACACGGCCATGTTCTGCGGCAGCAGCATCCGGGCACGCTCTTCGCCCAGCGGTTCGGTGGCGATGATGTAGCTGCCAGCCGGCAGCACCTTGCCGCCCAGTTCGCGGTTGAGGTTGTTGTGGTAGGCATTGCAGCACAGGACCAAGGTCTTGGCCCGCACCCGGCCCTGCGCGGTGTGTACCTGCACTTCAGAGCCATAGTCGATGCGGGTGACCTCGGACTGCTCGAACAGCTTCACGCCCAGGCGGCTGGCCACGGCCGCTTCCCCCAGGGCCAGGTTGAGCGGGTGCAGGTGCCCCGAGCCCATGTCGACCAGCCCGCCCACATAGCAGTCGGCGCCGACCACGCTGTGGATATCGTCCTTGCCGACCAGGCGCAGTTCAGGGCCGTAGCCCAGGCTGCGCAGTTCTTCGGCGTCTTCGGCGAAGCCCAGCAGCTCGGCAGGTTTGTTGGCCAGATCGCAGTAGCCCCAGGTCAGGTCGCAGGCGATGGCATGCTTTTCGACTCGTTCACGGACGATTTGCACGGCCTCCAGGCCCATCAGCTTCATGCTGCGTACGCCTTCCTCGCCGATCACCGGGACGAACTGCTCCAGGCCATGACCGACACCACGGATCAACTGCCCGCCATTGCGCCCACTGGCGCCCCAGCCGAGCTTGCGGGCTTCCAGCAGAATGACCGAGAAGCCGCGCTCGGCCAGCTCGATGGCGGTGTTCAGGCCCGAATAACCCCCACCGACGATGCACACATCGGCGCTGTGTTCGCCTTGCAGAAAGGAATGGTCGGGGTGTGGCGCGCTGCTGGCGGCGTAGTAGGAGGCGGCATGCTGCGCGCTGTGGATCATTGGGCAGGTCCTGAGGCTGGTGAGCGAGGGGAGGAGGATAAGCCGGGGTAGGGTGGTGGGCAACATGGCAAGGGCTGCGCCACTCCTGCTGCAACCACAATCCTGTGGGAGCGGGTTTACCCGCGAATGAGCCTATAATCCACCGAAATTATTTGCTCTGTACCCGCCATGTCCTGCAACCGCCACAAGATCCACTTTCTACGCGAACTCATCCCCTCATTCGAGTGCGAACCCGGCTGCCACGACTGCTGCGGCCCGGTCACGACGTCGGCAGAAGAAATGGCCCGGCTGCCGCGCAAGTCGCAGGCCGAGCAGGTCGCTGCCCTGGAGCGCCTGGACTGTGTACACCTGGGCCCCAACGGTTGCACCGTGTATGAAGAGCGGCCGATGATCTGCCGGCTGTTCGGCACCACCCCGCGCCTGGCCTGCCCGCGTGGCCGTGGCCCGGAGCAGATGATCGACCCAGCCGCCGAGCAACTGGTCCACCAGTTCATCGCCACCACCCGCCAGGTGCTGGTCTAGCCTCAGTCCGGAATCGGCAGGCAGAGGCTCTCTTTTACCTCTTCCATCACGATATAGCTCTTCGATTCGCGCACGTGCGGCAGCTTCAGCAGGATGTCGCCAAGCAGCTTGCGGTACGAGGCCATTTCCGAAATGCGCGCCTTCACCAGGTAGTCGAAGTCGCCGGACACCAAGTGGCACTCCAGCACGTGTGGCAGTTTCAACACCGCACGGCGGAACTCCTCGAAGGTATCCCCCGATTTGTAGTCCAGGCTGATTTCCACGAACACCAGCAGGCTGCCCTTGAGGTGCTGCGGGTTCAGGCGGGCGTTGTAGCCCATGATGATGCCCTCGCGCTCAAGGCGGCGAACCCGCTCGGTGCAAGGGGTGGTGGACAACCCGACTTTCTCGCCCAGTTCGGTGAAGGAAATACGCCCGTCGTTCTGCAGGATACGCAGGATGTTGCGGTCGATCTTGTCCAGCTCACGCTTGCTTTGGTGCTGGGTTCGCATAGGGGATGCCCCTCCGTGAAAGGCGATATTGCCGAGAATTCTCGCCAATAATAGGCTTTTATATAGTGAATTGCACTGCCTTCAAATTCCTATACTGCGCGCATTCATGCCATCTCAACAAAAGACTGCGGTGCGCCGCGTGCGAGGAATAAAACGATGCGAGTTCTGGTACTTGGTAGCGGTGTAATCGGAACCGCCAGTGCCTACTACCTGGCCCGGCAAGGTTTCGAAGTGACAGTGGTCGATCGCCAACCGGCGGTGGCCATGGAAACCAGTTTTGCCAACGCTGGCCAGATCTCGCCCGGCTATGCCTCGCCCTGGGCTGCGCCTGGTGTGCCGCTGAAAGCCATCAAATGGCTGTTGGAGCGTCATGCCCCATTGGCCATCAAGCTCACCGGTGACGTCGACCAGTACCTGTGGATGGCGCAAATGTTGCGCAACTGCACCGCCAGCCGTTACGCGGTGAACAAGGAGCGCATGGTGCGCCTGTCCGAGTACAGCCGTGACTGCCTCGACGAGCTGCGTGCCGAAACCGGCATCGCCTACGAAAACCGTAGCTTGGGCACTACCCAGCTGTTCCGGACCCAGGCCCAGGTAGACGCCGCAGCCAAGGACATTGCCGTGCTCGAACAGTCCGGCGTGCCTTACGAATTGCTCGACCGTGATGGTATTGCCCGTGTCGAGCCGGCCCTGGCTGGCGTGAAAGACATCCTGGCCGGCGCCCTGCGCCTGCCCAACGACCAGACCGGTGATTGCCAGCTGTTCACTACCAGGCTGGCAGAAATGGCGATCAAGCTCGGCGTGGAGTTCCGCTTCGGCCAGGATATCCAGCGCCTGGACTTCGCTGGCGACCGCATCAATGGCGTGTGGATCGACGGCAAGCTGGAAACCGCCGACCGCTACGTGCTGGCGCTGGGCAGCTACTCGCCGCAGATGCTCAAGCCGCTAGGCATCAAGGCCCCGGTTTACCCGCTGAAGGGCTATTCGCTGACCGTGCCGATCACCAACGCCGATATGGCCCCGACGTCGACCATCCTCGACGAGACCTACAAAGTCGCGATTACCCGTTTCGACAACCGCATCCGGGTGGGCGGCATGGCTGAAATCGCCGGCTTTGACCTGTCGCTGAACCCGCGTCGACGCGAAACGCTGGAGATGATCGTCAACGACCTTTATCCTCGCGGCGGTGACCTGAGCCAGGCCAGCTTCTGGACCGGCTTGCGCCCGGCGACTCCGGACGGTACGCCGATCGTTGGTGCCACGGCGTTCCGCAACCTGTTCCTGAATACTGGCCATGGTACTTTGGGCTGGACCATGGCGTGCGGCTCTGGTCGCCTGCTGGCCGACCTGATTGCGCGCAAGAAGCCACAGATCAGTGCCGAAGGCCTGGACATCTCCCGCTATGGCAACAACCGGGAAGTGGCCAAGCATGGGCACACTGCGCCAGCTCACCAGCAGTAATAGCCTGTACCGGCCTCTGCGCGGTTAAAGCCGCGCCCACAGGGAGCACTTGCCTCCGGACATCGTGCAGCCCTTGTGGGAGCGGCTTTGGCCGCGAAGAACCCGACACTGTTTTAATCTGTGAACCACCATAAGGCAGCCGCCATGCGTCCCGCCCGCGCCCTGATCGACCTCCAGGCCCTGCGCCATAACTACCGTCTGGCCCGTGAACTGACCGGTGCCAAAGCCCTCGCCGTGATCAAGGCCGATGCCTACGGCCATGGCGCCGTGCGCTGTGCCCTCGCCCTGGAGGCCGAAGCCGATGGCTTTGCCGTGGCTTGCATCGAAGAGGCGCTGGAGCTGCGCGCCGCCGGTATCAAGGCGCCGCTGCTGCTGCTCGAGGGCTTTTTCGAGGCCAGCGAACTGGCGCTGATCGCCGAGCACAATCTGTGGTGCGTGGTGCATTCGCTGTGGCAGCTGGAGGCGATTGAGCAGACCCAGTTGCACAAGCCGCTCACCGTCTGGCTCAAGCTCGACAGCGGCATGCACCGTGTCGGCCTGCACCCCAAGGATTACCACGAGGCATACCAGCGCCTGCTGGCCAGTGGCAAGGTCGCGCGCATTGTGCTGATGAGCCACTTCGCTCGCGCCGACGAGCTGGATGCCGACACCACCGCCCAACAGATCGCCGTATTCGAGGCCGCTCGCCAAGGCCTGGCCGCCGAATGCAGCCTGCGCAATTCGCCCGGTGTGCTGGGTTGGCCGCAGGCCCCCAGTGACTGGGTACGCCCGGGCCTGATGCTGTACGGTGCCACGCCGTTCGAGGTGGCCCAGGCCGAGGCCGAGCGCCTGCAGCCAGTGATGACCCTGCAATCGCGGGTGATCAGCGTGCGCGAGCTGCCTGCCGGCGAACCAGTGGGCTATGGTGCCAAGTTCATCAGCCCGCGGCCAACCCGTGTGGGCATAGTCGCCATGGGCTATGCCGATGGCTACCCTCGCCAGGCACCGAATGGCACCCCGGTGCTGGTCGCCGGCAAGCGCACACAGCTGATCGGCCGTGTATCGATGGACATGCTCAACATCGACCTGACCGACATACCGGAAGCTACCGTCGGCAGCCCGGTCGAACTGTGGGGCAAACATGTGCTGGCCAGCGAGGTGGCTGCCCAGGCTGGCACCATTCCCTACCAGATCTTCTGCAATCTGAAGCGGGTACCGCGGGACTACTGCGGCGAATGAAACGCTGAAGCGGACAGGTTGAGGGGCTGTGTGTTGTAAATACTGAACGGCATTGCCATGATATCGTTCACATCCACCCCCTTTTCCACCGTTTCAGGAGGCTCCAGCTTTGGACGTCGGCGAACGACTGCAAGCCATCCGCAAGCTCAAGGGCCTGTCCCAGCGTGAACTCGCCAAGCGTGCCGGGGTGACCAACAGCACCATCTCGATGATCGAGAAGAACAGCGTGAGCCCGTCGATCAGCTCGCTGCGCAAGGTGCTGAGCGGCATTCCCATGTCCATGGTCGAGTTCTTCTCGGTCGAGCTGGAACCTGAAAGCCCCACGCAGATCGTCTACAAGGCCCATGAGCTGATCGATATCTCGGATGGTGCGGTGACCATGAAGCTGGTTGGCAAGTCGCACCCCAACCGCGCCATTGCGTTTCTCACCGAGGTGTACCCACCGGGCGCCGACACCGGTGCCGAAATGCTGACCCACGATGGCGAAGAAACCGGCATCCTGCTGGAGGGCCGCCTGGAGCTGGTGGTCGGCAACGAGATCTTCATTCTCGAGGAAGGCGACAGCTACTACTTCGAAAGCACCCGCCCGCACCGCTTTCGCAACCCGTTCGACCGGCCGGCGCGGTTGATCAGTGCGGCGACACCTTCGAACTTTTGATCCAGCGCAGTGCATTGATTCGGCAATACCCCTTTCCCGTGTAGGGTCGTTTCACGGCCTCCGGGTTCCCGCTATACTTTTCAGCGCTCGCCGATTCGTGGCCGCGAGCGTGATTAGCCACCATGAGGGTGTTCGCGTGAACCAAATCAAGAAGATGCTGGCCGTACCAGCAGCCGTATTCGCCCTCTGGGCAATGAGCGCAACCGCTGCGACCAAGGATGACATCGCCAAGCGCCTGGAGCCGGTCGGCCAGGTGTGTGTGCAGGGCCAGGAATGCAAGGGCATGGAAGTGGCCGCTGCCGCTGGTGGCGGTGGTGCCAAGACGCCGGACCAGATCATCGCCAAGCACTGCAACGCCTGCCATGGCTCCGGGCTGCTCGGCGCGCCGAAGATTGGCGACACCGCAGCCTGGAAAGAGCGTGCCGACCATCAGGGCGGCCTGGATGGCATCCTGGCCAAGGCCATCACCGGTATCAACGCCATGCCACCGAAAGGCACCTGCGCGGATTGCTCGGATGATGAGCTGAAAGGGGCGATCAAGAAGATGTCCGGGCTGTGAGAAACAGCTGAATTGCATGAAGCCCGCCATTGATGGCGGGCTTTGTTTTTGTGGTACCTGTACCGGCCCTTTCGCGGCTAAAGCCGCTCCCACAGGCATCTCGCAGTTCTTGAATCTTGTGCTGTAACTGTGGGAGCGGCTTTAGCCGCGAAGGAGCCGGCACGGGCAACCAACCCACCAAAGCCCATGTCCAACTCCTGAACCCACGGATGTCTCAGGAGGCCCCGATGCACCTCTGCTCCATCGATCAGGCTGTCGAGCAGGTCCTGGCGCGCTTGCCAGCCCACATCCACATGGGACTGCCGCTGGGTCTGGGTAAGCCGGTCGCTTTCGTCAATGCCCTGTATGCCCGTATACGCGAGCAGCCCGAGCGCCGCCTGACCATCTACACCGCACTCTCGCTCGGCCGTCCAGCACTGGGCGATGGCCTGCAGCGGCGCTTTCTCGAACCCTTCGTCGAGCGTGTCTTCGCCGACTACGAAGAACTCGACTACCTCGCCGACCTGCGCAACGACAACCTGCCGCCGAACATTCGTGTCGAGCAGTTCTTCATGCAGCCCGGTAGCCTGCTGCACAGCGAATCCGCCCAGCAGGACTACGTCAGCAGCAACTACAGCCACGCCGCGCGCGATATCAACGCCAAAGGCCTGAACCTGATTGCGCAACTGCTGGCTGCCACCCCCGAGAAGCCGGTGCATCTGAGCCTGGCATGCAACCCCGACATCACCCTCGACCTGCTGCCGATGATTGCCAGGCGCCGCGCCGCTGGCGAAACCATCCTCATGCTTGGCCAGGTGCATGCCGAACTGCCGTACATGCCAGGCGACGCCGAGTTGCCGATGGATGCCTTCGACCTGCTGCTCGATGAAGCTGAGCGACATCGCCTGTTTTCCACGCCGAACATGCCGGTCAGCACCCAGGATCATTGCATCGGCCTGCACGCCAGCAGCCTGGTCAGGGACGGCGGCACCTTGCAGATCGGCATCGGGGCCATGGGCGACGCGGTAACCGCCGCCCTGCTGGCGCGCCAGGGCGACAATGCCGGCTACCGTGCCGTACTCGATGATCTGGATACTGGCCCATGGCAAGCGCTGATTGAACGGGAAGGAGGATTTGGTGCTTTCGCCAAGGGGTTGTATGGCTGCAGCGAAATGTTCGTCAACGGCCTGCTGGTGCTGGCTGAAGCGGGCCTGCTGCGGCGCTCGGTGGATGCGCAGGGTACCGTGCTGCATGGTGGCTTTTTCCTGGGCCCTCAGGCCTTCTACCAGCGCCTGCGCGACATGACGCTGGAGCAGCGTGCACGGTTTGCCATGACCCGCATCAGCTTCATCAACGAACTGTATGGGCAGGAGCAACTCAAGCGCCGCCAGCGTCGCGATGCGCGCTTCATCAATACCGTGTTCGGCATGACCCTGCTCGGTGCCGGGGTGGCCGACCAGCTGGAAGATGGTCGAGTGCTCAGCGGCGTAGGTGGCCAGTACAACTTCGTCGCCCAAGGGCATGCGCTGGAGGGTGGGCGCTCGATCCTGCTGCTGCGCAGTTGGCGCGAGGCGGGCGGGGCGGTGACTTCGAACCTGTTCTGGACCTATGGCCACTGCACCATTCCCCGGCATCTGCGCGATATCGTGGTGACTGAGTATGGCATTGCCGACTTGCGCGGGCAGACCGACAGCGAGGTGATTGCACGTTTGCTGGCGGTGTGTGATTCACGGTTCCAGCAGGGGCTGATCGAACAGGCAAAAGACGCTGGCAAGCTCGCCCGGGATTTCCAGCTGGATTCGCGGTTCACCGACAACACGCCGCAGCGGTTGGAAGCGATCCGGACGAAACATGCGCGGCTGTTCCCGGAATACCCGCTGGGCACGGACTTTACGGCTGAAGAGCGGGATTTGCTGCGGGCGCTGAACTGGTTGAAGAGCAGGTTCAAGCTGAGCGAAGTGCTGGAACTGGGCAAGGCAGCACTGGATGCACCGGGGCCCGAGGGGTATGAGCGACAGCTGGCGCGTATGGGGCTGGATCAGCCGCAGGGGCTGAAGGAAGAGCTTTACCAGCGGTTGCTGCTGGCGGGGTTGGCGGCTGCCAGATAGAGCGGGTTGAGGCCATTCGCGGGCACGCCCGCTCCCACAGGTACACCACAGCATTCAAAACCTGTGGTGTACCTGTGGGAGCGGGCGTGCCCGCGAAGCAGGCGCCGCGATTACTCGATGAAGGTCACCACGCCACCTTCCAGCGACTTCACCCGGGCCAGCGATTCAACGCGGTAGCCCTGGCTGTCCAGCTCGGCGCGGCCGCCCTGGAACGACTTCTCGATGACGATGCCCAGCCCGGCCACGGTAGCGCCGGCCTGCTTGATGATCGAGATCAGTGCCTGCGACGCCTTGCCGTTGGCCAGGAAGTCGTCGATCACCAGCACGCGATCGCTGCTGTTGAGGTGGCGCGGCGAAATGGCCACGGTGTTCTCGGTCTGCTTGGTGAAGGAATACACCGAGGCAGTCAGCAGGTTTTCGGTCAGGGTCAGCGACTGGTGCTTGCGGGCGAAAATCACCGGCACGCCCAGCTTCAGGCCGGTCATCACCGCCGGGGCGATGCCCGAGGCCTCGATGGTGACGATCTTGGTCACGCCAGCGTCGGCGAACAGGCGGGCGAACTCGTCACCGATCAACTGCATCAGCGCAGGGTCGATCTGGTGGTTGAGAAACGCATCGACTTTGAGAACCTGATCGGAAAGCACGATGCCTTCTTCGCGAATCTTCTGGTGCAGTGCTTCCACTGTGTTTACCTCGAAACAAAGGTGGCCGCTGTTCGCGGCAATAGTAAAGAGTAATGGTTGATCAGCGTTTGAGCATTGCCCGGATATCGGCCAGGGCGTTGTTGCCGCGTGCAGCCTTGACCTCGACCGGCGCATCGTCCAGGCCTTCCCAGGCCAGGTCTTCCGGCGGCAGTTCATCGAGGAACCGGCTGGGCGTGCAGTCGATGATTTCGCCGTACTGCTTGCGCTTGGCGGCGAAGGTGAAAGCCAGTGTCTGGCGCGCGCGGGTGATGCCCACGTAGGCCAGGCGGCGTTCCTCTTCGATGGTGTCGGCCTCGATGCTGGAACGGTGCGGGAGGATCTCTTCTTCCATGCCCATGATGAACACGTAGGGGAACTCCAGGCCCTTGGAAGCATGCAGGGTCATCATCTGCACGCCTTCGGCGTTCTCTTCCTCTTCCTGCTGACGCTCGAGCATGTCGCGCAGCACCAGCTTGCCGATGGCGTCCTCGATGGTCATGTCACCCTCTTCGTCCTTTTCGAGGGTGTTCTTCAGCGCTTCGACCAGGAACCAGACGTTGCTGATGCGGAACTCGGCAGCCTTGTCGCTGGCGGTCTGCTGGCGGATCCAGTTCTCGTAGTCGATGTCGCGGATCATCTCGTGCAGTGCGGCAATCGGGTCTTCCAGGGCAACCTTGTGGCGCACCCCGTCCAGCCAGTGCTTGAAGCGCTGCAAGCGCTCGGTATAGCGGGCATCCAGGTGCTCGCCCAGGCCCAGCTCCTCGCTGGCGGCATACATCGAGATGCCGCGCTCGGTGGCGTAGTTGCCAAGCTTTTCGAGGGTGGTGGAGCCGATTTCCCGGCGCGGTACGTTGATGACTCGCAGGTAGGCGTTGTCATCGTCCGGGTTCACCAGCAAGCGCAGGTAGGCCATCAGGTCCTTGACTTCCTGGCGGCCGAAGAAGCTGTTGCCGCCCGACAGGCGATACGGCACCTGATGATGCTGCAGCTTCAGCTCGATCAGCTTGGCCTGGTAGTTGCCCCGGTAAAGGATGGCAAAGTCGCTGTAGGGGCGGTTGGTGCGCAGGTGCAGGGTGAGGATTTCCATGGCCACGCGTTCGGCCTCGGCTTCCTCGTTCTTGCAGCGGATAACGCGGATCTCGTCGCCCACGCCCATCTCGCTCCACAGCTGCTTCTCGAACGCGTGCGGGTTGTTGGCGATCAGCACGTTGGCGCAGCGCAGGATGCGGCTGGTGGAGCGATAGTTCTGCTCCAGCATCACCACCTTCAGGGAGGGGTAGTCTTCCTTGAGCAACATGAGGTTTTCCGGCCGTGCGCCACGCCAGGCATAGATCGACTGGTCGTCGTCGCCGACCACGGTGAACTGATTGCGCATGCCGATCAGCATTTTCACCAGCAGGTACTGGCTGGCGTTGGTGTCCTGGTATTCATCCACCAGCAGGTAGCGCACGCGGTTCTGCCAGCGCTCCAGCACATCGGGGTGCTCCTGGAACAGCTTGACCGGCAGCAGGATCAGGTCGTCGAAGTCCACCGCGTTGAACGCCTTGAGCGTACGCTGGTAATGCGTGTAGACGATGGCGGCGGTCTGCTCGCGCGGGTTGCGGGCCTTTTCCAGGGCCTCGGGCGGCAGGATCAGGTCGTTTTTCCAGGCACCGATCATGTTCTTGATCTCGTCGATGCCGTCGTCGCCGGAGTATTCCTTCTGCATGATGTCCGACAGTAGCGCCTTGATGTCGGACTCGTCGAAGATCGAGAAGCCCGGCTTGTAACCCAGGCGCTCGTGTTCCTTGCGGATGATGTTCAGGCCAAGGTTGTGGAAGGTGCACACCGTCAGGCCACGGCCTTCGCCCGGACGCAGCAGGGTGGCGACCCGTTCCTTCATCTCGCGGGCGGCCTTGTTGGTGAAGGTCATCGCCACGATGTACTGGGCACGGATGCCGCAGTTCTGGATGAGGTGGGCAATCTTGCGTGTGATCACGCTGGTCTTGCCCGAACCTGCACCGGCGAGCACCAAAAGAGGGCCGCCGACGTAGTCACGGGCTTCCTGCTGCCGGGGATTGAGTCGGGACATGCTAGAAACCGGGGGTCGCCAGAAAATAGCCGCGCATTCTAACAGGCATGGGACAGTTATGGCGCGACCGTCTGACGTCTGAGTCAGACTTTTGTGACGCCTCTAGTATTAGTGCGGCTAATGCCAGGTACTGAAAAAAACGTATTTGCCGGTTGGGTCCGTTTCGCGCAGGATGCACGACAAAATGCGTCGGGATGCTGCGTTTGCCTTTAGGCTCACAAATTTAAAAATCATTCTCATTTGTGCAGTAGCATACCCGAACTCTTTCGTTGCACCGTGAAGCCTTAAGGAGCCCGCTTGTCCACGCCTGTCGAACCTCTGCGTTTGCTGCTGTTGGCTGATGAGCCGGAATGGACCGTATTGCTGCGCGACTGCGTGCAGGCATTGGACGGTACTGCAGTACTGTTGACTGCGCCCAACTGGGAGGCGGTAGACAGCCTGTTCAGCCATGACCGCCAAGCTGTCGTGCTCGCCACCCCGGCTTTACAGCCTGCACCCGGGCGCTGCGACCTGCCGACCATCCTGCTGCTCGAGCATGAGCCCGGGCTGCCACCGAGTGCGGTCAGCGATTGGCTGGTACGTGAGCAACTCAATGCCGACACCTTGCGCCGCTCGTTGCGCCATGTGCGTGAACGCGGCGTGCTGGTGGCCACCTTGCAGCGCCTGGCGGAGCAGGACCCATTGACCGGTATCGCCAACCGCCAGGGTTTTCAGGCTTTGCTGACCGCGCGCCTGGCCGAGAACGATGGCCGCGGTGTTGCCCTTGGCCACCTGGACCTGGACAACTTCCGCCATGTCAACGATGCGCTTGGCCACCAGAGCGGCGACCGCCTGATCCTGCAGGTGGTGGCACGCCTGAAGCAGCAACTGGAGGCGGGCGACCAGCTGGCGCGCCTGGGCAGTGATGAGTTCGCCCTGCTGATCGACACCCGCCGTGACGCCAACCGCGCCGAGTGGATTGCCGAGCGCATTGTCGAAGCGCTGGCCGAGCCGTACTGGATCGACGGCGAAAGCCTGCTGCTGGGATGCAGCCTGGGCCTGGCCCATGCGCGTGTCCACGGCGGGGCCGACCCACTGATGTGGCACGCACACATTGCCATGCGCCAGGCCAAAGGCAGCCAGGGCTGTACCTTCCACGTGTTCAACGAGCGCATCAACCGCAATGCCCGCAGCCTTGCCGACCTGGAGAGTGAACTGCGTCGTGCCCTGCGCCGTGACGAGCTGGAGCTGCACTATCAACCGCGACTGAACCTGGCCGATGGGCGCATCGTCGGTCTGGAGGCGCTGGTGCGCTGGCGCCATGCCGAGCGTGGCCTGTTGCCGCCCAGTGAGTTCGTGCCGCTGGCCGAGCAGAGCGGGCTGATCGTACCGTTGGGCTACTGGGTCATTTCCCGGGCCCTGCGTGACATGCAGGCACTGTGCGAGGGCGGGCTGGAGCCGCTGCACATGGCGGTCAACCTGAGCTTCCGGCAGTTCCAGGACAGCCAGTTGCTGGCGACCTTGAGCCGGCTGATTATCGAGCATGGCGTCGATGCCCGCTGGCTGGAATTCGAACTGACTGAAACAGCGGTAATGCGCCGCAATGAGCTGGTGCGTCAGACCATGGATGCCCTGGGGCGCCTGGGTGTGCGCTTCTCCCTCGACGACTTCGGCACTGGGTTCTCTTCGTTCGTGCACCTCAACAGCCTGCCGATCACCTTGCTCAAGGTGGACCGCAGCTTTGTTGCCGAAATGGAAATGCGTGAAGAGAACCGCAAGCTGGTGCACGCCATGATCAACCTGGCGCACAACCTCAACCTCGAGGTGGTGGCCGAGGGCGTGGAGAGTGAAGAGCAGCTGGCCTTGTTGCGCGGGTTCGGTTGTGACCAGGTGCAGGGCTTCCTGGTCAGCAAGCCGTTGCCGGTGGGCGAGTTGATGGAGTTCTTGCTGGATTACAGCAAGCCGAAGCTGGTTAGTCTGTGACAGCCTGGGGGAGGGCTTCGCCCTCCAACGGTCACACAGACACTGCAGACCTGTCAGTCAGCCCGGCCTTCCCCAGTAACCGCTTCATCCGCCACTCAAAACCAAAGGTCAGCGCCACCGCCGCACACGCCAGCCCCAGCGCCAGGCCCCACCATACCCCCACGGCGCCACCGCCCAGGGTAAAGGTGAACAGCCAGGCGCTCGGCGCCCCTACCAGCCAGTAGCACACCAGCCCGATCAGGAAGGTGGTCTTGGCGTCCTTCAGCCCGCGGATCGAACCCATGGCAATGGTCTGCATGCCGTCGAACAGCTCGAACCATGCCGCCACCGCCAGCAACTGCACCGCCAGCTGGAAAATCGCCGCGAAGGCCGGGTCGTTGCGGTCAATGAACAGCCCCACCAGTGCATCGGGCAGCAGCCAGAACAACGCGGCAAAGGCAAACATGATCATCGCCCCGAAGCCGATGCCCACCCGCCCGGCGCTGCGCGCCGCCAGCAGGTTGCCGGCGCCGAAGTACAGCCCCACCCGCATGGTCACCGCGTACGACAAGCCGGTCGGCACCATGAACGCCGTGGAGACGATCTGCAGGGCGATCTGGTGCGCCGCCAGCTCGGTACTGCCCAGCACGCCCATGCACAGCGCGGCGAAGGCGAACAGGCCGACTTCCACCATGTAGGTACCGCCAATCGGCAGGCCCAGCCGCCACAGTTCGCGCAGGGCTGGCAGCGACGGGCGCGACAGGCCCTTGCGCAGCGGGTAGGCCGCATAGGCCGGGTGCCAGCGGATATACAGCGCCAGGGCGATGGCCATGCCCATCGACACCACCGCGGTGACCAGGCCGATGCCCATCAGGCCCAGCCTGGGCAGGCCGAACATGCCTTCGATCAGCGCTACGTTGAGCAGGTAGTTGAGCACTGTGCCCACCAGGCTGATGACCATCACCGGGGTCGAGCGGCCCAGGGCACTGGTGAAGCCGCGCAAGGCCATGAAGGTCAGGTAGCCGGGCAGGGCCAGTGGCAGCAGGGTGAGGAATTCGGCGGCCGAAGCCACGTTCTCGGGTTTTTGCCCGAACAGCAACAGCACCGGTTCGAGGTTCCACAGCACCAGCCCGGCGCACAGCGCCAGGCCCCAGGCCAGCCACAGGCCGTTCTGCGCCAGACGCGTGGCGCCCTCGATGTCGTTGGCGCCTTTGCGGATTGCCACCAGTGTGCCGACCGCAGCGATCACGCCCAGGCAGAAGATCGACACGAACGAATAGCTCGCCGCACCCAGGCCACCGCCGGCCAATGCCTGCGGGCTGATGCGGGCCATCATCAGGGTGTCGGTCAGCACCATCAGCATGTGCGCCAGTTGCGAGGCGATCAGTGGCCCGGCCAGGCGCAGCAAAGCCTTGAGTTCTGTAGCGGGCGCGACGTGCATGGGACGGTCCTTCTTCCTGGGGCGATCAACGAAGGGCGATTCTGAGGCTTTGGTCAACTTTGCACAAAAGGATAAAAGCGATCGTTGGCATGAGTGTGAGTCATGCATATATGCTCATCGGTGATCCGTTTGCAGCCCTACATGGCAGGTGCCTCATGTCTCGTCAGCTCCCTCCGTTGTATGCCCTGCGCGCATTTGAAGCCGCCGCCCGGCTGAGCTCGTTCACCCGTGCTGGTGAGGAGCTGTCGATCACCCAGAGCGCGATCAGCCGGCATATCCGCACACTGGAAGACCATTTCGCCTGTCGCCTGTTCGTGCGCAATGGCCGCAGCCTGCAACTGACCGAAGCGGCGCGGGTGTTGCTGCCCGGCGTGCGAGAAGGCTTCGCCGCGCTGGAGCGGGCCTGCGATACCTTGCGTGGCGAAGACGGCATCCTGCGCATGAAGGCACCTTCGACCCTGACCATGCGCTGGCTGCTGGCGCGGCTGAGCCGGTTCCGGCACCTGCAACCCGGCAATGAAGTGCAACTGACCAGTGCCTGGATGGACGTTGACCATGTGGACTTCAGCAACGAGCCGTTCGACTGTGCGGTGTTGCTCAGTGACGGCGTGTTCCCGCCAGACTGGGAGGTGCGCCGGTTGTTTGCCGAGCTGCTGATACCGGTAGGGGCGCCGGACCTGCTCGAGGATGGCCCCTGGGACGAACGACGGCTGGCCGGTATCGAGCTGCTGCACCCGACGCCAGACAAGCGCGACTGGCGCGCCTGGCTCGAACGCATGGGGCTCGGCGACCAGGTTTCGCTCAAGGGCGGGCAGGTGTTCGATACCTTGGAGCTCGGCATGATCGCGGCCGCGCGCGGCTATGGCATCTCCATGGGAGACCTGTTGATGGTTGCCGAGGACGTGGCACAGGGGCGCCTCAGCCTGCCCTGGCCGACCGCCGTCCCCAGTGGCATGGACTACTACATGGTGTGGCCGCGCACCCGCCCGGGCGGGGAGCGCTTGCGGCGCCTGAGCCGGTTCCTGCAGGACGAAGCGGCGGCGGTGGATCTGCCCGATGTGCAGATCCTGCCGGCGCTCTGAATGGCAGACGCAAAGGTTTGCGAATATCCCGGTCCGGCACTCAAGTATTCCACGGCGACGCCGATCAAGTGGCACCAGCGTCCCGGAAGAGGGCGCGCTTCCCGACGACAACAAGTGGGTGGCCCACGTGATCAGGACGATCCCGGCCTCTTGCCAGGAGCTTGACCATGTCTCAACCGCGTGCCCGAATCGCCTCGCAACTGGGGCTTGCCCTCGCCATCGTGCTGGCACTGGTGATTTCCGGCAGTACCCTGTTCGCTTTGCGCTCGCTGGACGATGCCAACCTCGCCACCCGCCAGGCCCACCTGGCCAGCGAGGCGCGTTTGCTGGCCGACCAGCTCGACACTTTCCACGGCTCGCTCAAGGACAACACCCAGCGCCTCAGCGGCCTGTTCGAGCGGCGCTTCGCCTCGGGCCTGTCGCTGCATGCGGGCGAGACCGTGCAGGTCGCCGGCCAGGCCACGCCTGCCCTGTACCTGGGTAACCAGCTGCTGAACAACGACTTCCAGCTGGTCGACGATTTCCAGCAGATGACCGCCGGCATCGCCACACTGTTCGTGCGTAGCGGTGACGATTTCGTGCGCATCAGCACCAACCTGAAGAAACAGGACGGCAGCCGTGCCATTGGTACTCTGCTCGATCGCCAGCACCCGGCCTATGCCCGGTTGCTGGCCGGGCAGATGTATGTGGGCCGCGCCGTGCTGTTCGAGCGCAACTACATGACCCGCTATGTGCCGGTGAGCGACGCCAGCGGTCAGGTAATCGCCGTGCTGTTCGTCGGCTTCGACTACACCGACGCGCAGAATGCCCAGTTCGCCAACCTGGCGCGCTTCCGCATCGGGCAGACCGGCTCGTTGGCCTTGCGCGACGAAAAGGGCGCCTGGCTGGTGCCGCCGGCCAATGCCGACCAGCCGTTGTACAGCGCCACCGCTCCTTTCGCCGAAGGGCCCTGGACGGTGGTCGCCAGTATGCCGATGGCAGAAATCCGTGAAGTGACCTGGAGCGTTGGCCTGCGCCTGGCCATCGGCAGCCTTCTGGCGATGCTGCTGGCTGTTGCTGCCACGTTGTGGCTGTTGCGCCGCAAGTTGCGCCCGCTGGACGACCTGGTGCGCCAGGCAGAAGCGCTTGGGGCGGGAGACCTGGGGGCGCGCCTGAGCGTGACCAGCGATGACGAGATCGGGCAGCTGGCCCGCAGCTTCAACAAGATGGGGGAAGCACTGGCGACCATGGTCGAGCACATCCGCGGTGCCTCCGAGCAGGTCAGTACCCGTGCACGCTCGCTGGCGGGCCTGTCGGCCGGTGCGTGCGAGGGCATGGACCAGCAATCCGGCGAGATCACCAGCATGGCTGGCGCGGTGGAAGAGTTCAGCGCCACCTCGATGAACATCGCCGACAACATGGCCGGCACCGAGCGCATGGCTCGTGACAACGCCCAGCAGACCCGCATCGGTCGCAATGCCATGGACGAGGCGTCGCGCTCGCTGACGCAGATTGCCGAGGCGCTCGGCGGTACCGCCACGGTGATGGACAGCCTGGGCGCCCGCTCGCAGGAAATCGGCGGCATCATCAGCGTGATCACCGCCATTGCCGAGCAGACCAACCTGCTGGCGTTGAATGCCGCCATCGAGGCGGCCCGTGCGGGCGAGCAGGGGCGTGGCTTTGCCGTGGTGGCCGATGAGGTGCGAGGGCTGGCTGCGCGCACCCGTCAGGCCACGGACGAGATTTCCAGCATGATCACCAGCATCCAGCAGCAGACCGGGCATGCCATCACCACGCTGGAGCAAGGCAACCAGCTGATGCAGGAAGGCCTGGAACGCAACGACAAGGTAGCCCAGGCGTTGGCGCGTATCGACGAGCAGAGCCGTGCGGCCGGTGAGCAGTTTGCCGTGATCAGTACGGCGACCCAGGAGCAGAGCAGCACGGCGACGGTGCTCAGCCGCAACCTGCAGAGCATTGCCCAGGCCAACGGCGAACAACGCGAGGTGGCCAATGAACTGGCGTTCACCGCGCGTGAACTGGAAGGGTTGGCGGCGCAGCTGCGTCAGGAAGTGGACCGCTTCCGCTGAAACCGCAGGGGCCGCTTGGCGGCCCTGTCGCCGGCAAGCCAGCGCCTGCCTCGACCGCATCAATCTGATGCCTTGTGCAGGTACCTGTGGGAGCCGGCTTGCCGATAAGGACCTCGAACCTTACATCGAGCCCAGGTTCAACGCCTGCGCACAGGCCTGCAGCGACCGCCGCTCGCTCAGCGCATACAAGGCCAGCTCATCCTGCACCTGCATGCCCAGCGCCGCTTCGAACGCATCACGGTTGGCATTGCTGCCGTACTCGGCATGCGCATCGTCACCCAGGTTGGACTGGAAGATCCCCGCCGCACTCACCGGCAGGAAGTCCTCGTAAACCAGCGCTTCGTAGTGCACGTGGCCAGCTTCGATCAGCCCTTCCAGGGTGCTCGGACGGTCATCCTGGTCACGCGCGGCCAAGCCTTTCTCGGTGGCGAAGTAACGGAAGTACGCCAGCCCCTGCTGGCGCATCTGTGCCAGGTCGTCCGGGAATTCGGCAAAGGTGTCCTTCAGCAGCGCCATGTAGCGTTCGGCATTGGCCTCGGCCGGCACGCCGCCCAGGGCAGCCCGAGTGGCATCGAGCAGCTTGTCGTACAGTTGGCGGCCTTTCGGCGTCAGGGCTGCACCGCGCTGCTCGATTTCACCGAAGCGCGCGGTGTGGCTGCCTTCGCTGCCCTGCTGGTCGCTGAAGGCGACCTTTTCCTGCAGGGCCTTGAAGCTGGTCTGGCGCAGCAGGATCGGGTGGCGACGGGTGGGCGGGCCTTCGACCACGGCCTTCGGCGGGATGCCCTTGGCCGGCATGCCGGCCTGGATCGCATCGATGTCCAGCGTGCGCGGGGTCAGGTGGTTGATATGCGGGCCCTTGAAGGCCACCACGTCGGCGATCAGGCGATGCTGGTCGTGCAACTGCTGGTACTGCTCGGCAGTGACGGTAGCGTCATGGTGCCAGCGGAAGGTGTGCAGCGCTTCCTGCACGAATGCCTCGGCATCTGCGGCGTTCAGGCCACCGTCACGTTCGCACTGGGCAATCAGTTCAAGGGCGCGGTCGGTGAAGATCTTGCGCTTGGCCAGGATGCTTTCCGCCAGCGCGCGCAGCTGCGGGTTGTCGATCAGTTCCAGGCGCAGCAGCGAGGTGAACACGCGGAACGGGCTGACGTGCAGCGATTGCTCGTGCACCGCGCGGAAGGCGGTGGAGTGAACCGGCACGCCGGCGGAGCTGAGGTCGTAGTAGCCGACCGGTTGCATGCCCATCACCGCGAACAGGCGGGCAATGGTTGCCAGTTCTTGCGCAGTGCCGACGCGGATCGCCCCGTGGCGCTCCTGGTCCAGCCGTTCGATCTCGCCAGTCCAGCGCAGGGCCTCGGCGACTTCGGGTTGCCGGGCCATGACCTGCTGGTTGATTTCGCTCACCAGCTCCAGCAGCGTGCCGTACAGGGGCACTTCCTGTTTGTACATGAGCGACATGGCGGCAGAGAACTGCGCGCGAATGTTGTCGGGGCTGACGAAATCGTGGGCGGGCATCGCTAGCTTCCTGGTTGGGTTCGGACGCTTACATGAAAGCGGGGAATGCACTTGGCTTACAAGCGAAAAAAAGTGGGTGTGTCATTCCTTTTTTGATCGACCTAAAGGGCCGCAAAGCGGCCCCAGCAGTGTCAATCCTGAAGCTGCTCGCGAATCCACTCCACCAACGCCCGCACCTTGGGCACCTCCGCTGCATGCTCGGCATACGCCAGGTAATGCGCCCCGGTACTGGGCATCGCATGGTTCCACGGCACCACCAGGCTGCCCTCGGCCAGTTCCTTCGCCGCCAGGTAGCGCGGCACCAGCGCCACCCCGCAGCCGGACTGCGCCGCGCTCAAAGCCATGTAGAACGTATCGAAGCGCGGCCCGTGGTAGGCGCTGACGCTTTCCAGGCCCAGCTCCAGAAACCATTCGTGCCACGCCTCTGGTCGCGAGGTGCTCTGTAGCAGCACCAGCTCGGCCAGTTGCCCGGCATCGACCAGTTCGCGGCCGGCCAGCAGCTCCGGCGCACATACCGGCACCACTTCTTCACCGAACAGCTCCATGCACGTAGCCCCCGGCCAGGTGCCCTGGCCATAGAAGAACACCACGTCCGCCGAACCCTGCAACAAGGCGAACGGCTCCATCTCGTTGCGGATGTCGAGGTGGATGTTGCCGTGGCGTTTGCCAAAACCCTTGAGGTGCGGGATCAGCCAGCGCACGCCGAAACTCGGCTGGGTGGCTACCTTCAATATCTCGGTCTGCTCGCCGTAGGTGAGCACGTAGCGGCTGGACATGTCGACCTGGGTGAGGATCTTGTTGACCTCGGCCAGGTACAGGCTGCCGGCTGGTGTCAGCTGCAGGCGGCGGCGGATGCGCAGGAACAGGTGGTGGCGCAGCATGTCTTCCAGTTGCGCCACCTGCTTGCTGACCGCACTCTGGGTCAGGTGCAATTCTTCGGCGGCACGGGTAAAGCTCAAATGGCGGGCTGCAGCTTCAAAGCACTGCAGGGCGGTCATGGAGGGCACCAGGCGTTTGGACATAGCGGTCTCTGCGGCTCAAATCATTACCTGGCGGAATGATATGCGGAATAAAGGTCGTTTGTTGTACCTATGTGATCGGATTAATACTGACCCACATCATTTTTCCACCCCATCACCCGATGTAGGAGAAGCACAATGGTTGCTGGATTGCTCGAGCGCCTTGGCGTTGCCGCCGAGGCTTACACCCAGGGCGACTACCCTGTTCACACGCCGATCGACGGCAGCCAGATCGCCTCGGTGAAACTGCTCGGCAAGGCCGAGACCATCGCTTGCATCGACCAGGCGCAAGGCGCCTTCGAAGCCTGGCGCAGCGTGCCGGCGCCGCGCCGTGGCGAACTGGTGCGCCTGTTCGGCGAAGTGCTGCGTGAGCACAAGGCCGACCTCGGCGAGCTGGTATCGATCGAAGCCGGCAAGATCACCCAGGAAGGCCTGGGCGAAGTGCAGGAAATGATCGATATCTGCGACTTCGCCGTTGGCCTGTCGCGCCAGCTGTACGGCCTGACCATCGCTTCCGAGCGCCCTGGCCACCACATGCGTGAAACCTGGCACCCGTTGGGCGTTGTCGGTGTCATCAGTGCCTTCAACTTCCCGGTCGCGGTCTGGGCCTGGAACACCGCCCTGGCCCTGGTGGCCGGTAACTCGGTGGTGTGGAAGCCGTCGGAGAAGACCCCGTTGACCGCCCTGGCCTGCCAGGCGCTGTTCGAAAAAGCCCTGAAAGCCTTCGGTGATGCCCCGCTCGGCTTGGCGCAATTGGTGATCGGTGGCCGTGAAGCCGGCGAAGCCCTGGTCGACGACCCACGCGTACCGCTGGTCAGCGCCACTGGCAGCACCCGCATGGGCCGTGAAGTGGGCCCGCGTGTGGCAGCCCGCTTCGGCCGCAGCATCCTGGAACTGGGCGGCAACAACGCCATGATCCTGGCCCCGAGTGCCGACCTGGACCTGGCCGTGCGCGGCATCCTGTTCTCCGCTGTCGGTACCGCTGGCCAGCGTTGCACCACCTTGCGCCGGCTGATCGTGCATCGCTCGATCAAGGACGAAGTGGTTGCCCGCGTCAAAGCCGCCTACGGCAAGGTGCGTATTGGCGACCCGCGCAAGGACAACCTGGTTGGCCCGCTGATCGACAAGCAGTCGTTCGATGCCATGCAGGGTGCGCTGGCCAAGGCCCGTGACGAAGGCGGCCAGGTGTTTGGCGGTGAGCGCCAGCTGGCTGACCAGTACCCGAACGCCTACTACGTGTCGCCTGCCATTGCCGAAATGCCGGCGCAGAGCGACGTGGTGCGCCACGAAACCTTCGCCCCGATCCTGTACGTGCTGGCCTACGATGATTTCGAAGAGGCTCTGCGCCTGAACAACGCAGTGCCACAAGGCCTGTCGTCGTGCATCTTCACCACCGATATCCGTGAAGCCGAGCGCTTCCAGAGTGCTTCGGGCAGCGACTGCGGTATCGCCAACGTCAACATCGGTACCAGCGGCGCCGAGATCGGCGGTGCGTTCGGTGGCGAGAAGGAAACCGGCGGTGGTCGTGAGTCCGGTTCGGACGCCTGGAAAGGCTACATGCGTCGCCAGACCAACACCGTGAACTATTCGCGCGAGCTGCCGCTGGCGCAGGGTATCGTGTTCGACTGATGGATTGATGCTGCATGGCCGGGGGCCTGGCCCCCGGTTCGCGGGTAAACCCGCTCCCACAGGTTCTCCACTGCCCTTGAGGCCTGTGTGGGTGTCTGTGGGAGCGGGTTTAGCCGCGAATGGGCCGCTTTTGCGGCCCCAACAAGAACAAATCGCTGGAGCCGGGCCATGTCCGAACTGCGTCAACAATGCTTGTGGGAATTCGTCACAGAACCGACCATCGCCGCCCAGGCCCTGGCTGGTGAGCACAAGGCCGATGTCTGTGTGATCGGTGGCGGCATTACCGGCCTGTCAGCGGCCATCCACCTGCTCGAGCAGGGCAAGTCGGTGATCCTGCTGGAAGCCTGGAAAATCGGCCACGGTGGCTCCGGGCGCAACGTCGGCCTGGTCAACGCCGGTACCTGGATTCGCCCTGACGATGTCGAAGCCACCCTTGGCCTGCAGCAGGGCAGCCGCCTGAACAAGGTGCTGGGTGAGGCCCCGGCTGAAGTGTTCGCCATGATCAAGCGCCTGGGCATCGACTGCCAGGCCCAGCACAAGGGCACGCTGCACATGGCGCACAACGCCACCGGCATCGCCGACCTCGAAGCCCGCCACGAACAATGGCGCCGCCGGGGTGCCGATGTGGAGCTGCTGACCGGCGCCCAATGCCAGGAATACTGCGGTACCGACAAGATCTCCGCTGCGCTGCTCGACCGCCGCGCCGGCACCATCAACCCCATGGGCTACACCCAGGGCCTGGCTGCTGCGGTGGCGCGCCTGGGTGGCAAGCTGTTCCAGCAGTCGTCGGTCGAGGGCCTGGCGCGTGACGGCGATGCCTGGCGGGTGAAGACCGCACGTGGTGCGGTGCGCGCCGACAAGGTGGTGATTTCTACCGGCGCCTATACCGAGGGCGATTGGAGCAACCTGCAGAAGCAGTTCTTCCGCGGTTACTACTACCAGGTGGCGTCCAGGCCGTTGCACGGCGCTGCCGCCGACAAGGTACTGCCGCATGGCCAGGGTTCGTGGGACACCCGCACCGTGCTCAGCAGCATCCGCCGCGACGACCAGGGCCGCCTGCTGCTGGGCAGCCTCGGCCGGGTCGACAACAAGCCGGCCTGGTTCGTACGCAGCTGGGCCGACCGGATCCAGAGCCACTACTACCCCGAGCTGGGCAAGGTCGAATGGGAGATGCACTGGACCGGCTGCATCGACTTCACCCCCGACCACCTGATGCGCCTGTTCGAGCCGGCGCCGGGGCTGGTCGCTGTCACCGGGTACAACGGGCGTGGCAATACCACCGGGACCGTGATCGGCCGGGCGTTCGCCGAATTCCTGCTGAAGGGCGAGGCGGGCAGCCTGCCGATTCCGTTCTCGCCGATGAAGGGGGTGAGTGCACCCTCGCTGCGCACCGCGTTCTACGAGTCCGGGTTCTCGCTGTATCACGCGGGGCAATGCTTGAGGGTTGTGCTGTAAGCCCTGGGTTGCGCTTGTAGGCGCGGCGGGCCGGCTTACTTGTGCAACCAGCTGAGGAAGCCGCCCTTCTTGATTGAAGCCGGCTTCTGCAGCAGCAGCGACTCCCGGCTCTGCCGCCTGAACCGCTGCAACTTGCCAAGCGCTGCCTGCACCTCGCCACGTTGCACCAGGCAGCTTTTAACCTGTTCCTTGTCGATTCGATACAGCACGCAACTGGTCAACGTGCGGAACTCGGCAAACGAGTCGTCCTCATCGATGATGCCCTCGACCCCCAGCACCTCACCCGGCCCCATGCGCCCGGCCTCCACCAGCCTGTCGCCATCGCGGATCGACGCCGACACCACGCCGCTGCCAATCACCAGCAGGTGCTCGGAATGCTCGCCCACACCCAGGATGACCTGGTCCGCCAGGTATTCCACCGCCGTCATGCGCTGGCTCAGGGCATCGCGTTCTTCATCGGTCAGCGAGCGGAATACCCGCACTTCGTCCAGCACCTCGCGCTGGCGGCTGCGTGGCGGCATGGCCAGGTCAACGTTCCACATTACCCCGCTGGCCTCCAGGTGCCGGTGCGCCAGGTCGAACAGCTGATTGCGCGCATCCCCCTTGACGCCTGCGTCGGCTACGAAGCCGCTGGCCTCGTACTCTACTGACTCCAACGTCGACGCCTTCACCGCGACCTTGGGTTTTGGTGTGGCAAGAATGGCGCTGACGCCTTGCAAGGCCTTTTCCAGCGCATCGAACACGCGCTTGGGGCGCACCTTGGCCGGCACCACCACGCTGATCGATACGCCATGTACGTCGGCCGGACGGCTGTGGTTGAGCAGCCGCGCCTTGGCTGCCACCGAGTTGGGGATCACCGCCAGGCTCCCGCTGCCGGTGAGCAGGCGGGTAGCACGCCAGTCGATTTCCAGCACCTTGCCTTCGGTGCCGTCAATCGAGATCGAATCGCCAATCTGGTAGGGCCGCGTGGTGTTCAGGATGATGCCGCTGAACACGTCGGCCAGCGTGCTTTGCAGCGCCAGGCCGATGACGATGGCCATCACCCCGGAGGTGGCCAGCAGGCCCTTCACCGGCAGCTGCAGCACATAGCCCGCTGCGGCGACCACGGCGGCAAGGAAGATCAACGCCCCCAGCACGTCCTGCAGCAAGCGCCCCCCATGGCTGCCACGGGCCACCAGCAACAGGCCGAACACCACCGTCACCGTACGCGCGCCGAACAGCCACCAGCCGATGGCCAATACCGTGGCCAACAGGTTGCGTGAGACATCGTCGGCCCAGGGTGGCGGTTGCAGCGGGCTCATGCCGGCGGCCACCAGCACCAGGCTGAACAGCAGGAAGATCCCCAGCCGTACGCCGATGCGCCAGGCTCGGTGCTGGAGGGGGATCAGCTGCCAGAGCACCAGGTCGAGCAGGATCAGTGCGGTGCCAAGCATCAACGGGGAGGACTGGATGAACGCCAGCATGGAGGTCTCGGGGGCAAGGGGAGGGCTGTGGGTAGTAATAGAGCAGGTTGGCCGGACAGGCAATGGGGCCTGTGCCGGCCTCTTCGCGGCTAAAGCCGCTCCCACAGGTGCTGCGCACGATTCAAATCCAGCGCAATCCCTGTGGGAGCGGCTTTAGCCGCGAAAGGGCCGGTACAGCCCACACAAAACCATCGTTCATAAAACAGAACGCTAGAGCCAAAAATCGCTATCTACCGCCAAAAAGGTCATGGTTTTAATCTTCTCCCATCAACGCGAAACACCCCACTTACTGAAAAGATCAAAACCCTTGGGAGCAACGACCATGACCAACTTCAAATACAACCGCCTGAACAAAGACGACGCCGCTGTCCTGCTGGTCGACCACCAGGCTGGTCTGCTGTCGCTGGTGCGTGACATCGAGCCGGATGCGTTCAAGAACAACGTGCTGGCGCTGGCCGACCTGGCCAAGTTCTTCAACCTGCCGACCATCCTCACCACCAGCTTCGAGCAAGGCCCCAACGGCCCACTGGTACCCGAGCTGAAAGCGCTGTTCCCGGACGCCCCGTACATCGCCCGCCCCGGCCAGATCAACGCCTGGGACAACGAAGACTTCGTCAAGGCAGTGAAGGCCACCGGCAAGAAGCAGCTGATCATCGCCGGTGTGGTGACCGAGGTCTGCGTAGCCTTCCCGGCGCTGTCGGCCCTGGAAGAAGAGTTCGACGTGTTCGTGGTGACCGATGCCTCCGGCACCTTCAATGCCATGACCCGCGACGCCGCGCATGACCGCATGAGCCAGGCCGGTGCGCAGCTGATGACCTGGTTCGGCGTGGCCTGTGAACTGCACCGCGACTGGCGCAACGACATCGAAGGCCTGGCGGCGCTGTGCTCCAACCACATCCCGGACTACCGCAACCTGATGACCAGCTACAACGCGTTCAACGCCAACAAGTAAGCCACGGTCCCGGGCACCGCCAGTCGGTGCCCGGCCAGTGCAGCACACCCGTCCAATCCTCCGCCCGTCCGTCGTTGCACAGTTGATGCGGGCAAGCTCATCCCAAGGAACGCCGATGAACACCGCATTCCAAGACAACCGCAACGTGGTGACCCTGGTCATCCAGCACAAGGTCCGCGCCGCGTCGCTGGCCGCCTACGAAGCCTGGCTCAAGCGCACGGTCAGCGCTGCACGCCGGCAGCCGGGGCACCTGGACGTCAATGTCATCCGCCCCGACGACGGCGGGCTGCACTTCACCACCGTGGTGCGCTTTGCCGACGCCAGCCTGTTGCAGGCCTGGGTCAACTCGGCCGAGCGCCAGGCACTGGTCAACGAAGTGTTGCCGTTGCTCGAAGGGGGCGACCACACCCAGGTACATGACGACCCGGAGTTCTGGTTCACCCCGCCGAGCACCCGCGCAGCACAACCGCCGCGCTGGAAGCAGGCGCTGCTGACCTACCTGGTGATCTGCCCGATGACCCTGGTCATTCCGCATCTGCTGGCGCCGTTGTTCGCGCGCTTTCCGCAGTTGGGTGGCGCAATCACCGGCAACCTGATCAGCAACCTGTTCGTCATCCTGCCCGTGGTGTTCTACATCATGCCTTGGGTAACCCGTCGCTGCGCCAACTGGCTGCGCGGCTAAGCAAGCCTTTACCTCTATATTTTCAAGGAGATACCGACATGAGCACGTTCGTTACCCGCGATGGCACTTCGATCTATTACAAGGACTGGGGCAGCGGCAAGCCTGTGCTGTTCAGCCACGGCTGGCCGCTGGATGCCGACATGTGGGATTCGCAGATGGAATTCCTGGCCAGCCGCGGTTACCGCGCCATCGCCTTCGATCGCCGTGGCTTTGGCCGTTCGAGCCAACCGTGGAACGGCTACGACTACGACACGTTTGCCGACGATATCGCCCAGCTGATCCAGCACCTCGACCTGCGCGACGTGACCCTGGTGGGCTTCTCGATGGGGGGTGGCGATGTCAGCCGCTACATCGCCCGTCACGGTAGCGAGCGTGTGGCTGGCCTGGTCTTGCTGGGTGCAGTGACGCCGGTCTTCGGCAAGCGTGACGACAACCCGCAGGGTGTCGACCTGTCGGTGTTCGAAGGTATCCGCGCCGGTCTGCGTGCCGATCGGGCACAGTTCATCGCCGATTTCGCCACGCCGTTCTATGGCCTGAACCATGGGCAGCAGGTGTCCCAGGGCGTGCAGACGCAAACCTTGAACATCGCCCTGATGGCGTCGATCAAGGGCACCCTGGACTGCGTGACGGCGTTTGCCGAGACCGACTTCCGCCCGGACATGGCCAAGGTCGATGTGCCGACCCTGGTGATCCATGGCGACGACGACCAGATCGTGCCGTTCGAGAGCACCGGCAAGCAGGCGGCGGAGTTGATTCGTGGGGCTGAACTGAAGGTGTATGCCGGGGCGCCGCACGGGTTTGCCGTGACGCATGCGCAGCAGCTGAACGAGGACCTGTTGGCGTTCCTGCAGAAGTAACTGTGCCGGGGCATTCGCAGGTAAACCCGCTCCCTCAGGCCTTGCCTTGCGCCGTACCTGTGGAAGCGGGTTCACCCGCGAAGAGGCCCGCCCCAGGCAGCACAAAATTTGAACAGGGCTAACCTTCTACAACCCACCGCACATCCATCCAAGCCCTGGCCCCGCACCAACCGGCATGCTCCGCAATCGCGCCTGCCGGCGCCGCCACCGGACGGAGAAGACCATGTCCCAGGACCGCAACGACAAGACCCGTCGCCAGTTCCTCGCCACCAGCACCATGCTCGGTGCCGCCGGCGCGCTCTGGTCCGCATTGCCCTTTACCGGTTCCGCTTACGCATCCACTCAAGGAGGTTCCATGACCGCCGACCTGATTCTGTTCAACGGCAAACTGCACACCGTTGATCGTGAAAAACCCACCGCGACCGCCGTCGCCATCAAGGATGGCCGCTTCATCGCCGTGGGTAACGACGCCGAGGCCATGGCCCACAAGGGCGCCTCCACGCAAATCATCGACCTCAAGCAACGCACGGTCATCCCGGGCCTGAATGACTCGCACCTGCACCTGATTCGTGGCGGCCTGAACTACAACCTGGAGCTGCGCTGGGAAGGCGTACCCTCGGTGGCCGATGCCCTGCGCATGCTCAAGGACCAGGCCGCGCGCACGCCCACCCCGCAGTGGGTGCGCGTGGTCGGTGGCTGGAACGAATTCCAGTTCGCCGAAAAACGCATGCCCACCCTGGAGGAAATCAACCAGGCCGCACCGGACACGCCGGTGTTCCTGCTGCACCTGTATGACCGCGCGTTGCTCAACCGCGCTGCGCTGAAGGCCGTCGGCTACACCAAGGACACCCCCAACCCGCCGGGTGGCGAGATCCAGCGCGACAAGTTCGGCAACCCGACCGGCATGCTGATCGCTCGCCCCAACGCGATGATCCTGTACGCCACCCTGGCCAAGGGGCCGAAGTTGCCGCTGGAGTACCAGGTCAACTCCACCCGCCAGTTCATGCGCGAACTCAACCGCCTGGGCCTGACCAGTGCCATCGATGCTGGCGGTGGCTACCAGAACTACCCGGACGACTATCAGGTGATTCAGCAGCTCGCTGACAACAACCAGTTGACCGTGCGCATCGCCTACAACCTGTTCACGCAAAAGCCCAAGGAAGAGCTGGACGACTTCCGTAAATGGACCTCCAGCGTCAAGCTGCACAGCGGCACCGATTTCCTGCGCCACAACGGCGCCGGCGAAATGCTGGTGTTCTCCGCCGCCGACTTCGAGGACTTCCTCGAGCCGCGCCCGGACCTGCCGCAGACCATGGAGCAAGAGCTGGAGCCGGTGGTGCGCCACCTGGTCGAGCAGCGCTGGCCATTCCGCCTGCACGCCACCTACAACGAATCGATCACGCGCATGCTCGACGTGTTCGAGAAGGTCAACCGCGACATCCCGTTCAACGGCCTGCCGTGGTTCTTCGACCACGCCGAGACCATCACCCCGCAGAACATCGAACGCGTGCGTGCGTTGGGCGGCGGTATCGCCATCCAGGACCGCATGGCCTTCCAGGGTGAGTACTTCGTCGACCGCTACGGCGCCAAGGCTGCCGAGCAGACCCCGCCGATCAAGCGCATGCTCGACATGGGCGTGCCGGTGGGTGCCGGTACCGACGCTACTCGCGTGTCCAGCTACAACCCATGGACCTCGCTGTACTGGCTGGTCAGCGGCAAGACCGTCGGCGGCATGGAGCTGTACCCGGAAGGCCTCAGCCGCGATACCGCATTGCAGCTGTTCACCCAGGGCAGCGCCTGGTTCTCCAGCGAGCAGGGCAAGAAGGGGCAGATCAAGGTGGGCCAGCTGGCCGACCTGGCGGCACTGTCGCTGGACTTCTTCAGCGTCGACGAAGAAGCGATCAAGGGCATCGAGTCGGTGCTGACCGTGGTCGATGGCAAGGTGGTGTACGGTGCAGCGGAATTCGACAAGCTCGGCCCACCACAGGTGCCGGTGCTGCCGGAGTGGTCGCCGGTGACCAAGGTGCCGGGCCACTGGCGCGTGGGTACGCCATCGCTTGCGGCAATGGCGCACCAGTGTGTCGGGCCTTGCGGGGTGCATGCGCACAGCCATGAGAAGGCACGGCATTCGAGTGTGCCGGTGAATGACTTCCAGGGGTTCTGGGGGGCGCTGGGTTGTTCGTGCTTTGCTTTCTAAGCTGAGCTGATGTGAAAAAAGGGGGGGCCAGTTATTGGCCCCCTTTTTTGTTCCTTCAGTGCTGGCCCCTTCGCGGGCGTGCCCGCGAAGAGGCCGGAAAGGCCGACATCAATGGTGAGCCTTGTGCTCCCCACCCGCCAACAGATGCCTAATCTTCACTTCCACCCCATCGGTCTGCAGCATCCGCACCCTGGCCTCGATCTTCAGCTCACCCCGGGTTACCCGGTGGTGATGCCTCAAATGCTCCAGCCACGATTCCTCGAAGAAGAACTCCAGCCACAACGCCGGGTCCGCACTGTCGCGCATCAACCCCCACGACAACGCGCCATTGCGCTTGCGCATCGCCTCCAGCTCCCGCGCTGCCTGCTGGAAAGCCTCGGCCTTGGCCGGGTCGATGTGGTATTCCACGGTGACCATCACCGGCCCGCTTTCCTTGTCCATGTCGTCGCTCAGCAGCGGCACCGGCCAATGCAGTGACGGCGTCAGCTCCTCGGCTGCGGTTTCCGGCAGCGTCACCTTGCAGGTCAGCAGCGTGCCCAGTGCCAGGCCACCTGCGGCCAGCAGCAGGCTCAGGGTGATCGATGCATGGCTGGCCAGCGTGCCCCACAGCAGCCCGCCGGCGGACATGGCACCGAAGAAGATCAGGATGTACACCGACAACGCCCGCGCCCGCACCCAGGCCGGTACCGAGGTCTGCGCCGCCACTTGCAGGTTGGACAGCACCGCGATCCACGCCGTGCCGCTGAGCAGCATCGCCGGCAGTAGCACATAAAAGTTGCGCACCAGCGCCAGGGCCAGCAGGAACAGGGCATACAGCAGGCTGGCCAGCAGCACCAGGCGGTCGCGGCTGATGCGTTCGCGCAGGCGTGGCAGCAAGGTGGCGCCGGCCACCGCGCCGATGCCGATGGCTGCCAGCAGCAGGCCGAAATCGGCGGCGGTACCCTGCATCTCGCCACGCACGATCAGCGGCAGCAGCGAAGTACCGGCACTGGCGCAGAAAAAGAATGCCAGCGCACGCAGCATCACCGCCTGCAACGGCTTGGCACTACGCGCGAAACGCAGCCCGGTGCGCATGGCTCCAACGAAACGCTCGGCCGGCAGCAGTGGCTCCTTCACCTCGCGTTTCCACAGGAACAACACCAGGATCACCCCGGCGAACGAGATGGCATTCAGGGCAAAGGTCAGCCATGGGCCGACCATGCTCACCACCACCCCCGCCAATGCCGGGCCGATGGCGCGCGACACATTGATACCGACACTGGAAAGCGCCACCGCGTTGGCCAGGTCGTCCTTGCCTACCAGCTCCGGTGTCAGCGCGCTCCAGGCCGGCATCATCAGTGCCGTGCCGATGCCCAACGCCAGGGTAAGCACCAGCAGCAGGGTGACGTTCATCAGCCCGAGCAGGGTCAGGGCCGCCAGCACCACGGCCACCGAAGACATCCACAGTTGCACCAGCAACAGGTAGCGGCGCTTGTCGACGATATCCGCCGCCGCGCCGGCCGGCAGGGCAAGGAAGAACATTGGTAGCGAGCCGGCTACCTGGATCAGGGCCACGTGCAACGGACTGGCCGACAGCGTGGTCATCAGCCAGCCGGCGCCCACCTCATGCATCCAGGTGCCGATGTTGGAAGCGATGGTGGCGATCCACAGCATGCGGAAGGTGGTGTTGCGCAACGGGCTCCAGGCGCCAGCAGGGGAAGTGCTCATGTCAGAAGCTGCCTTTGAGTGGGTATTCGATGATCAGGTAGAGGCGATCGATGTCATCGCCGGCCTGGGCCTGGTTGGCGCGGTGGCTGACATGGGAAAACGACAGGCTCAGGTCCTTGGCGGCGCCCGACTGCACCACGTATTTAAGGTCGATGTCGCGCTCCCAGTGTTTGCCGCCCTCGCCATACTGGCCTACGTAGGCGCCGCGCGCCGGGGCGTGGCTGCCGTCGATGCCGCGGCCGCTGACGTAGCGGCCCATCAGGCTCAGGCCGGGGACGCCGAGGGTGGCGAAATCGAGGTCATAGCGCATTTGCCATGAGCGTTCGCCGGGGCCGTTGAAGTCGGCGTACTTGATCGAGTTGGCCAGGTAGATGGAGTCGCCACCGATGAAGTCGAACGGAGTATCGCCTTCGACCTTCTGATAGGCCAGGCTCAGCCCGTGGGCGCCGAAGCTGTATTTGGCCAGCAAGCTGTAGGCGAGGGTGTCGATCGCCCCGGCACTGGCGTTGCCGGTGTCGCGGGTCTTGTACAGGTTACCGTCCAGGCGCCAGTCACCCTCGGCAAGGTTAAGGTTGAGATAGGCCTGGCGCCAGGTGTCCTGCAGTTGCCCGGCGTACAGCGCAGCGCCGAATGGGCCTGGGGGCGCGAAGGTGGCGCCGGCCAGGCTGATGGCGCGGTTGTCGGTGCTGGCGCCGTAGCCGCTGAAATCATCCTGGGTAGCGCTGTTGTCCTGATTGTTGAACGCGGTGAAGCGCCCGGCCTGCAGGCGCCAGTCGGGCAGGCTGCTGTTTTCCAGCAACCAGCCGGTGGCGTATTCGGGGTGCAGGCGTTTGTCGGCGGTATCGAACACCGGGGTTTCCACGGTCAGCTCGCCATAGCGCAGCTGGGTGTCGCCCAGGCGCAGTTTGAGTGCGGCACCGGCACTGGAATATTCGGACTCGGCGCGGCCATCGCTGTCGCGCGGCAGCAGGCCGGTACCGGCATGGCCGCGACCGCCGTCGAGCTTGAAGCCGAGAAAACCGTGGGCATCGATACCGACGCCGAGCGTACCCTCGGTGAAGACGGAACGGATGTCGCCGATGAAGCCCTGGGCCCATTCCTGGCGATAGTTCTGGCCACTGCCGGAGGGGGAGCGGAAGTCGCTGTGCAGGAAATAGTTGCGGCTGACCAGCGACCAGCCGGCTTCATCGGCCTGGCTGAGCAGCGGGCAGAGGGCGAGGGAGGCGAGCAGGGCGCGGCCTGGTCCGGGGTTGGCGCGGATCATGGGGGCTCCAGCGGGGATGATCCGGAACTGTGGCGCAAGCATAGGCCAGCGGTCTTGTAAGGGTGTGCTGGAGAATCTGTTTCATCTGTGCCGGCCTCTTCGCGGCACAGGATCACCTCCAGCCCCAAGCCATGTGCGATACCCTTGGCCGCGGGCAGTCAGCGTGACACTGCCCGGAACTCATGCCATGTCGCTGATGGCGAACTCCTCGGCCAGATGATCGATCAGTGCTCGCACCGACGGCAGCAACCCGCGCCGCGACGGGAAGATCGCATGCACGATGCCGCAGCGTGGGTGCCAACCCGGCAACAGCTCCACCAACCGCCCAGCCGCCAGGTCCTCGCGCACTGCCACCCGCGGCAGGTGTGCGATGCCTACGCCGGCGACCACAAAATGACGCAGTGCGAACAGGTCATCGGTGACCATGCGCGGCGTATGCGGGATGACGATGCTGCGGCTGGTGTCCTCGCCCTGGAACAGCTCCCAGTGATATTCCCGCTGGGCGCTGCCCCAGTGCAGGCTGGGCAGCGTGCCGAGCAGCTGTGGGTCGAAGCCCTTGGGCAGTTGCTCCAGATACTGCGGCTGGCCGACCAGGCATTGGGTACTGTTGCTCAGCACCTTCATCACCATGTCGGTGTTTTCCAGCGGTGGGAAGCGCACCCGCAGGGCGACGTCGAAACCCTCGTGCAGCAGGTCGACGCGGCGGTTGGTGCTCTCGATGAACAGTTCCACCTGCGGGTACTTGAGCATGTAGCGGGTGAGCATCGGCCCGACCCAGGAGTTGAGCAGGGTCGTCGGGCAGCTGATGCGTACCAGGCCGCGCGGTTCGCTGCGGTTGCGTTCGATGATCTCCGCCGCGCCCTCGGCTTCCACGCGCATGGCCAGGCAGCGGTTGTAGTAGGCCTGGCCGATCTCGGTGAGCGAACAATGGCGGCTGGTGCGGTGCAGCAGGCGCACGCCCAGGCGCTCTTCAAGGTCGGCGATGCGCCGGCTGAGCTTTGACTTGGGCATGTCCAGCGCCCGCCCGGCCGGGGCGAAACCGCCGTGCTCGACTACCTGGGTGAAGTAGTAGAGGGAGTTAAGGTCTTCCAATGATCGGTCTCCGGGTACTTGGTTGCCTGTGCCGGCCCTTTCGCGGGTAAACCCGCTCCCACAGGTGCTGCACAGCGCTCAAGCCCGGCGCCATCCCTGTGGGAGCGGGATTACCCGCGAAGAGGCCGGTACAGCCCCTGCAAATCCATCGTTCATATATCAGAACGCTAAAGCCAAATTCTGCTATCTACCGCCGTAAAGGTGGTGATTTTAATCTGTGCCCATCAACGCGAAACACCTCGAAATGCTGAAAAATTCATAAAACTTTGGGAGCACAGACCATGAGCAAATTCACCTACAACCGCCTGAACAAAGACGACGCCGCTGTCCTGCTGGTCGACCACCAGGCTGGTCTGCTGTCGCTGGTGCGTGACATCGAGCCGGACGCGTTCAAGAACAACGTGCTGGCGCTGGCCGACCTGGCCAAGTTTTTCAACCTGCCGACCATCCTCACCACCAGCTTCGAGCAAGGCCCCAACGGCCCACTGGTACCCGAGCTGAAAGCGCTGTTCCCGGACGCCCCGTACATCGCCCGCCCCGGCCAGATCAACGCCTGGGACAACGAAGACTTCGTCAAGGCAGTGAAGGCCACCGGCAAGAAGCAGCTGATCATCGCCGGTGTGGTGACCGAGGTCTGCGTAGCCTTCCCGGCGCTGTCGGCCCTGGAAGAAGAGTTCGACGTGTTCGTGGTGACCGACGCTTCCGGCACTTTCAACGCCCTGACCCGCGACGCTGCCCACGACCGCATGAGCCAGGCCGGTGCGCAGCTGATGACCTGGTTCGGCGTGGCCTGTGAACTGCACCGCGACTGGCGCAACGACATCGAAGGCCTGGCGGCGCTGTGCTCCAACCACATCCCGGACTACCGCAATCTGATTACCAGCTACAACGCGCTGACTGCGGGTAAGTAACAGCAAGGATTCTGGTCAAAAGGCCGGCCCCGATTGCGGGGTCGGCCTTTTTTTTGTCTGTGGATGGCGGCGATGTGCCTGCCTTGATGGCGTGCCAGGGCCGCCGAGGGTTCGCCTTGAGATTTGCAGCGCCTGTGAGATCAAGCGCCGCCCGCGCGGCGCATCGCGGATAAATCCGCTCCTACACCTGTTTCGGGTCGGTCCCTCCTGTGAGGTCATGCCGCTCCACCTATCTCCAGCCATACGCCAAGGGTGCGCGCGCCAATGGTGCAGGAATAACTGGCCCGAAACAGATGTAGGAGCGGATTTATCCGCGATGCGCCGCGCGGGCGGCGCTCGATCTCACAGGCGCTGAAAACCTCAAGGCATGCGCCTGGTAGCATTGACTCAACATACCGCCAGGCACTTCGCCGGCCTCCTGAATTCCAAAAGCCAAAAGAGGGCCTAAGCCCTCTTGTCGTTTCGCTGTACCTGCCTCAATCCGCATCCGAAGCAAACAACCGCTCCAACTCCACCCGCGCCTCCTTGGCCGTCTGCATCACCTTGGCCCGGTCATCGCGCACCTGCCCCTGGGCCACCAGCACCTCTTCATCATGCTGGGTAAACCGCTCGATGCGGTCTGCCGCCTGCTCGTCGCTCAAGCCCAACCCCACCAATGCCCGGCGGGTCATCTCGAGGCTGGAGTAGAACGTCTCGCGAATCGGTTCGGCACCGGCATCCACGAGTTTGTGCACATGCTGGCGGTTGCGCGCTCGGGCGAGCACTTTCAGGTGCGGGTACAGGCGTTTGACCCGCTCTGCCGTATGGATGGCGGCCTCCGGATCATCGATGGTGATGATGAAGTACTCCGCCTCACCCACCTTGGCCGCATGCAGCACCTCAGGCCGCAGCGGGTCGCCGTAGAACACTGGCACCTGCTCGAACATGCGCGTCATCTCGATGGTGTCCACCGAAGTTTCCAGGGCAATGAACGGGATCTTCTGGGCGCGCAGGATGCGCGCGACGATCTGGCCCATGCGGCCCATGCCGACGATCACCACCCGTGGCGTGTCGGTCTGGATCTGCTTGTACTGCTCAGGCACTTCACGCACTGCTTGCGGGCGCTTGAGGGCGCGAGCGCAGCCAATCATCAACAGCGGGGTGATCGCCATCGACAGGGTGATGGTCATCAACAGCAGGTCGTAGGTCAGGGCGTCGAACAGGCCCTGGTCCTTGCCCAGCTTGAACACCACGAAGGCGAACTCGCCGCCTGCAGCCAGCACCATGCCCAGGCGCAGCGCACTGGCGCTGCTCAGGCCACCGGCCAGACGGCCGACGCCGATCAGCAGCACCAGCTTCACCGCCACCAGCAACAGGGTCAGGCCCAGCAGCACCAGCGGCATGTCCAGCAGCAGGCGCAGGTTGGCACCCATGCCGACGCTGATGAAGAACAGCCCTAGCAGCAGGCCCTTGAACGGTTCGATCTGCGATTCCAGCTCGTGGCGGTATTCCGAGTCGGCCAGCAGCAGGCCGGCAAGGAACGCACCCAGGGCCATGGAGATACCGGCTTGTTCCATCAGCCAGGCGGTGCCGATCACCACCAGCAGTGCGGTGGCCGTGGACACTTCCGGCAGGCGCGTGCGGGCGACGACGCGAAATACCGGACGCAACAGGTAACGGCCCCCGACGATGACCACGGCGATGCTGGCGAACACCTTCAGGCCATGCCCCAGGCTATCGCCACTGCTGGTGTCCGGGCCACTGGCGGCCAGCAACGGGACCAGGGCAATCAGCGGTATCGCGGCAATGTCCTGGAACAGCAGGATGGCGAACGCCAGGCGACCGTGTGGCGCGTTGAGCTGCTTGCTCTCGGCCAGGCTCTGCAGGCCGAGGGCGGTGGACGACAGCGCCAGGCCCAGGCCGAGCACGATGGCTGCCGGTAGCGTCTGGCTGAAGCCGAGCAGGGCAATGGCGCCGATCACTGCGCCGGTCAGCAGCACCTGGGCGGTACCGACACCGAACACCGCCTTGCGCATCAGCCACAAGCGCTTGGGCGACAGTTCCAGGCCGATGATGAACAGCAGCAAGACCACGCCAAGTTCGGAAATGTGCGCCACGCTTTCGGTGTCGCGGATCAGGCCAAGTGCCTGCGGGCCGATGATCACCCCGGCAAGCAGGTAGCCGAGCACGGCCCCCAGCTGCAGGCGCTTGGCCAGGGGGACGGCGAGGACTGCCGCGAGCAGGAAGATCACGGCGGTTTGCAGAAGGCTGCCTTCGTGTGGCATTGGCTCGTACTCCATGAGCTGCCGGGGCAGCGTTAGACCAGTTTGGCGGACAATTCTGGGGGTTGTGATGGAGTCGGACAATCTGCTATTGGGGAGAAACATTGTCCCGGTACAGGTGACAACCTATGGTGGTCTCTTCGCGGGCACGCCCGCTCCCACAGGTACAACACTGCCCCTGAGGCCGGTGTTATCGCTGTGGGAGCGGGCGTGCCCGCGAAGAAGGCAGCGCAGATCCGACTATTCACCGCCACCAAACTGCGCCCGATACTGCGCAGGCGTCATGCCAATCCGCTCGCAGAACACCTTGCGCATGTGCCGGTCGCTGCCAAAGCCGCAGCGTGCGGCCACCACCTTCAACGGCAGGTCGCTGCCTTCCAGCAACTTGCGCGCCCGGTCGATGCGCGCGTTCTGCAGGTACTGCAACGGCGTGATGCCCACCTCGCGCTGGAACGTACGGGCAAAGTTGCGCCCACTCATGGCCACCAGGTCGGCCATCTTCTGTACGGTGAACGCCTGCTCGATATGGTCGACGATGTACGCCTGTACCCGGGCAATCGGCGAGTCATCCCGCGGCACCGCCGCCAGCAATGGCCCATAGGGCGTCTGCCCGCCCTGGCGATGACGGGCGACCAGCAGCACTTTGGCTACGTCCAGGGCCAGCGCCTTGCCGTGATCTTCGGCGACCACCGCCAGCGCCAGGTCGATACCTGCGGTGATGCCGCCCGAAGTGATCAGGCAGCGGTCGATCACATAGATCTGCTCGGTTTCGACCTTGGCCTGGGGAAACGCCTGGGCCAGACGCTCCACGTAGTTCCAGTGGGTGGTGCAGCGATAGCCATCCAGCAACCCGGCCCGCCCCAGCAGGAATACCCCGGTACAGATGGCGCCGAAGCGCCTGGCCCGACGCACAGCCTGGGGCAGCCAGCGCTCGATCGCGGGCAGGGCGATGTCGTAGGCCCCCGGGCCGCCTGGCACCAGCAACAGGTCGACGGCTTCCGGCAGGTCTTCCAGGCGCCGGTCAGCCAGCACTTTCAGGCCGCATGAGCCACGCACCGCTGCTTGCCCGTCGGCCAGGGTCAGCAGCCGATACTGCCGTTCTGCAGGCAGGAACCGGTTGGCGATGGCGAATGCATCCATGGGGCCGGTGACATCCAGCAGCAATACATCGTTGAACAGCACCATGGCCACGGTGCGGTGGGCGGGTTTTTCCTGCATGCCTCTTTCGCCTTGAATGCCGGCCGCTGGCAGCGGCCGGAAGCTGAATACGAAACGCATCTTAAGGTATCGGCAAAACAGCCTGGGTCAGCAGCGCACAATTAACAACAATTCAGGTTTGGCTCAGGACTTTGTCATGCGCTGGCGGCGAGACTTTCTGCCATTGAACAGGAGAGTCGCCATGCACCCTGGGACGCCCGAAGCGCCGCTGCAAACCCCCGGCGCACTAACGCCCGCGCGGCTGCGCCGGGCCAAGGAACTGATGTTGCACAGCCCGCTGTCGATCATCGAGATTGCCGCGGTATGCAACCTCACCCGCAGCCATTTCTCCCGCGCGTTCAAAGTGAACACCGGCCTTTCGCCCCAGGCCTGGCGCCTGCTGGCGCGTATGGAAAAGGCCAAGCGCCTGCTCGCCACCGAGGCGCCCATCACCCACGTGAGCCTGGAATGCGGCTTTTGCGACCAGGCCCATTTCACCCGCGCTTTCAGCCGCCTGGTCGGCCAGCCACCGAAGGCCTGGCGCCAGGCGCAGGTACTTTCTTAAGCCGAAGCTATCCGCCGGTATAACCCCTGCGGACAGTGCCGGCCCGTTATCCCAACCCAAGGAGTCACCCCCATGAGCCAACCTGATTACAAGCGTTTGAACAAAGACGATGCCGTGGTGCTGCTGGTCGATCACCAGACCGGCCTGATCTCACTGGTACAGGATTTCTCGCCCAACGAGTTCAAGAACAACGTGCTGGCGCTGGGCGACCTGGCCAAGTTCTTCGGCCTGCCGACCATCCTCACCACCAGCTTCGAGCAAGGCCCGAACGGCCCGCTGGTGCCCGAGCTGAAAGAAATGTTCCCGGACGCGCCCTACATTGCCCGCCCAGGCCAGATCAATGCCTGGGACAACGAAGACTTCGTCAAGGCAATCAAGGCCACTGGCCGCAAGCAACTGATCATCGCCGGCGTGGTGACCGATGTGTGCGTGGCCTTCCCGACCCTGTCGGCGCTGGCGGAAGGCTTTGAGGTGTTCGTGGTGACCGATGCCTCGGGCACCTTCAACGAGACCGTGCAGCAGGCGGCCTGGGTGCGCATGACCCAGGCAGGTGCGCAGATGATGAACTGGTTCTCGGTGGCCTGTGAGCTGCACCGCGACTGGCGCAACGACATCGAAGGGCTGGGCAACCTGCTGTCGCAGCGCATCCCCAACTACCGCAACCTGATGAACAGCTATGCGGCCTTGAGTTCGCGTTGATATAGGCCTGTGCCGGCTGCTTCGCGGATAAACCGGGAAGTGGCCGGCACAGGCTAAGAAGGATTCACCGGCAGGGTGAAACGAATTCGACACCCACCCAACTGTGACACCAGCGCCTGCAATTGCCCGCCGTGCGCCTGGGCCACCGAGCTGCAGATCGCCAAACCCATGCCCATGCCACCACTCTTGGTGGTGTGGAACGCCTCGAATACACGCTCGCGCTCGTCCGCAGCGATCCCCGGCCCGTTGTCGTCCACGCAGATCTCCACCCCGTTCTCGACCAGCGCCGAGGCAATCCGCAGCACCCCGTCACTGCGATACCCCGCCAGCGCTTCCAGGGCGTTGGTGATCAGGTTGAATACCAGCTGTTGCAACTGCACCGGGTCGGCTGTCACGCACACCCCGGCCTGCAACTGCGTCTGCACGTCGACCCGGCTCCTGGCGGCATCGGCCGAGGTCAGGCGCACCACCTCGCGGATCAGTTCGTCCAGCTTCACTGCCTTGAGTTGCATCGGCGACTGCTTGGCCAGCGCCCGCAACGCCCGCACGATGTTGGCGGCCCGTTCGCTGTCGTTGCGGATGTCTTCCAGGCCGGCAATCGCTTCTTCCAGGTCGGGTTTGGCGCGCTTCAGCCAGCGCAGGCTGGCCGCGGCGTTGGAAGCGATGCCCAGCAGCGGTTGGCTGATTTCGTGGGCGATGGATGCCGACAACTCGTTCATCACCTGCAGGTGTGCACTGCGCGCCAGCTCGGCCCGCGAGCGGCGCAGTTCGGCTTCCATCTGGGCGCGGGCCTGGTTGTCTTCGGCCAGGCGGGTATAGAACTTGGCGGTTTGCAGCGATACCGCTGCCTGTGAGGCGAGAATTTCCAGCATGGCCAGGCGCTGGCTGCCGAACAGGTTCGGCACCAGGCGGTTTTCCAGGTACACCAGGCCGATCAGCACGCCCTGGATCACCAGCGGCAGGCATAGCACCGAGCGGGCGTTGCGCGCCTGCAGCTGCTGGCGGAAGGCTTCCGGGCAATCGCCGAGCGCATCGTTGAGTACCAGCGGCTTGCGGGTGCGCATGGTGGCGTTGATGACCGACAACGGCGCCTGGGTCATGAACTTCTGGCAGTTGTCCATGCTCACGTGCAACCCGTCATCATCGATATAGGCGAGGGCGGCCATCTGGAACTCGGCGCCGCTGACGATCAGCAACGCACCATGATCGGCGCCGGAATGCTGGGTCAGGTGGCCCATCAGGGTTTCGATCAGGCCTTCGAGCAGCACTTCCTCGGACAGCGCCCGTGCGGCTTCGATGCCGGCTTCCAGGTCCAGCTTGGCCTGCTGGGTGGCGCGATAGGTCTCCTGGATTGGCTGGGTGCGCAGGAACGGGTGCAGCGTCTCCAACTGGTGCACCTTGCCGGTCGCGCCCCAGATATGGAAGCAGTCGCGGGCGATACGCAGGTGCAGGTTGGCGCCGGAAATCAGGCCGCTGGGGATGCACACCTCGGCCAGTTGTTCATGGGCCAGCGCTTGCTCGTGGATGAAGCCGGCGGCGGTGGCAGCGATCTGCGCCTGGTCGAAGCAGCGGATCGCGGCCAGGCCGTCGCCTTCGAGCTTGGCGATCACGCCTTCGATCAGCAGCAGCTTGTTGCGGAAGGTGGCCGGGTTGAATCCGGCCCAGCGGCTGAAGCGTTCGCGCACGGCCTGCAGTTCGCGCAGCTTGTCGGTCAGGCAGCCGGGTGCCTCCGGGCTGCCAAGGGCCAGGCCGCGGAACAAGTGGTAGTCGGCCAGGTTGATATGCGCCGGTGCCGCCCACGCGTTGTCAGCGGCCAGTGCCAGGTTACGCATGGCCTGCGCAATATTGCCCATGTAGAAGGCGCCCATGCCGGTGAACAGGTGCTGGAAGAACCGCGTAGTGGGCGATTTCGAGGGGGTAGCCGAGGCCGGGCAGGGCATGCCGCTCAGGGTGGCGACGAACGCTTGCTGGGCCTGCAGGATCTGTTCGACATCGCGGTAGCCGTTGCGCCGCACGGTGGCCAGGCCTTGCGCCACTTCTTCGACCACTTCTGGCAGGTAGCGGCCCATGAACAGCGAGTCGGAAACCAGGTGGTTGCGGGCATAGCAGCTCATTGCCAAGTCGCCGCTCAGGCGCGCCGAATCGACCGCATCCAGCGCCGTGCGGCGGGCGAACTCCATGGGAGAGGTCCAGGCGCTGACCTGGTCCAGGGCCAGCAGCACGCTGGTCAAGTCAGCCTCGAAACCGTGCCGTTCGATCAGCTTGAGCGCGGCCAGGCAGCAGGCATGGCCGTCATGGTAAGCGCCGAACCGCTCGGCAATCATCACCCCGTACCAGGCCATACCGTAGGTACTGCCTGGGGCAACGCCATGCAGCAGCGATATCTCCATGAGTTTGGCCAGGTGCAGGAAGCAGATGTCGTCCTTCACGAAAAACGATGATGACAGCGTGGCCAGCAGGCTGATAGCAACCGCTACCTCCTCCGAGTCGGTGCGCGGCAGCGATTCCAGGCAATGCCGGCCTTTCTGTTCGACCAAAGCCTGTACCTGGGCATGACTGGCTTCGACCTGTTGCCAGTCGACGCCCCGTACCGGGCTCATACCCAGCAAATCCAGGCCGCACAGGGCGCTGTCGATAGCCGCCTGGTAATCGCCGCGCAGGGTTTGCAGCAGTGCCTGCAGCCGGCACGCCCGCGCCTGGTCCAACAGCGAGCGTGCGCGCTGGCGGCACTCAGTGAGACGGGCCTCGGCGGTGCCCGCTCGCGACAGCTGGATGTCGCACTCGGTTGCCATGCAGGCGATGGCAAAGCCATGCGTGGCGCGGCTTTCCAGCGAGGCACAGTGGTGCAGCAACTGCTCGGCAGTGTGCAGATAGTCAGCGCTTTGCTCGAAGGCACCGCCGTCGCGCGCGCGTGCTGCGGCTTCGCGCAAAAGTTGCAGGAACGCTTCGCAGTCATCCGCTGCAAACCCGCATGGGCTGGCGCGTTGCAGCTGGCTGGCGAGCTCGAACAGCACCTCGTGCAGGTGCCCTGGCCAAGCCTTGCGCATGGCCAAGGCAATGCAGGCATGCAGCGAGGGGCGCTCGTGCGCGGCGGTTAGTGCATAAGCGGCTTCCATCACGCGGTCATGGGTGAAGCTCAGGCCGTTCTGGCCCGGTTGCAGGAAACCCGCGCCAATCAAGGCTTTCAACGGTTCGCCAGGCGGCTGCGCGAGCACCTGCCGGAGCAGGCGCTCATCGCAGCGGCTGCCCGCCGCGCTGGCGACCCGCAACAGCTCGCGTTGCGCTGCCGGCAGGCGTGCCAGGCGCTGGACCATCAGGTCGGCGACATTATCGGCGTAGCAGTGTCGGGCCACGGCCTGCAGGCACCACGACCAGCGCATGGCCTGGGTGTCGAAGGTAAACAGCTGGTCTTCGACCATGGCCTTGAGGATCTGGTTGATGAAGAACGGATTGCCGGCCGTCTTGTCGTGCACCCGTTCGGCCAGCGGTAACGCGTCCTCGGCGGTGACGTGATAGCGTTCGCCAATCAGCTCGGTCACCGCCTCCACAGCCAACGGCTGCAGGTTCAGCGTGGTGCTGCGCAGCGTTGCCGGTATGGCCAGTGGCGGGCTGCTGGAGGGCGCGTCGTTGCAGCGGGCGAAAATCAGCAGCAGGTTAGCGGGTGCGTCAGCCAGCAGTTGGGCCAGCAGTTGCCGGGTGGCGTCGTCGGCCCATTGCAGGTCGTCGAAGAACAACACCAGCGGTTGCCCAGGGCGGCTGAACACCTGCAGGAACTCGATGATCGCATGCAGTTCCTTGTGCAGCCCGAGGCGCGTGAGCTTGGCCGGTAGTTGGGGCATCGGGCCAAGGATGAGTTGCAGGTCCGGGGCCAGTTTGCCGAGCAGACGGCCATGGCCTTTGATGCGGCGCAGGATCTCGCGACGCAAGGTGTCTAGATCCTGGCTGTTGGTGGCAAGCAACTGAGTGGTCAGCGCACCGAGTACTTCAACCCAGGGCGTGTAGGGCACGGCCTGGGCCAGGCTGTTGCATTTGCCGACGGCCCGGTAGCCCTCGGCGTCGGCCTTGAGTGCGGCTTCGACCAGGCTCGACTTGCCCATGCCGGCAGCACCGTTGATGAGCAGCACCTGTGGCTTGCTGTCGCGGCGCATGGCCTGGAGCAGCAGGGCGATGGCCTGTTGCTCGGCGCTGCGACCATACAGGCGTGCGCGGCTGGGCGCGACCGGGTCGGCGCAACCTGGGGTGAAGGGTGCCATGGTCTGGCTGGCGGCCCACTGCCGCTGGCAGTGAGCCAGGTCCACTGCAAGGGCGCGCGCGCTCTGGTAGCGGGCATCCGGCTCTTTGGCCAAGGCCTTGGCCAGGATCAGGCTGAGCGGTTGCGGCACGTCGTTGTTCACTTCGCAGGCCGCCCGCGGTTGTACGCCGGCATGCAGCTGGCGCCAGTGCTGGATGTCGCGCCCGGCCAATGGCAGTTCGCCCAGCAATAGCTGGTAGAGGATCGCGCCCAGGGCATAGATGTCACTGCGGCGATCGCTGCTGCTACCGTGCGGGCAAACCTGTTCCGGCGCCAGGTAGGCCCAATTGCCGAGCGGAATGCCCTGTTCGCTGATCCGCTGTGCTGGGTCGGCGCGAAAGAAGCCCAGCCGCAGCCGCTGCTGGGCGTGCAGGCACACATGCCCGGGTTGCAGCGCACCGTGCAGCACATTGCGTTCGTGCGCCTGCGCCAGTGCATGGGCAGCATTCACCGCGATGTCGAGAAACGGCGCCAGCGCCACCGGGCCTTCAGCGATCAGGTCGGCGACTGAGCGGCCGGCCGGATACACCAGCAAAGGGCCTTCGGCCGAGCGCACGAATGCCGACGGGATTACCGCCCACTGCGGGTCCAGTTGCAAGCGGTAGTCACGTTCCAGGCGCTGGCAGGCAGTGGGGGCCTCGAGCGGGGCGCGCACGGCTATCCAGGCCTGGTGGGTAGCCGGGTCGCGCAGGCGGAAGTAGCTGAGCTCGCCTTCCTGGCCCAGTGCGCTGATCTCGCATCGGTTCAGCCAGCCCTCGTCGATTGACTGGTCGTAATCGATGGGCCTGTGGGCAAGGCGTTCATCGAGCATAGAGCACCCCCTGCTAGCGACATCCTGAGGCGCGAGTATACGCAGCGAGCCCAGCACGGATGCGGGTTGCAGCATGCTTGGCAGGAACGGGAACGCTGTTGTCCGTTATCGTCCCCTTGGGGCTGGCGGGCTTTTGTATAGTCCTCAAGCCAACCTATCCCTCGGGATAATTGTCTGAACGCGTACGCTGGCCTAGGCTGCCCAGGCAGCGAAAACGCCCGTGCCCGCGCGAGGAAGCCATGATCCGAATAGGCAATGCCCAGGTGTCGCTGGAGCGGCGCGAAGTCTTTGTCGACGGCAAGCCGATCCTCCTGGGTGGGCGTGCTTTCGAGGTACTGGCCACCTTGATCAGGGCCAACGGCCGGGTCGTCGGCAAGGAAGAGTTGTTCAGCCAGGTGTGGGCCGGCACGGTGGTCGAGGACAATAACCTGCAGGTGCAGGTGTCCTTGCTGCGCAAGGCCTTTGGCGACCGTGGCCTGATCCAGACCGTTCCGCGCCGGGGTTATCGTCTGGCCGCCGAAATCAGCCTCGAAGTGCCAGGCCAGGCGATGAGCAAGGCATTGCTGCGCAGCGTGGCCGAGACGGTCGAGCCGCTTGGTGAGCGCTTGGAGGTGCCGGTACTGGTCGTGGATGACGACCCGTCAGTACGCACTGCTCTGGGCCGCCTGTTGCGCTCGCAGGACATCCCGCATCACTTGTTTGCCAATGCCGAGGCGCTGTTCGAAGCTTGCCTGGCAACGCCTTGTGCCTGCCTGCTGCTGGACATGCACTTGCCCGGCACCAGCGGCCTGGAGGTACAGGAGGCGCTGCGCCGGCTGGCGTTGCCCTGGCCGATTGTGTTCATGACCGGCTTCGGCACTATCCCGATGACCGTCCAGGCCATGCGTGCCGGGGCGGTGGAATTCCTGACCAAGCCGTTCGAGGAAGACCAGTTGCTGACCCTGTTGCAGGCGGTGCGCACCCGTGCCGTGGCCGAGGGGCGCAAGTGGCACCACGCGCGGCAGGTCGAGGAAAAGTACCAGCGCCTGACCCAGCGTGAACGCCAGGTGTTCTCGCTGGTGGTTGACGGTTTGTCGCACAAGCAGATCGCCAGGCAGATCGGCACCAGCGAGGTGACGACCAAGGTGCACAAGAAGAACATCATGAACAAGATGCAGTCCCGCTCGCTGGTGGAGCTGGTGGCCATGCACAACGTCCTCGGAGCACGACCTGAGGGCCTGGGCGGCGCATGAGCAGAGGGGTGTGCATTGTCGACGACGATGCGTCGGTGCGCAAAAGCCTGGCCAACCTGCTGCGTTCGGCGGGCTTCGAGACCCTGACGTTTGCCGCAGGGGAAGCCTTCCTGCAATCGCCACTGGCGGGCGAGGCGAGCTGTGTGTTGCTGGACCTGAAGATGCCGGGCATGGGCGGGCTGGAGGTACAGCGTGAGCTGGCGCAGCGGAGCTGGCGCATGCCGGTGATCTGCATGTCGGCGCATTGGGATGATGGCTCGGTGCAGGCGGCGATGGGGCAGGGGGCGCTGGCCTGCCTGGGCAAGCCGTTTTCTGAAGAGGTGCTGCTCAAGGCTGTAGAACAGGCATTTGCCGTCAGCCGGTGATGCGCGGGCTCCGCGCCGATACTGCACGTCGACTCAGCACACCTGCACAATCAATCCAGCTGCCGCTGCGCAATGCTCGCGGGCTGATCGACCAGAGAGCCCTGCCATGCCTCGCCTGAAGCCCTTCCTCGACGCGCAATCGCCAATCCTGACTGCCAGTGGCCTGTTGTTCCTGCGGGTCATGGCCGCTTTGCTGCTGCTGTTCATCCATGGTCTACCCAAACTGTTGAACTGGAGCGCAGAGCTGCAGCGCATTGAAGATCCCTTCGGCCTGGGTGCACCGCTGACGTTGGGGCTGGCGGTATTTGCCGAAGTGGCCTGCCCGCTGCTGCTGATGCTCGGCGTCGCTGCACGTCTGGCTTGCCTGCCGGTGCTGGCGGTATTGCTGATAGCGCTGTTGGTGGTGCACCCGGACTGGACCCTGGAACAGGGGCAGTTTGCCTGGTTGCTGGTGGCGCTTTATGGCGGGCTTGCCTTGACGGGGCCGGGGGCCTATTCGGTTGCCGGGCTTTTCTGCCGGAGCAAGGTTGCCTGATGGATGTTGGGGCCGTTTGGTGGCCCATCGCAGCCCTGACAAGCTAACTGCTCCCCGGCCGGTACTGCAGGGCCTCGGCCAGGTGCACCCGTCCAATCGCCTGGCTACCTTCCAGATCGGCGAGTGTTCGCGCCACCTTCAGCAAGCGGTGCGCCGCGCGCAACGACAGGGTCAGCCGTTCACAGGCACTCTCCAGCCAGGCCTGGTCTGCCGCTGCCAGTCCACAGTTGCGGCGCAGCCCCTCAAGGTCGAGAAACGCATTGGCGCATCCCTGTCGTCTCTGCTGCACGTCGCGTGCTTCGGCAACCTTGGCGGCGACATCGGCACTGGTTTCACCGCAAGGCTGGTTATTCAGCGTGGTGCTCTCGCGGGCCACAGTCAGGTGCAGGTCGATACGGTCCAGCAACGGCCCGGACAGCTTGTTGCGGTACCGCGCGATCTGCTCGGTGCTGCAGCGACAGCGCCCAGTGGGATCGCCCAGGTAGCCGCAAGGGCACGGGTTCATCGCCGCCACCAGCTGGAACCGGGCGGGGAAGCGCACCTTGTCGCGGGCCCGGGCAATCACGATCTCGCCGGATTCCAAGGGCTCGCGCAGCACTTCCAGCACACGCCGCTCGAATTCCGGCAGCTCATCCAGAAACAGCACGCCATGATGGGCAAGGGTGATTTCGCCCGGCTGCGGTCGGCTGCTGCCCCCGACCAGCGCTGGGCCGGAGGCCGAGTGGTGCGGATGACGAAAGGGCCGCTGCGGCCAGCTGCTCAACGGAGCATGCCCGCTCACCGACTGGATCGCAGCCACTTCCAGTGCCTCATGCTCATCCAGCGGTGGCAGCAACCCCGGCAGGCGGCTGGCGAGCAAGGTCTTGCCGGTGCCGGGTGGTCCGGTGAACAAGAGGTTATGCGCTCTGGCCGCCGCCAACAGCAATGCGCGCTTGGCTGCCAGCTGGCCTTGCACCTCGCTCAGGTCCGGGTAGGGCCGTTGTTGCAGTATCAGGCCGTTGGCTGCATAGGGCGGCAGCGGCACTTGGCCGTTCAGGTGGGCGACCAGTTCCAGCAGATGCCCCACCGCGTACACCACCAGCCCGCCAGCCAGGCTGGCTTCCTCGGCGTTTTCCCGTGGCACCACCAGCGCCCTGCCTGCTTCGCGTGCTGCCAGTGCTGCGGGCAGCACGCCCTGCACCGGGCGCAGCTTGCCAGACAAGGCCAGTTCACCCAGGCATTCAAGGTCGGCAAGCGGGGCCGTTGGCACCTGGGCATCGGCGGCCAGGATGCCCAGGGCAATAGCCAGGTCGTAGCGCCCACCATCCTTGGGCAGGTCAGCGGGTGCGAGGTTCTGGGTAATGCGCCGCGGCGGGTAGTTCAACCCGGAATTGACGATGGCGCTGCGCACCCGGTCCTTGCTTTCCTTGACCGTGGTTTCCGGCAGGCCGACCAGGGTGAGATGGGGCAAACCATTGGCCAGGTGAGTTTCGACACTGACCGCTGGTGCCTGTACGCCCACCTGGGCGCGGCTGTGGACGAGGGCTAGGGACATGGACGCTCCGTTGTCGCTGAAAAATGCCGCTTCCTGCGGCTGTGCAAGCATAGCGGGCGCCCTCCAGGCGAGCGCAGGAAGTGTGCATCCGGGTTTTTCGAGGCAGGTTCTGCTGCAGACCTTGATGCGGCGCAGAGAATGGATCCAATCACTTTGCGCAAGTGCCAGGTATGGCTTAGTGTTGTTGGGCAACAGCGGTTGCCATGGGATGGCACCGCAGCTTCCTTCAAATGGACTTGAGGTAGTGCTCTCGTGCAAACGCTAACCCGCACGCGGCAGATAATCCGCGACCTGGTGCAGGCCAACGCATTCGGTGAACTCAACCGCTTTTTCGACAACCTCGAAGGGCAATGGCGCCAAGCTCCGGCCGGTGAATTTCCCCTCTACCTTGCAGCTGTCGAAGGGCACCTGTTGGCCGACCTGGACTGCCAGGGTGACAGGGCCCTGAGCCAGGTGCTCAAAGCTTGGATCGACGCCTGCCCCAAGGCTTATCACCCGCAGGTGGTAATGGGCTTTCACTGTTTCCAGCGGGCTTGCCAGGTGCAGGAAAGTGGCAGGCACAACGCGGCGCGTGCGCTTGCTGTCGAGCAAATCTGCGAAACAGCGACTGCGCACCTGCTACGGGCCATGGGCCGTTCCACCCAGCCCGTGGCGGCAGCCATTGGCATGCTGCATGTCTGTGCACAGTTTCGTGAGCCGGGCTGGCTGGTCGAGTTGTTCCAGGGTCAGCCGGCGCGCTTCCGGCCCAGTGCCCATGCTGATGTCGAAGTGCAAGAGGCTGTGGCGCCGTTTCTGGTGAGGCATGGGCTGCAACCGTTGGCCGAACTGCCGCAGGCGTTGCCAGCCTGCCTGAGCCGGCGAGCCGACCGCGAAAACCAAGACCCTCGCTATTACTGGTTGCGCCACGCACTGGTCGCACGCCCTGGCTGCTTCGAAGCGATTCAGGCCCTGGCTATGTACTTGCAATCCCGTCGGGGTGCCTGCCCGGATGCGATCGAGTTGCTGGCCAATGGTCCGTTGTGCGAAGGATGGGACGAGCCACTGCGTAACGCACTGCACTGGATGCCTGTCGAACAGCAACTGACGTTGCCCCATGCCAACCAGATGCAGGCTGTTGCCGAGTGGCAGCGGGTGTTCGAAGCCTGGTCACAGCGCCCATTGAGGCCCAGGGAGCGTGCCGTCCTGCTGGCCTGGCGCGGGGCATTGCGCAGCCGCGCGTTGCAAGATCCCTCTGGCGGCATGCGCGACATCGCCGCGAGCCTGGCGTGTCAGGCTGATCTCGCG